>NZ_JBBMFS010000002.1:0-441577 GCF_040095895.1 Lachnospira intestinalis
CAGCAGTATGCATACCACGGCGGCGATAACCAGTTGTGGACGTTAAAAATGGCAGGGGACGGATACTTCTACATCTGCTCAAAGCTTGGAAACTGTACTTCACTGGATTCTTCCTCACTGGTGCTTGACCTGTGGGGATATAGCACAGATAACGGAACTAACATTACGATCAGCGGCTATCACGGCAGTGACAACCAGCAGTGGTATCTGTGGGACAACACCATCAACTTATCAGCAGAGTGGACAAGCACGAATTACAAGGTGGATTACAACGCAGACGGCGGTACGCTTCTTGATGAAAACGGAAATGAAACAACAGATACAGTAAGAACATACGAATACGACAGAATCTACAATTTCCTCAAAGCCAAAAGAGCCTACACCGTAAGCTATGAAACCAACGGCGGCACGGCAGCAATTAACAGTTCAAACACCGATGCGCCGGGAACATTTAACGGCTGGAATGAACAGCTGGACAGCAATACCACTCACGGTGAGGTGAAAGGCTGGGACGGCTGGTCGGTCGGCACATGGAACTGGGCGGCATACTATAACGGCAACTCGGACCTTTTAAGGGCAACAAACAATACCTATGATACCATGTGGGCAATCCTGCATTACCGGGAACATGGTATTGATGAAGGCAGAACGTTCAATGGAGCATCTTACTGGCTTCCGGCATTAAGCTTTAAAAACCTGACCGCAAACGGCGGCACGGTAAACGTAAAAGCGGATTACACCAACGGCACAGTTACGCTTCCAAATGCAGAAAAAGCTTCCGTTGAGATTGACGGAAAGAATGTAAGCTATACTTTCGACGGCTGGTATCTGGATTCGGCACTGACAAGCCGTGTGGGCGGCGCAGGCGATACATATACACCGGCAGGAAATACAACGCTGTATGCAAAATATACAACACAGTCTGAAAACCTTATTTTTAACCAGAAGATACGTGTGCGTTACGAAAATGCAGACGGCACATGGACTTCATACTCCACCATTTTTGATCAGGATTTCAGGACCGGGGATACGGTCGATTATGATTTTGGCAGCCTTGATACAGATAAGTGGGTAAGACCGGCGGCAGTAAAGTATACAGTCAGCGGACAGTACCAGACAGAAGGCTATACAACAAGCGTTGATATTTACAGACAGACTTACAATGTAACAGTAACATACGACAATGCCGATGCTTTCAGTGCAAAAAGCGGGGAGGGTACATACCGCTGGGGAGAAAATGTAACGGCATCCGTTACGCTCAGTGAAAAGACTGCGCAGTATACCTACCGTTTTGCAGGATTTGAAACGGATTCCCGCCTGACCTTCAGAAACGGCACATCAAAGACATCAAATCCGGTAACATTTGTCATGCCGGAAGAAAATGTCACGTTAAAGGCATGCTCTGCATCACAGACCAATGAATATACCGTCACCGTGGAGCATTACCTCATGGATATGGACGGAACTTATCCTGGTACGCCGTATGAAACGACACAGAAGCCTTATAAGTACGGCAGTGAGTTGAATCTAATTGATGCGGCAAATGAATATGAAGGATTTACGGTAAATCCTGATAAGACAAAGGAAATGAATCCCGGTTATACGGGAACGGTAACGGGTGATGTGAAATTAAAAATCTATTATGACAGAAACCGTTATACCGTCACCGTGGAACATTACTACATGGATACGGCAGGAAACTATCCGGACAAGCCGTCCGTGGCAGAAGCTTTAACACCGTACTACGGCGAAACACTGGTACATAAAAACCATGTCCGTGAAATAAAGGGACTTTCATTCAATGAAAATAAGACGATTCAGGAGAATGGAAACCGCACGCAGACACAGGTGAAGGGAACTACCACGGTCAGACTTTATTATGACAGGACGGTATGCACCGTTACCTATGACTACAGAACAAATGGCGGTACGTCGGCGGATAAGGAAACCGTAAAGACCTACTACGGTGCGGATGCCGACCTTTCCGTTGCAGCATACAAAAACGGCTGGGAACATGCCGGATGGAATACGGAAAGTGATTCAGAAACAGGACTTCCCCGGTACACCGTCACCGGAAACGTCACACTCTATGCCGTGTACCGCAAGGACATCACTGTGACATTCGTGGACTTTGCACAGACCTATAAGAGGGAAGGCTCCATGTATAACAACGACACCTATGCCCTTATCGATGCGCCACAGTGCAGTGCCTATGGCGGATGGGAAAATGTGTCGGATGTTACGGCAGTAGGATTTAACAGCAGGGCAGACATCACCGCGGAAGGTGCTGAAAAGATGGAGGTAAAGTCCGGGGAGGAACATTTAAAAATTCCGGACAGCATTACCTACTATACCGTGTGCCGGGCAGACGTAACACTGACCTATGAATTAAACGGCGGAACGGAAAATGATACCACAAAGCCGGTAACGAAAACCGTGTACTGCAATGCAGCCGCCCCGCAGGAAGTAAAGGGCTTTAAATTACAGCTTGGCGAAAGTGTAAAGGAATCCGTTGACCTTGACGGCTATACCCATTCCTATGCATTTGCGACATGGGCCGAAAGCAGCCCGGAGAGCGAAACACGCTTCCCATGCAATGCAGATTATGTCTTAAAGGAAAATACGACTATGTATGCCGTCTGGGATGAAACGGTGACACCGATTACCTACTATATCGGATTTGACGGCAATGCAGGCACAGCCGCAAGAAACATTCCTGATAAAATGGAGGTGCAGTACGGCGAGGAAGTCGTTCTTCCGGAGCAGAAGCCGGAAAGGACGGGATTTACCTTTATGGGATGGAATACAAGAACGGACGGACAGGGAACGGAGTACCAGCCGCAGGATACGGTAAAGAACCTTACAACCGTAAACCACGCCACGGTAAAACTGTATGCCCGGTGGAAACAGCGCCGCATTATCCTTGTAAAGGCGGCATCTACAGTTTATAACGACACCATCATCAAAAGAATTCCCGGTGATGAGGAATGGTATGATTCGGTAGGACATTTAACCATCGATGAATTGAAAAACTACCCGGATGAACTCTGCGAGCAGGTATGGCATATCGACAAGCAGGGTAATATCACACGGGTGAAATAACTCCTAAACGGTGTATTTTTCTTGCAGTAAATGAAGAACAGGGTGTATGATTAAACTAAATATAAAATTAAAGAATATCCCCTGTTATGTATATATGAATATTTGTTATTTTAAGGAAGAAAATGGGGAGGTATATGGGGATAAAAGATTTAACAGAAAAGATACTGGAAGATTATAATGACATTTTTGCTGATATTGTCAATGTACTGGTATTCAAAGGAAAACAGCGCATAAAGCCGGAGACACTTGTAAATACCGGTGTGCATTCCCAGTATAAAAATGACAAAACCGGTGTCTTACACGAGCAGGAGCGGGATGTCGCAAAATACTGGATGAACGGAAAAGTACAGATAGCCCTGTGCGGACTGGAAAATCAGACTGCCGTTGAGCCGAAAATGCCGCTGAGGGTGTTTGGCTATGAGGGTGCATCTTACAGTGGACAGTTGGAAGAAAAAAGTGCCGTGCCGGTGATAACACTGGTACTGTACTTCGGAAATGAACACTGGAGGGCAGAAAAGCATTTAAAAGACCTGTTTGACATTCCGGAGGGCATGGAAGAATATGTTAATGACTTAAAGATTAACGTATTTGAAATTGCATGGCTCACAGATGAGCAGATATCCATGTTTAAGAGTGATTTCAGGATAGTGGCGGATTTTTTTGTTCGAAAGAGAAAGAATAAAGATTATGTGCCGGATAATAAGACTGAAATCCGTCATGTGGATGCAGTATTAAAGATGCTGTCTGCGGTAACCGGGGACAGAAGATATGAAAATATTTTATCGGACGGAAAGGGAAAGGTGAGCAATATGTGCGAAGTAGCTGAAAGACTTGAACAAATGGGCATTGAAAAAGGCAGACTTGAAGGTGAGCAGATGACAGTGTACAGTTTTGTGCAGGACAAAACCATAACACCGGAACAGGGCGCTCATAAGCTGAATATCAGTGTCGCAGAACTTGAAAAAAAGATGAAAGAAGCAGGATATACTTATCCGGTATTCTAAAAAAATTCTAAAAATTTCTTGTGAGGATTTTTTAACTTTTAAAATCTTGTCAAGCATTTTTGAAAATCCCCAAAATCTTTGACATCTCCTTTATTATTTGATATGATGTAGAGAAAAATATTTTTAAAGGAGTTGATTTTTTGGATACGGACAGTATCACGCAGTTGATTTTAATTATTATTCTGCTTGCGTTATCTGCTTTTTTTTCATCAGCAGAAACAGCATTTACAACTGTAAACCACATTCGCATCAGAACCCTGATTGATGAGGGGAACAAGAGGGCGGTCATTGTGTCAGACATTATTGCACATTCACAGAAGATGTTAAGTGCGATTCTGATTGGAAATAACATTGTCAATATTTCAGCATCGGCGCTGGCAACATCGCTGACAATTAAAATCTGGGGCAATTATGCCACGGGTATTACAACAGGTGTGTTAACGATTGTTGTATTAATTTTCGGTGAAATTACACCTAAAACGACAGCAACCGTTTATTCAGAAAAGTTTGCGCTGGTATATGCACCGGTTATTAAAGTACTGATGACCGTGCTGACACCGGTTATTTATGTGGTAGATGTTCTGGCAGGATTCTTTTTACGATTGTTCCATATTGATACGAAGAATCATAAAAAGACAATTACAGAAACAGAACTGAGAACATTTGTTAATGTCAGCCATGAAGAAGGTGTTATTGAATCGGATGAAAGACAGATTATTAACAATCTGTTCGATTTTGGTGATGCAGAAGCCAAGGATGTTATGATACCGAGAATTGATATGGTTGCCGCGGATATTACAACGGGATACGATGAGATTCTGGCACTGTTTAGGGAAACGATGTATTCGAGGATTCCGGTGTATGAGGAAGAACAGGATAATGTTGTCGGCATTTTAAATATAAAAGATTTAATTGTTGCGCCGCATGGCACACAGTTTGAAATCAGAAAAATCATGCGCAAGCCTTATTATGTTTATGAACATAAAAATATTTCCGAACTGTTTAAGGAAATGCAGAAACAGTCACAGGGGATTGCAATCGTATTAGACGAATATGGTTCTACGGCAGGCATGATTACAACAGAGGATTTATTGGAAGAAATCGTCGGGGAAATCCGTGATGAGTATGATAATGATGAAACAGAACCATTTGTTAAAATCGATGATTATACATATCATATTGACGGAACGTATAAATTAGATGATGTCAATGAAAAATTGTCAACAGCCCTGACATCTGAAGATAATGATTCAATTGGTGGTTATATTATTGAAAAGCTGGACAGGATTCCGGCGGCAGGAGAAAAACTGCGCGTGGATAATCTGGAATTTACAGTAGAAAAAGTAGAATCCAACAGAGTTGTATCTGTGATTTTAAAAGTTTTTTAGTATAACCGGGCTTTTCCTTTCATAGGATAGATTAAGAAAAATGAATCTTGAATCTGGAGGGAAAATGGCAGTAAAAGGATTTCAACTTGTAAAAACATTGATTATAGCATATGTAATAACGGCAGTTTTGCTTCTGTTAACGGCCTTCGGGCTGTATCGTCTGCATTTGTCAGACTGGCAGGTAATGGCAGCTGTCGTTATTATTTATGCTCTTTCATGCTTTGCCGGCGGCTATATTTTAGCAAAAGCACAGAAAAGCAGAAGAATGTTGTGGGGCATGGGCTTTGGTATTTTATATTTTACCGTGCTGACGGCTGCCGCCTTTATTCTTACAAAAGGGGCAGATATGGATATGACAGCACTTGTAAAGGCACTGATTGTCTGCCTTTTGGCAGGTGGAGCCGGAGCATTTGCAACGCCTGAATAAAATAACAGAAATGTCAGGATTAAAGCTGTACTGTAAGATGTCCGGATTGCATCAGTGCTGAAATTTTATTAAGAAAAATTAAAGGAAAATCAGATTCTTTGCAGAATATATAAAGTATAGGCGCTTTTAACAGGATGGACTGTTTACCGGATAGGAGGCTTTGAATGAATATCAGGGAAGAACAGGAAAAATACGAGCATGAGCATTTAAGCAGATTTGCCAGCTTCAGTGATGAATCGCAGGGGCGGGACAGACCGGAAGAACCCTGTACGGTGCGCCCTGCATATCAGCGGGACAGGGACAGAATTTTACACTGTAAGTCGTTTCGGCGCTTAAAGCATAAGACGCAGGTTTTTCTGTCGCCGCAGGGGGATCATTACAGAACGCGGCTTACGCACACACTGGAGGTGTCCCAGATTGCAAGAACAATCAGCAGGGCGCTGCGGTTAAATGAAGATTTGACAGAGGCAGCTGCACTGGGACATGATTTAGGACATACGCCGTTTGGACATGCCGGAGAACGGACATTAAACAGAATCTGTCCGATGGGGTTTGTCCATTCAGAACAGAGTATCCGCATTGTGGAAAAACTGGAAAAAGACGGACAGGGGTTAAATCTTACAAAAGAAGTGCGTGATGGTATTTTAAACCATCAGACATCGTCCATGCCGTCCACACTGGAAGGAAAAGTCGTCCGGCTTTCCGATAAAATAGCTTATATTAACCATGATATTGACGATGCAATCCGGGCAAAAATATTCAGTGAAACGGATATTCCGAAAGCCTTTACAGAAGTGCTTGGAGATACTACAAAATCAAGGCTGAATACGATGATACAGGATATTATTCATAACAGTATCGGGAAGAATGAAATCTGTATGTCTGATGAAGTGCATCAGGCAATGATGGAGCTGCGCAAATTTATGTTTGGCAGTCTTTATCAGAATCCACTTGCAAAAAGTGAAGAAGCAAAGGCAGACAAGCTGATTACGGAACTGTATGGATATTATATGGATAATATAGAAGCGCTGCCGGACAATTACAGAAGATTTATTACAGAGTGCGGCGAAACGCCGGAACGTGTCGTGTGCGATTATATAGCAGGCATGAGCGACCAGTATTCGGTTGCCAAATTTGAAGAAATATTTGTTCCGACATCGTGGAAAGTATAAGAGGAAGGATGAATCAGGTTGGTGAAAACAGATGTACGCAAGTGAAGTAATTGATGAAGTTGTATCGCGAAGCGACATAGTGGATATTATTTCCGGATATATCAAACTGAAGAAAAACGGCAGTTCGTATGTCGGGCTGTGTCCGTTCCATAATGAAAAATCTCCGTCTTTTTCCGTATCACCGGGAAAGCAGCTGTATCACTGTTTCGGCTGCGGGGTGGGCGGCAATGTCATTACATTTGTTATGGAATACGAAAATTATACGTTTCTTGAAGCTGTAAAATACTTAGCAGACAAAGCAGGCATGCAGCTTCCCGAAACGAGTTATTCGGAAGAAGAAAAGAAAAACAGGGACTTAAAGGCAAAGCTTTTAGAGATTAATAAAATAGCGGCAACGTATTATTACCATCAGCTTAAAGCTGAAAACGGTAAAATCGGACTGTCCTATCTTCAAAAAAGAGGGTTAAGCGATACTACGATAAACCGCTTCGGATTAGGATATGCCGGACAGACCGGGAATGCGCTATATCAGTATTTAAAAAGCAAAGGTTATGATGATGCGTTGTTAAAAGAAACAGGACTGTTTACATATGAGCGGGGAATCCATGACAAGTTCTGGAACCGCGTGATGTTTCCGATTATGGATATTAACAACAAGGTTATCGGTTTCGGCGGCCGTGTCATGGGTGATGCAAAACCGAAATATCTTAATTCACCGGAAACCAAATTATTTGATAAAAGCAGGAATTTATATGGGCTGAATGCGGCGCGCATATCCAGAAAGTCCAATATGATTATCTGTGAAGGATATATGGATGTGATTTCACTGCATCAGGCTGGCTTTACGCAGGCAGTGGCGTCCCTCGGAACAGCGCTGACGCCGGGACAGGCAGCACTTATGAAGCGGTATACGGATAATGTCCTGATTACCTATGATAGTGATGCGGCGGGTGTAAAGGCAGCGCTTAGGGCAATTCCGATATTAAAAGAAGCCGGGCTTACCACGAAGGTTATTAATATGCAGCCGTATAAAGACCCCGATGAATTTATCAAGGCACTGGGGGCGGAAGCGTTTCAGGAGCGGATAGACAAGGCGGAAAACAGTTTTATGTATGAAATTGGTGTTCTTGAGAAAGAATATGACAGAATTGACCCGGCAGAGTCTACGAAGTTTGAGCGGGAAGCGGCGGCAAAGCTGGTGACGTTCCGGGAAAAGCTGGAGCGGGAAAACTATATGCGTGCGGTCTGCGACCGTTTCCACATTGAATTGCAGGGCATGCGGGAGCTGGTCGCATCTCTTGGCAGTAAGGAAGGCATTTTAAGAAGAAATGATTATCCGGCGGCATCGGGACAGCAGCGTGCTGCGGCACCCAAGAAGAAAAAAGAAGACGGTGTCCGTCAGGCAGAGAAAATTCTGCTGACATGGATGATTGAAGATGCCGGAATTTTTGAAAAGGTGAAAGAATACATTTCACCGCAGGATTTTGTAAACCCGCTGTTTAAGGATGTGGCGGACAAGCTGTATGCACAGTATGAAAGCGGCAGTTTAAATCCCGCGGCAATTATCAGTACATACGATGCCGAGGAAACGCACAGTGAAGTTGCGGCGATGTTTAGCATGGAACTGGATAACCGGCTGAATCACAATGAACGCGAAAAAGCACTTAATGATACCGTACTTAAGGTAAAAAACAACAGCATACAGTATCAGATTGACCAGGCGGCAGACCCTGCACAAATCCAGCAGCTTTATACAATGAAAAACAAATTATCAGCAATTCATATTACATTATAAGAGAATAGAAAGGTGACAATCATGGCTAAGAAAAATGAGAATATCGCAGAAGAAACAGTAAAAAAGACAACCAAAAAGGCAAAGACCGAAGGAGAAGCAGTAGAAAAAACAGAAGAAGAAATTGCTGCTGAAATCGCTGCGAAGTTTGATGAAAAATGTAAGGGACTGCTTCAGATTGCCAAAAAGAAGAAAAATGTACTTGATTATCAGGAAATTATGAATTATTTCCTCGATACCGATTTTGAAGCCGATAAGATGGAAAAAGTCTTTGAATTCCTTGAAAATAATAATGTCGATGTTAAGATGGCGGATGATGATACAGACGACGATGAAATTATTTTAGATGATGAAGATGATATTGATATTGAAAAAATTGATTTATCCGTACCGGATGGTGTAGGGCTTGAAGACCCTGTCAGAATGTATTTAAAGGAAATCGGTAAAGTGCCGCTGTTAAGCGCAGAAGAAGAAATCGAATATGCAAAGCGCATGGAACAGGGCGATGAAGAAGCAAAGAAGCGTCTTGCCGAGGCAAACCTTCGTCTGGTAGTCAGCATTGCCAAAAGATATGTAGGTCGTGGCATGCTGTTTTTGGATTTAATTCAGGAAGGTAATTTAGGTTTAATTAAAGCGGTAGAAAAATTTGATTACCGCAAAGGTTATAAATTCAGTACGTATGCGACATGGTGGATTCGTCAGGCAATTACAAGAGCCATTGCAGACCAGGCAAGAACAATCCGTATCCCGGTGCATATGGTAGAAACGATTAACAAGCTGGTGCGTGTGTCCAGACAGTTATTACAGGAATTAGGCAGAGAGCCGTCCCCGGAAGAAATTGCAGAGGCAATGGATATTCCGGTAGAAAGAGTACGCGAAATCCAGAAGATTTCACAGGAACCGGTTTCACTTGAAACACCAATCGGTGAAGAAGAAGACAGCCATTTAGGAGATTTCATTCAGGATGATAACGTACCGGTTCCTGCAGAGGCAGCGGCTTCAACACTGTTAAAGGAACAGCTGGTAGAAGTCCTCGGAACGCTGACAGAAAGAGAACAGAAGGTGTTAAGGCTGCGTTTCGGCATGGATGACGGCAGAGCAAGAACCCTTGAAGAAGTCGGCAGAGAGTTTAATGTTACCAGAGAACGTATCCGTCAGATTGAGGCAAAGGCACTTAGAAAGTTAAGACATCCAAGCAGAAGCCGTAAATTGAAAGATTACTTAGACTAATATTAATATAGGAACAATTATGGAAGAACTGAATTTATCAGATAGACTGCGTCTGATTGCCGGTTTGATAAAAAAAGGAAGTAAAGTGGCAGATATCGGTACCGATCACGGATATCTGCCAATCTTTCTTGTAAAGAGTGGAATTACAGACCGTGTGATAGCAATGGACGTCAGGAAAGGACCTCTAAAAAAAGCAGAAGACAATACACGGGCATTTTGTGTGTCCGATCAGATTGAATTAAGACTTTCGGACGGACTGGCAGCACTTGAAAAGGGTGAGGCAGATACCGTTACCATTTCCGGCATGGGTGGAAGACTGATACAGTCGATTCTTACAAACGGTATGGAAAAGCTGGACAAATCAACACGGCTGATTGTATCGCCGCAGTCTGAACTGCGGGAATTCCGGATATTTTTAAAGGAAAAGGGATTTCTTGTTTTAGAAGAACATATGATGACAGAAGATGGTCAGTTTTATGTCATTATGGAATGTGTATACATGGGTGCGGATTATGCACCGCAGACGATCGAGGAAGCAAAGCTTCGGTACGGAGAATCGCTTTTGCGTGAAAAAAACGAGAGCCTGAAAGCATATTTATATAAAGAAAAGCGGATAGCAGAAGGAATTTACACACAGTTATCAGCACGAAACGGACAGGAAGCGGCAGTACAGGAGCGGTTAGAGCAGTTACGGAAGGATTTGGATTGCATTGATTTTGCATTAGAATATTATAATTTTGCGTAAAATACGCAGGATGGGAGAAAAAATATGGGTAAGACATTATTTGAACTGGCAAAGCAGGCACAGCCGGATTATCCGCATCAGATTATTCTGGCAAAGGTTGATGGAAAACTTCATGAATTAAAAGATACGGAAATTGAAAATGAAAAGGTAGAATATATTACAACGGCAGCTGCCGTTGGCAACGAAACCTATCGGAGAAGTGTAGTGCTTTTAATGCTGCATGCAATTTATCAGACGGCACCGGAACATTCAATTGATCGTGTGACAATTGAATATTCTATCAGCAAAGGCTTATATTGCAGTTTAAAGGCAGATTTTCAGGTTACAGAAGAGTTCCTTGCAAGGGTAAAGACAAAGATGCAGGAAATTGTTGCGGCAGATATTCCGATTACAAAGCGCATGATTCAGACGAGCGAAGCAGTAAAGCTATTTGAAAAATACGGCATGGAGGATAAGACCAAGCTGTTTAAATACCGCAGAAGCTCTTATGTAAACATTTATAACCTGGACGGTTTTGAAGATTATTTTTACGGATATATGGCACCGTCTACCGGAATGTTAGGTGTTTTTGATTTGTTTTTGTATGATGAAGGCTTTGTATTACAGCTGCCGGTTAAGGAAGCACCGGAAATTGTACCGGAATTTGCACCGCAGCAAAAACTGTTTCAGGTATTAAAAGAATCAACCCAGTGGGCAAATATGCTGGGAATTGATACTGTGGGTGCATTAAATGAGCATATTACAAATAATGATATGAACTCATTAATTCTTGTACAGGAAGCTCTTCAGGAACAGAAAATTGTTGAAATTGTCAACTCTATTAAAAAAAGAAAAAGTACAAAATTTGTAATGATTGCAGGGCCGTCATCTTCCGGAAAGACGACCTTTGCAAACCGCCTGTCCATTCAGCTTCGTGCAAACGGATACAAGCCGCATCCAATCAGTGTGGATAACTATTTTGTAGAGCGTGAGCAGACACCGCTTGACGAAGACGGCAATTATAACTTTGAAGACCTGCATGCGATTGACATCGAGTTGTTTAACCGGCACATGGAGCAGCTTCTGGAAGGAAAGCGTGTCTGTATGCCGACCTTTAACTTTAAGACGGGTAAAAAAGAATACGGAAATGATTATTTACAGCTTGGAGCGGAAGACATTCTTGTTATCGAAGGAATTCACTGCTTAAACGATGAAATGTCATATATGCTTCCGAAAGAAAGTAAATATAAAATTTACATCAGTGCGCTGACACAGTTAAATGTGGATGAACATAACCGTGTGGCAACAACCGACGGCAGATTAATCCGCCGTCTGGTGCGTGACAGCAGAACCCGTGGTGCGAGTGCTGCACGTACTCTCGGCATGTGGGAATCTGTGCGCAAGGGCGAAGAAAAAAATATTTTCCCGTTTCAGGAGTATGCAGATGCGATGTTTAATTCGGCAATGCCGTATGAACTGTCCGTATTAAAGCCGTATGTAGAACCGCTGTTATTCTCAGTCGGAGAGGACGAACCGGAATATCAGGAAGCAAAGCGCCTGTTAAAGTTCCTTGCGTACTTCCTGCCGTATACCAGTGAAAACATACCGATTAATTCGATTGTAAGGGAATTTGTTGGCGGGGGATGTTTTAAGGTTTGAGTTTTATCAGACCGCACCCTCACCGTCCGGTACTCCAGGTGAGGGTGTCGGGGGTGCTGTAAGCTGTGATTGTTCCGCTTAAATCGGTACGCAGGATTTGAATATCCTGTGCTTCCAAGCGGGAAAGTGTTTTTTGTGCGGGGTGTCCGTAATCGTTGTCTGCGCCGACACTGATAACGGCAAAAGCAGGGTGTACGGCACGTAGAAATTTTTCGGTGGAAGAAGATGCACTTCCGTGGTGGCTTACCATATAGACGTCCGCAGAAAGATCTAAATTCTCATTTAACATGGCGGATTCGCTTTTTGACTGGGCATCGCCAAGGATTAAAAAGCTGTGTGAAGAATCCGTCAGCCGGATACCGAGAGAGCGGTTGTTTTCTTCTTCATAGTCATAGCGGTCGGGGCAGACCACGGTAAAAGAGGCATTTCCTAAAATATAGGTGTCACCGACCTGTGGGTGTACCGGAGTGATATTCTGCTTTTTAAGACAATTTACATAGGACTGGTAAATTTTTGTATCAGCACTGTAATCCGGTGAAAGCACATTGCCAACGTCAAATTGATATAAAGCACCGATAACACCGCTGACATGGTCGGCATCATAGTGTGAAATCAGTACATAGTCAAGTGCAGTAATACCCGCCTGCTGTAAGTAGCTGACTACAAAAGAGGAGTGGGAACGGTCACCGCCGTCAATCAGCATATAATGTCCGTCCGATTCCGCAAGCACACAGTTTCCCTGCCCGACATCTAAAAAGGTGACAGAAAGCGTTGTATTTTCGGGACGGCTTTCTGAATAGGAAAGTGCAGTGTCCTGTTTAGAAGAATTTGTAAATAAACCTTTCAGTGTATCCTGAAAAGAAGTCTTTACGGAAGCTGTCAGGTCAGGATTTAAAAGTCCGATATGGCAGACTAAAACAAAAATAAAAACGAAAAGCATCATAAAAGCAGAGAATTTTGTACGGATTCTCTGCTTGTTTTTACGTTGTCTGTGATACATATGAATCTCCATTCTCAAGCAGATTTACTGCAAATACGGTGGCTGCCGTCAGGAACGGTCCGGTCCGAAAAATGTATTCCGGTAAATGCCCGCTTCTTCAAATAACTTGTAAATGTAGTGGCTGTCGCCGGAATCAATATGTTCTTTGACTGCAGTAAGAGAGTTGATATATTCCCCTAAAAGCTGCGAAATAGCCGTCGGATTTGCAGCACAAATCTGTTCCCACATTTCAGGAGAAGAAGCAGCAATCCGGGTGGTGTCCTTAAAACCGCCTGCGGCAAGCAGGTGCATGTAATCTTTATAGTCACCGGTGTCGGCATCTTTAACCAGCTTTGCCAGTGCGGCAGAGATAAGGTGCGGCACATGGCTGATAGCAGCAGCACAGTAATCATGTGTTGCCGGGTCCATGACAATTGGCACGGCCTTGATATCTTTTACAAGTTCGACATAAGAATCTAAATGTTCTTTTGAAGTGTGTGCAGACGGTGTGATAACGTATTTTGCACCGCACAGCAAATCGGCATGGGCACTTGTATAACCGGACTGTTCAGAGCCTGCCATCGGGTGTCCGCCGATAAAATTATTTTCCAGACCGGCATTTTTAGCTGCAGTGTAAATGCTTTCTTTTACACTGCCTACATCGGTTAAAATGCAGGAAGACTTGATAAGTGGCTTTAACAGTTCAAAATATTTTGTAATCGTTACGACCGGCGTGCAGATAAAAATGATATCGCAGCCGGAAAACTGTTCATTTACGCAGTCCGTTACTTCATCCAATACACCGTCTTTTTGTGCCTGATAAAGAGGGGAAAGAGAACGGCTGGTAGCAATCATGTGGCACTGCGGGCGGTACGCACGGAGTGCCTTTGCAATCGAACCGCCAATTAATCCAAAACCTATAAAACCAATCTGTAAAATCTCCATACTAATCTCCATTTCTGAGCGACTATGTCGCAAAGATGCGATGAGAAATTCGCGCAGGCGATTTCTCATCTGTATTTTAATGTATAATAACACAAGTAACCTGTTAAAACAAAGTATCACAAAATTAAAAGTATAACTGCATACACTTTAACACTTCAACGTAAAAAATAAAATGCTTATTGACAATGTACTTGAAAAAATACAAAAAATGTAGTAAAATAAATCATAACATTTAGAACGTAAACAAATTAACAGGGGTGAGATACAAGGCGTGGTATTTTATACGCATTTGTGAATATTTCATGCCGGAATGGAGTGCATTATGAATAATTACAGAACAGGTGACATCAGAAATATTGCAGTCTTAGGAGGCAGTGGAAGCGGTAAGACAACACTGGTTGAGGCAGCAGCGTTTGCAGGGGAGAATAAGAACTATTTAGGAAGCATTGCGCAGGGCAATACGGTCAGTGATTACGACAGCGAGGAACGCAGCCGTGGATTTTCAATTCATTTATCGGTTGTTCCGGTGGAATGGAACGGTTATAAGATTAATTTCTTAGATGCACCGGGGGCATTGGATTTTGAAGGAGAACGCGAGTCTGCTGCAAGTGCTGCAGATGCAGCGGTCATCGTGATTAATGCCCGCAAAGGCATTGATGCCGGAACATGTGCCGCATGGAAATTATGTGACCGTTATAAACTGCCGAGAGTGATTTTTGTAACAGGCATGGATGATGATACTGCCAGCTACAGGGAGATTGTGGAAGAACTCACAAAGCTGTACGGCGGAAAGATTGCGCCGTTTCATATGCCAATCCGCCAGGATCAGCGTCTGATTGGTTATGCGGATATTACCAAGATGAGAGCCAGAAAATTTACCGGTATCGGAAAATATGAAGATTTCGAGATTCCGGACTACTGTATGGAAAACCTCAATAAATTTAAAGGGATTTTAGATGAGGCAGTGGCTTCGGTTGACGAAGATAATATGGAAAAATATTTTTCAGGTGAAGAATTTACACAGCAGGAAAAGGACAGCGCCCTGCGTGCCGACTGTACGGACGGAAGCATTGTTCCGGTAACGATGGGTTCGGGACTGCATGTACATGGTGTCTATATGCTTTTAGATGTCATTACAAAATATTTTCCGTCACCATTTTTTACAAAGACCGGTATTAATGTTTATGACAATGAGCTGTTTGACTGCATTTATGATGAAAAAGATTTTCTGGCGGCGCAGGTATTTAAGACGGTATCCGACCCATATCTTGGCAAGTATTCCTTTGTAAAGGTTTATTCCGGTACATTAAAAGCGGACAGCATGATTTTTAATCCGTCTTACGATATGGAAACAAAGATTGGCAGAATTTATAAGGTATGCGGAAAAGAATATACACCGGTGGACAGCATTGTGGCAGGCGATATCGGAGCCATTCCGAAGCTGAACGGATTTTCAACCGGAGATACCATTTCCACAAAGGTGAAGCCGATTAAGCTCGATACGATTGAATTTGCAGTGCCGTATACGGTAAAGCGTATTGTTGTTGATAACAAGCAGAATGAAGAAAAGCTTTCACAGGCACTGGTAAAGATTATGGAAGAAGACAGAACTGTGCATTGTGAAAATGATACAGAAAACGGTCAGCGTCTGATAAAAGGAATCGGCGAACAGCAATTGGAGATTATTGTGGCAAGACTTGAAAATCAGTATAAGATTCCGCAGGTTCAGCTGACAGCGCCAAAGGTCGGTTATAAAGAAACGATTTGTGCGGAAGCGACAGCAAGATGCCGTTACAAAAAGCAGAGCGGTGGTCACGGACAGTTTGCGGAAGTGCAGATTACATTTTCACCGTCCGGCAACCGTGAAAAAGATTACGTATTTGAAACAGCCGTAGTCGGCGGCGCAGTTTCTAAAAATTATTTCCCGGCAGTGGAAAAGGGAATTGCAGAAAGTGTCAAGACAGGACTGCTTGCAGGGTATCCGGTGGTTGGCTTAAAGGCAGTGCTGACAGACGGCGCGGAGCATCCGGTGGATTCGAGTGAAAATGCATTTAAAATGGCAGCTGTCATGGCATATAAGGAAGCTTATTTAAAGGCATCACCGATTATCTTAGAGCCGATTGCACAGGTAAAAATTTTTGCACCGTCCGTTTATGCGGGAGACATTTCAAATGATTTAAAGACCCGCAGGGCAAGAGTACTTGGCATGATGCCGGCAGAAGACGGAACTTCTTATATAGAAGCCGATGTTCCGGTTGCCGAGCTGGAAGGCTATATGGCAAAGCTTCGCTCCATTACGGAAGGCTATGGTACATTTGCCTACGAATTTGCAAGATACGGACATGCGCCGCAGAATGTAGTGGAGAAGCTGTCCGCAGAATATCAGAAAAACAACGGATAAAAGTAGAATCGGTACTTGACAAAGCGGTTGAATATGATAAAATATTCCTGTTTCGTAGTAAATATTTGAATATATAAAGACTGTGAAAAGGAATAGTAGATTATCGCCGGAATTTTACAGAGAGCTGTCGGAAGGTGCAAGACAGTAGATTCGGATAATTGAACTCGCCTTGGAGTTTCTTTTCTGAAAGGATAAACAGATAGGAAAAGACGATTCATTTCCGTTACCAAATGACTGAGTGCATATGTAGGGCAGCTTACATATGAATTAGAGTGGTACCGCGATTGTAGCCCTTTCGTCTCTAAGTGAGATGAAAGGGCTTTTTATGTGTTTGAAAAAAGGAAGCAAAACAAGGAGGATTAATTTTATGGCAACAACGTATAACCATAAGGCTGTTGAAAAGAAATGGCGTGGAAACTGGGAAGCACACCCAATTAATGTCAATGATGGCAAAAAACCGAAATATTACTGCCTGGATATGTTCCCGTATCCGTCAGGAAGCGGTCTTCATGTCGGTCACTGGAGAGGTTATGTAATCAGTGATGTATGGAGCAGATATAAGATGTTACACGGATACTATGTTATCCATCCAATGGGCTGGGATGCATTCGGTCTTCCGGCAGAAAACTATGCAATTAAGATGGGTGTTCACCCGAAAAAGTCTACGGCACAGAATGTAGCCAATATTAAAAGACAGATTCAGGAAATCGCCGCTGTTTATGACTGGGATATGGAAGTCAACACAACAGACCCGAATTTCTATAAGTGGACACAGTGGATTTTTGTAAAAATGTTTAAAGCAGGTCTTGCTTACGAAAAGGAAATGCCGATTAACTGGTGTCCGTCCTGCAAGACAGGTCTTTCAAATGAAGAAGTTGTAAACGGCTGTTGCGAACGCTGCGGTACAGAAGTAACCAAGAAGAACTTAAAGCAGTGGATGTTAAAGATTACAGCCTATGCAGACAGATTACTTGAAGACCTTGATAAGCTTGACTGGCCGGAAAAGGTTAAGAAGATGCAGTCTGACTGGATTGGACGTTCTTACGGTGCAGAGGTAGATTTTAAGGTAGACGGAACGGATAAGTCTATTACTGTTTATACTACAAGACCGGATACATTACACGGTGCAACCTTTATGGTACTGGCTCCGGAACATGCAATGGCAAGAGAACTGGCAACGGAAGAAACAAAGCAGGCAGTGGAAGATTACATTTACAGAGCTTCTACCCGTTCTAACATCGACAGAATGGCAGATAAGGAAAAGACCGGTGTATTTACAGGTTCTTATGCAATCAATCCTTTAAATGGAAAGAAAGTGCCAATCTGGCTGTCTGATTATGTACTGGCTGATTACGGTACAGGTGCGATTATGTGTGTACCGGCACATGATGACCGTGACTTTGAATTTGCAAAGAAATTTGATATTCCGATTATTCAGGTTATTGCAAAAGACGGAAAAGAAATTGAAAATATGACAGAGGCTTATACAGATGCTGTCGGAACAATGATTAATTCCGGTGACTGGAACGGTATGGAATCTTCTGTATTAAAGAAAGAAGCACCGGAAATGATTGAAAAAATGGGCTTCGGACGTAAAAAGAAGAACTACAAGTTACGTGACTGGGTATTCTCACGCCAGAGATACTGGGGCGAACCAATTCCGATTGTTCACTGCCCGGACTGCGGCTGTGTACCGGTTCCGGAAGACCAGCTTCCGTTACTGCTTCCAGAAGTAGAAAAGTATGAGCCGACCGGAACAGGTGAATCACCGCTTGCAGGAATTGAAGAATGGGTCAACACAACCTGCCCATGCTGCGGAAAGCCTGCTAAGAGAGAAACCAATACTATGCCACAGTGGGCTGGTTCTTCATGGTACTTCTTAAGATATGTGGATAATAAGAATGACAAAGAACTTGTAAGCAAGGAAAAGGCAGATAAGTATCTTCCGGTTGATATGTATATCGGCGGTGTGGAACATGCGGTACTGCACTTACTGTATTCAAGATTTTATACAAAATTCTTACATGATATCGGTGTGGTTGATTTTGATGAACCGTTCAAGAAGCTGTTCAATCAGGGTATGATTGGCAAGAACGGCGCAAAGATGAGTAAGTCCAAAGGAAACGTTGTATCACCGGATGATTTAGTAAGAGATTACGGCTGTGATTCATTAAGAATGTATGAACTGTTTGTCGGACCACCGGAACTGGATGCAGAATGGGATGACAGAGGAATTGACGGTGTACACAGATTCCTGTCAAGATTCTGGACACTTGTAGAAGATAACGCAGATAAGAATTTCAATGAAACAGATGAAATGGTGAAGTTAAGACATAAGATGGTTTATGACATTACAAACCGTCTGGAAAACTTCAGTCTGAACACAGTTGTCAGCGGTTTCATGGAATACACCAACAAGCTGGTTGACCTGACAAAGAAGCAGGGCGGCATTGATAAAGAAACAATGGAAACGATTGTTACGCTCTTATCTCCGTTTGCACCGCATGTTGCAGAAGAACTTTGGGAAGTATTAGGACATAACCAGAGCATTTTTGAAAGCACACAGTGGCCTTCATTTGATGAAGAAAAGATGAAGGATAACGAGATTGAAATGGCAGTTCAGGTAAATGGTAAAGTAAAGGCAAAGGTAACACTTTCTGTTGACGAAACCAAAGAATCTGCACTGGCTAAGGCAAAAGAAGCACTTGGTGATAAGCTTCCTGCAAATGTTGTAAAGGAAATTTACGTACCGGGTAAGATTATTAACATTGTCGGTAAGTAATTAAAAAGAAAATATTTTAAAATATAAGCTGCCCCACGGAATTCAGACCGTGGGACAGTTTATATTTATTAAATGTGTTATATTGCGTTGGAAATGCTGAAAGGAAAACGGTTATTTACGGTTTTCCAGTAAAAACTCCAGAAATCTGCGGGCAGCAGAATTAATCGGGGTGTGGTTGTTGGTGATTACGACAACATCACGATTAGGGAGTGGTTCTGTCAGCTCAATCGGAAAGACAAGTTCCTTTTCAATGGCTTCCAAAGCAAGCGATTTTGGATAAAAACCAATACCGAGATTATGGGTAATCATCGGAAGTACCTGGTCGGTCATGGCAGCTTCCATATCCGGCTCAAAAGGAAGGTCGTGCTCCATAAAGAAACGGCTGTAATGCGTGTGTGTGGAACTTCCCTCACAAAGTCCGATTAAAGGCATTTCGGAAATATCCTCCAAATAGTGAACCTGCTGTGCAAACTGCTTATATTTCGTGCCGCCCAGCAGTATTTCATCATAAGAAACCAGCTTTTCCTGATGCATGTGCTTATGTACCAGAACCGGTGTTGAAACAATCGCAAAGTCGATAATGTTATTTTCCAGTGCTTTTACTGCCTGCGGTGCGGAATAATTTAAAAGACGGATACGCACATGCGGATAGCGGGCGCAGAAATGTTCCAGTTCGGAAAGCAGTATCAGGCGCAGTGCATTTTCACTGGCACCGATTGAAATCAGACCGTTTTCTAAATCCCGGTTACGGATAATTGCTTCTTCACCAAGCGCAAGCTGTTCAAAAGCAATGGCAACGTGTTCATAAAGCTTGTGGCCTTCCGGTGTCAGCAGTACACCTTTATTGGAACGCAGAAAAAGCTTGCAGTCCAGTTCTGCTTCGAGATTGTTCATACAGCGCGTAATGTTGGGCTGGTTATTGCCCAAAGCAGCAGCGGCTTTGGTAAAACTTTTATACTGTGCAACGTAGTAAAAAATACGGTAATAATCGTAAGTAATCATGATACTCCTTTTTGTAAAACCGCCATGCAGCGGAAAATATTTAACAGATGCCGGGGCAAACGTATTACATAAGTATAACAAATAAATGCGGTTTTGGCTATGTCAAAAAGATATAATCAAGATATTAATAATACTTTTTACATTTTACAAATCTTTTTCTATAATACGGTTGTGTTAAGAAATAAGGAAAGGAATGGACAGCAGTGTGAAAAATCCATAAATTTAAGATTTTTTCACACGACAGATTTGTGACGCAGGCATCACAAATCTGTTTTTATCGCAGAACTGAATGAATTCAGTCCGCGATTCCTCCGGCATTAAAATGCCTGCGGAATGGAGAGCAGTATGTTATTTTCAAAGAAAACACCCGAAGAAAAAATGGAAAAGCTTGTGCATAGAAAGGCATGGGGTGAGCTTTCAGAGTATATGTTTAAGGATAAGGAACATAAAATCGCACTGGCTCAGGCACTGGGAACTTCCGAAACAGAGGAAGCCATTGATCTGTTAATGGAACTGGTTGAAAGCAAAGATCAGGATATATTGGAGGCGGCGTGCGAGTCCTTAAAGAAAGTGGGTGATGACCATAACGCAACGGAGCTGCTGCGTATTTTGCAGACCATACCGGAAGAAAATGAGCCGCTGCGCAAAAAAATCAGTGAAACAATTCAGGCTTTACATAAGAGAGGATAATGATTTTATCGGTTTGTGCATATGCTGATATATAACACAAAATATTTAAGACGTATAATATCATTAAGATAAGAAAATCAGGAGAAAAGAAAATGGGAAATTTAACACATGCAGCGGGAAGATTGGCTGTTAGCAAAGTGTCTGACGTCGTTTTAAAGAATCTGGATAAAGACAGAGAAAAGGAAATTGTAAAGCTTGTCGATTTCATGGAAAAATACATGGATGGAGAAAAGCTGGATATTAATTATGAGAAAGCAAGAACCATGATTACCGATAAAAACGGCGCGTTGAATCATTACATAAACAGGCTTCTGGATGAAGTCGACCCACATGTGCTAAAAACAATGGTTTTAAACCTTGGTTTTGAAGCATTTTTAAATGGTACAAAAACGATTCGTAAAATGCGTGAAAAGTACAAATGCAATGTACCGTGGCTGATTTTAATGGATCCGACAAGTGCCTGCAACCTGCATTGTACGGGTTGCTGGGCGGCAGAATACGGAAATCGCCTGAATCTGACATTTGATGAAATGGATAACCTGATTTGTCAGGGTAAAGAAATGGGCATTTATTTTTACATGTTTACAGGCGGTGAGCCGCTTGTAAGAAAGGCAGATTTAATCCGCCTTGCAGAAAAGCATTATGACTGCGCATTTCTTTCATTTACAAACGGAACACTCGTAGATGAAACGTTCTGTGCGGATTTGAAAAGAGTCGGAAATCTTTATCTTGCAATCAGTCTGGAAGGATTTGCAGAGGTGAATGACCTACGCCGTGGAGAAGGTGTCTACGGAAAGGTTATGCACGCAATGGATTTATTAAAGCAGAACGGTCTTGTATTTGGTACTTCTATCTGTTATACATCTAAAAATATTGAAACAGTTACAAGCGATGAATTCGTTGATTTAATGATTGAAAAAGGCTGCCGTTATGCGCTGTATTTTCACTATATGCCGGTCGGAAACGATGCGTCTGTTGATCTGCTTCCGGCACCGGAGCAGAGAATTTACATGCGTTCCCGTGTCCGTGAAATCCGTAATATGACGACGGGAAAAGGACTGTTTACCATGGATTTCCAGAATGACGGTGAATTTGTGGGCGGCTGTATCGCAGGCGGAAGAAATTACTTCCATATTAATGCAAACGGTGATGCGGAGCCTTGTGTATTTATTCACTATTCAGGGGCCAATATCCGTAAAAATACGCTGCTTGAGATTTTAAAACAGCCGTTATTTATGGCATATTATAATAACCAGCCGTTTAATGAAAATCATCTGCGTCCGTGTCCGATGCTTGAAAATCCTGAAATTCTTCAACGGATTGTAAAGGAGAGTGGCGCAAAATCCACGGATTTACAGTCACCGGAATCTGCGGAGCATTTGTGTGAGAAGTGTAAGGCTTATGCTAAGAACTGGAAGCCGTGTGCCGACAAGCTCTGGGCAGAAACCAAAATGCCACAGCACAGCTATGAAAATTATAAAAAGTAATTTTAAACCGGAAAAATAAGAATATTTGAAAAAAACGGATATTGTACCGGACTCCAAAAGCCAGATTTAAAATCTGACGATTGGAGTCCGGTATTTTTATGGAACGGTTCTGCATTAATGACGTTCTTTTTCTTCTTCTTTAATAAACATGATTAAAAAGCTGATCAACAGCAAAAGGCAGGAAAACCAGATGGTGCGCATCCCAAAAAGGGCAATACAGTGTCCACCGACACCGGCTCCGACAGCAAACATCAGGATAATGCCAAGGTAGCAGGCGGATTTGTGCAAAACGTGTTTATCGCGCGTTCTGGCATAAACGCACAGAGATTCCATACAGCTTCGGAGATTGCCGATACACATGGTGCTGGCAAAGGCATATCCGTTGACCTTGCGGAATGTCTGAACCTGCATGGCGCATGAAAAGGATACTAAGGCATTGGCAAACAGATTCAGCCGTACCGGGAAAAATCCTACCGCAAAAAGCAGAATAATTTCGGATAAAACAACAAGCTGGCGCCAGTGTAGGCGCTCAATCCGCTGATATTTCAGCCGTACCCATTCGGCGGCGGCAATTCCCAGTGCGAAAAAGAGCAGCGGAATCAGATAGTGTGCCGCCTGATACCAGTTTCTATCAACAACACAGGCACTTAAAAGTACAATGTTGCCGGTCTGTGCATTGGCAAAAACTTTGCCGCGGAAGAGGTATGTATAGGCATCCTGCAAACCTCCGGATATAGATAAAAAGGCAGCCGTCAGAAAAGATTCTGACATTTGCCGGTGTGATAAGTGATTCATTTTAATCCCCATTTCCGAGCGATTTTATGATAAAACAGTGATGAGAAATCCGCGAATGAGGCGGCTCATCTGCCATTATAGACAATTGTTTTCGCTCTAAATAAATATTTAATACCGAATATTGTTAAAATGTTGCTGTTTGTATAAAAAATATAAAAATTATGTGCAATACCGGAATGTGCGGTCGGTAAGGATTCGTGCAAATATCAGCCCCAGCGGCAGTGCGATAATAATCATAATCGCTGCACTGAACCACGAAACAGCTTCATAGAGGGACATAATGCCGAAGTTGTAAATTGCCCGGTACAGGTATAGTCCCGGAACCATAATGACAATGGAAGGTACGGTTAAAGAAATCCGAGGATACCCGTGGCTCTTCTTAATGAGGGAGGCTAACAGTCCTGCGGTTAAAGCACCTATAAATGCGGCAGCGGCAGCAGGCATTCCTGTAAAATCCACAAGTTCAAGCCGGAGCGTATTGGCAGCCGCACCGATGAAAGCAGCAGTCGATGCCATAGAAACAGAGCTGTTAAACATTATGGAAAAGCCGAAAACCCCGCAGAAGCTGGCGATAATCCGCAGTACAAGGTGAAGCAGGGGATTCATGTGAAGGACTGCAAAATCCTGCGGCTGTAATTCTAAAAGCAGAGCCATAATCCATGCAAACATCGTAGCGACGAGTATAATGATGATGGAATAAGTAAGCCGTTCAAGTCCTGAACGCAAATCCAGTTTCGCAAGGTCGATGCCGCTTGTAATAAACGGAAATCCCGGTATGATAAACAGCATGGAACAAATGTATCCCGCTTCATGCAGTGCCGGAATATGAAAAATAATTTCCGCAAGGTGGAAACAGATGTCATAAACAAGACAGGCCGCCGAGATGGATACGGCAATATTTAAAAACAGTGTATAATGGTGTTTAATCAGTTTGGTACGGATAACATTTCCGACACCGGCGGCGATAAATGCCAGAATCATTTCCACAGGACCACCGCCTAAAAGAAAAGTGAAGGCACAACAGGCGAGTGCGGCGGCAAATCCCAGTTTTGCAGGCGAATACAGCGTGTGGATTTTTTCAATGGTGTCCAGTTTTTTGTGAATCTGTTCACCGGTCATATGCGTTTTTTCTTCCGGAAAACGTTCAACAAACTGTTCCATGCGGTACAGCTTTGACGTATTGACCCCGGTATTGGCAATGCTTAAAGACTGGGAAACACAATCCGTTCCGTCAAAGCAGTTAAATTCAATGGACATCAGTCCGACATCCACCGTGCAGGTAACACCAAGTTCCTTTGACAGGCGGTTCATGGAAGTGCGCACACGCCATGCCCCGGTGCCGCAGGAGAGCATCATAAGTCCTACTCTGCCGATAACAGAAGCTTTTTCGATTAATCCTGCATTTTCAATCAGGACGTTGCTGTCTGCTTTTGCATAGTCATGCCAGGGGATTTCCATGTGGTTTTTTTCCATAATATCAACATAAGAAGCCGGTCCGGCTGTATCTTTTGTGCTATCCATAAATAATCGCCTCCGCTTTGGCGGCATGCCGCTCCAGATTTTTCAAAAAATGAGAATTTGGCAGGAAAATCCCAAGTTCATCATATCGGTTATTCTGCTCGACAAGGGAATCCTGACCGTAAAATACGAAAGCCATTGGCAGTTCTTTTTCCAGCTGGATCATTAAATCCCAGACGGCACAGTAGGCTTCTGATTCTGTTTCTTTTAATTTAATGGTATCGGGAAGCTCACGGATCAGCAGTACACCGGTATTTTTTTCTAAAACCTGCTGTTTAATATTCATATCGTCATCGCGGTAGGAATGACTGTAACGGTAAGCCTGTGCAAGATACATCTTTTTCTTTCCGTCAAAATGGTTATAAACTTCACGAAAATGTTGATACTCCTTTTCATGGATGCAATTTTTAAATTCAGGCAGAAGCACCCCGTTCTCATCTGTCATAATGACAGGATTGGTCTTTCCGTCAGCGTTAAAACGATAGGGAATCAGATAAGAATTTCGTATCAGATCAAAAAGGGTATTTTTGCTGATTGCCATAAGAAAAGCGGATAAATCCCTGTTGCGGTAAGCGCGAAACAGTGCTTGACAGAATTCATCGGCAGAAAGGGAATCCTCCAGTTCATCATTACTGAATAAATCATTGCAAAAAGTTTCAAAAAGCTTGTCGCATGCCCATGGGTCAGCCAGAATTTTCTGGAACAGGACATCTGCATGTTCTTCTCTTGGGAAAATAGTTTGCTCTTTCATCGTTCTCTCCATTCCGCAGGCATTTTAATGTAGGAGAAACCGCAGACGGAATGTATTGAATTCTGCGATAGGAGCAGTTTTGTGATACCTGCGGCACAATACTGCCAATGTCAGGGTATGCCTGATGATACATATTCTCCGGATTTTCAGCAATTTTATCGCAAGCGGTGGCGATTGCTTTTTTTATTCCGCTCGATTATACTATGGAAATAAGGATAAGTAAAAACTATAATTGATATGATATAAATATCAAATTGATATGACAGAAATGAGTATGGGACGGGTAAAAAAATGACACTTCAACAGTTAAAATATGTAATTACAGTTGCAAATACAGGGACGATTACAGAAGCCGCGAACCGGCTGTTTATTTCCCAGCCGAGTCTGACGAATGCGATTCACGAGCTGGAAAAAGAAATGAATATCACGATATTTAACCGGACGAATAAGGGAATCAGCATATCCAAAGAGGGGGAGGATTTTCTGGGATATGCAAGACAGGTTTTGGAACAGGCGGCGATACTGGAGGATAAATACAAAGGCGGAAGCGGCGGAAAGAAACAGTTTTGTGTATCAACACAGCACTATTCGTTTGCGGTGAATGCATTTGTGGATTTGATTAAGGAATACGGACAGGACGAATATGATTTCAGTCTGCGGGAAACGCAGACCTATGAAATTATCGAAGATGTGGCAAGAATGAGAAGTGAGATAGGAATTTTGTTTCTGAATGATTTTAACGAAACGGTTCTGGGTAAGATTTTAAAGTCACACGAGCTGGAATTTCATCCGCTGTTTGTTGCAAGACCGCATGTTTTTATCAGCCGCAAGCACCCGCTGGCGGGAAATGCAGTGATTACCAATGAGGAGCTGGAGCAGTATCCGTATCTGTCCTTCGAGCAGGGAGAGCATAATTCGTTTTATTTTTCGGAAGAAATTTTTTCGGCGGTTGAGCGCAAGAAAAATATCCGTGTGCGTGACAGGGCAACGTTGTTTAATCTCTTAATCGGATTAAATGGTTATACAGTGTGCAGTGGTGTCATTGACAAAAAATTAAACGGCAAAGACATCATTGCTGTGCCGCTTGCCGATGAAAGCGAAATGCGGGTTGGCTACATCACGCATAAAAAGGGAATGATGAGCCGGCTGGCAGCGACCTATCTGGAAGCGTTGAAAAAATACGTGGAATCGTAAAGCTTCATATTTAAAGCCTGAAATCATGAGGTGCATAGGCACAAGTGGTTTCAGATTTTTTTGATATAGTTTAAAACTATGGACAAATAACATTTATAGGTATTATACAAATGATACCGACATTCTTATAATAAAATCCATAAATACGACATTTGTGGATAAAGTCCGTAAATGAAAGAAAAACGGCGGATAAAGCTGCCCGCAGGGATTTTAGAATAAGGAGAGAAAGAATGAAGACATCGGTTATCGGATTCCCAAGAGTGGGAACATTAAGAGAGTTAAAGTTTGCATCAGAAAAATATTTCAGAAAAGAAACCGGAGCAGAGGAGCTTTTAAAAGAAGCACGCAGACTGCGAAAAACACACTGGACGGTACAAAAAGAGGCAGGAATTGATTACATTCCATGTAATGGCTTTTCGTTTTATGATACAGTGCTGGATACAGCCGTTTTGTTAGGCATTGTGCCAAAGCGGTATCAGGAATTAAATTTATCCGCACTGGATACATACTTTGCAATGGCGCGCGGTTATCAGGGAGAATCCGGTGACGTAAAGGCACTGGCAATGAAAAAATGGTTTAATACAAACTATCATTATATTGTGCCGGAAGCAGAGGACGATACAAAGATTGCGCTTGTGGGAGAGAAGCTGTGGGAAGAATATGAGGAAGCAAAGGCACTCGGCATTGAAACAAAGCCGGTTCTTACAGGACCGTATACGCTGTTAAAGCTGTGCCGTTATACAGGCAGCAAAACAGCGGATGATTTTACAGATGCGGTGATTGCAGCATATCAGCAGGTGCTTGAAAAATGTGCGGCACACAGGATAATGTGGCTTCAGCTTGATGAACCGGCACTGGTGCGTGATTTATCAAAAGAAGATATTGCACTGTTTCATAAAATTTATGAAAATGTACTGCCTTGCAAAAAGACAGTCCGGATTCTGTTACAGACGTACTTCGGCGATGTGCGTGACATTTATAAGGATTTGACAGAACTGCCGTTTGACGGTATCGGACTCGATTTTATTGAAGGAAAAGAAACAGTTCATTTAATTGAAAAGTACGGATTCCCGAAGGACAAACTGCTTTTTGCCGGTCTTGTAAACGGTAAGAATATCTGGAGAAATCATTATGACCGGACATTAAATCAGTTACAGCAGCTTACAGGAAAGGGCATACAGACTGTATTATCAACATCGTGTTCATTATTGCACGTTCCATATACGGTAAAACATGAAACAAAACTTTCAGAAAAGTATCTGGACTATTTTGCATTTGCAGAAGAAAAGCTTTCAGAGTTAAGGGAATTAAGCGGATTTGCCGAAAATCCGTCTTATACGCAGGAGAGCGCATATAAAAAGAACAGCGCACTTTTTGTGGCAGACAGAGATTGTAAAAATGCGGCGGTGAAGAAGCGTCTGTCAGAGGTGACTGAGAAAGATTATGTCAGACTGCCAAAGCGCAGTGAACGCCAGCAGTTACAGAAAGAAACGTTTCATTTACCGCAGTTTCCGACAACAACGATTGGTTCATTTCCACAGACCAAAGATGTCAAGCAGAACCGTGCGGCATTTCGTAAGGGAGAAATCACCGAGCAGGAATATACTGCATTTAATAAGAAAAAAATTGCGGAATGTATAAAGAAGCAGGAAGAAATCGGACTGGATGTACTGGTACACGGTGAATATGAAAGAAATGATATGGTAGAATATTTCGGTGAAGCACTGGGCGGCTTTCTTTTCACGGAAAAAGCATGGGTTCAGTCTTACGGAACACGCTGTGTCAAGCCACCGGTCATCTGGGGTGACGTATACCGCGAAAAACCGATGACAGTGGCATGGTCAGTTTATGCACAGTCCTTGACGGATAAGGTGATGAAGGGAATGCTTACAGGCCCTGTTACGATTTTAAACTGGTCTTTCCCAAGAGAAGACATTTCCATTAAAGAATCCATTTCACAGATTGCACTGGCAATCCGCGATGAAGTGCTGGATTTAGAGGCAAACGGTATCCGCATGATTCAGATTGATGAAGCTGCATTAAGGGAAAAACTGCCGCTTCGCCGCTCGGACTGGGATACGGAGTATCTGGATTTTGCAATTCCGGCATTCCGACTGACACACAGCGGTGTCAGACCGGAAACACAGATTCACACCCATATGTGCTACAGTGAATTTACAGATATTATTCCGGCGATTGATGCCATGGATGCCGATGTAATCACATTTGAGGCGTCACGTTCGGATTTACAGATTCTTTCTGCCCTGCGTGAAAATCATTTTGAAACAGAGGTCGGACCGGGCGTTTACGATATTCATTCACCGCGTGTTCCTTCTGTAGAAGAAATCGTGCAGGTACTTGAAAAAATGCTGACACAGATTGAACCGGATAAGCTGTGGGTCAATCCGGACTGCGGCTTAAAGACGAGAGGAATTCCCGAAACGGAAGCAAGCCTTATCAATATGGTGCAGGCGGCAAAACAAATCCGGGTGGCACACAGTAAATAAAAGTGTGATACTGTCTTTCAAATAAAAAGTGAAACAAGCCGGGAGCAGAACCGGGAGAAAATCCCGGTCTGTTTCCGGCTTGTTGTATCAGCGCTGTTCCAGAAGCATTAAAAGCTGCGGCAGAAGCTGCTGTTCTTTTGGTGTTAAACCGTCTTTGACCTGGTTGATAATCAGGTAAATGTCATCTTTAGAAAATGAAATGCCGGACTGCTGTGCCTTGCGGCTTAATGCAAGAATCAGCGGCAGAATTTCATCATTGCTTTTTCCTTTTGAAAGCGTTTTAAATTCATTGATTAAAAGCTGCTTTTTAAAATCCAGTTCAGACATCGTTTATTTCCTTTCTTTTACAAATTAAAATCAGACAGCGTTTTCATGTAGGTATCGTATTGTTTCTGCTGCTCCGGGGTCAGAAGCATATTTAAAAGACCTGTGGGAGGGGCAGAGGATTTTGTGCCGGAAGTATGCTGGCTTTTTGGCATGCCGGTAGTGTCGGCAGAAACATTTGGCTCATTTTGTGCACCGTCTGCCGGAGTTTTTTTTGGCGGTGGGGCTTTGACGTCAGTTTTGCCGGGGGTATTGCCGTCTTTGGAATTTTTGGAATTTGCGGTATTATTTGTAGTATTGACAGTCTGATTCATCATATTCAGAATAATGGGATTGTTGAATAAATCGGCGCCGTCATCAAAGGACTGAAACAGATTCATCATTTCGGACACCTTTGAAAAGCTGCGGAACTGTTCAATCATTGCGGCATATTTTTCAGGACAGTAAGGCATTACCGTATTTAAAAAGTCGTCATTGGTAAAAATGTCATTGATGGAATTTATGTAGGCGTGGCTGCTCTGCCCCCGGATTGCAGGGTTTCCCGGAGAACGGTTATAAAAACGCAGTGTTTGTGAAAATTCATTCATGCGGATTATTAAAGAAAGGGGCTTTTGCAGCTGATAATCCAGAAAAGGAATCATTGCTTTAAACATTTGTGTGGATTCATCGACGGTACGCAGGTCAAATTCGGTGATAGGTAATTCTTTTGCCATGTTTCCTCCATTCTGCCGTCACTCAATATAGTAATAGTATATGCAATGGAGAAAAATGTATGAATATAATAATAGCAGATTTATATGTGGAGGAAAAAGATATGGACAGACCATGGAATTCATTGCAGAAAAATCCGGTACAGACAGCCAAAATGCAAAGAGGAAAAGCACAGCGCGGGCAGGTGCAGGAAAGTAAAATACAGACAGATAAAATAAAGAAAGAAAAACCACAGCGCATGATTGTAACGGATGAAACCAGTGTTTACGGCATTGATATGGCGTGTTTCCATGAAAAACAGGAAGAGTGACTGTTTTAGTAAAAAGAAAACCCTGCGGCTGATGCCGCAGGGAAAACTGTTTATAAACGTCAGTTCAGACAGTTTTTAACCGGATTAGCAGCCGCAGCCACATCCGCCGTTGTTAAATGAACCGTTGTTGCCGCATCCGCCGCAGAAGAACAGTAAGAGGATAATCCACAGGCAGCTGTTGTCGCCACAGCCGCAGCCACCGTTGTTGTTTAATCCGTTGCCACAGCTGCTGCAAAGAAGGAGCAGGATAATAATCCAATAGCATGAGCTGCCTCCAAATCCATTGCAATCTCCACATCCGCCACAGTTTGTTGCTGCTAAATCACTCATTTTGATTCCTCCAAAATTCATTTACAATACAATTTTATGTATAGAGGCTTGTTTGTGTTCCACAATATTTAAGGATTATTTCATTGCATTCTTTTTTTCTTTGTTATATTATCTAGTAATAATACGGAAGATTGAAGAAAGGTAGAAAAAATGTCTGAAAATAAAAGAAACTTTCTGGTGCATGGGGGGATTCTTGCCATGGCGGGTATTCTGGTAAGAATTATAGGAATGTTTTACCGGATACCACTGGTAAATATTATCGGAAGTGACGGAAACGGAATCTATGGTGCGGCGTATAATGTATACAATATTATGCTGGTACTGTCGGCATATGGGCTGCCAATGGCAGTGTCAAAGCTGGTTTCGGCAAAATTTGTTGCAAAGCAGTTTAAAAATGCGGCTTCTATTTTTAAGTGTGCGCTGATTTTTGCGACCTGTACAGGCGGTATCGCAGCTCTTTTATTATTCTTTGGAGCGGATTTTATCGAAAATGTATTTTATAAAGGGGTTCCGGGCATGGCAATTCCGCTTAGGATTCTTGCACCGACCATCTTTTTTGTGGCGATTTTAGGCGTTATGAGAGGTTTTTATCAGGGACAGGGAACGATGATTCCGACTGCGGTTTCACAGATTGCAGAACAGATTGTCAATGCGGCAGTCAGCCTTCTTGCGGGATATTTCCTCATTCAGGCATATCAGTCATCAGCCAATACGGCGGCTTACGGTGCGGCAGGGGCAACACTTGGTACAGCAATGGGTGCATTGACAGCATTAATCTTTTTAATTGTGCTGTATCTGATATACCGTCCGACCTTTGCACGCATGGTGGCAAAGGACAGAGTCAGTAAAAGACAGTATGACAGGGATATTTACAGAACCATTGCACTTACAATGATTCCGATTATTTTAGGACAGACGTTTTACCAGATTAGTGCGGTCATTGATGATATGATGTTTAGTAATATGATGATTGGCACCGATATTACAAAGAGCATTACGACTGATATGGGTAATTTTAATTCCAGTTACAGCTTATTAATCGGTATTCCGCAGGGTGTCGCTTCCGCGATGTCGGCTTCAATGTTACCGAGTATTGTGGCATCGTACACACAGGGCGAAATCGGTGCAGTGCGCAAAAAGATAAAAGAAACGTTAAAGACCAATATGTTTATTGCAATTCCGTCCTTTGTCGGATTGTTTGTACTGGGTAAGCCGATTATCCAGCTGCTGTTTGCACGATATGACAGCACGCAGGGCGGCATGATGTTAAAAATCGGTGCGATAGCCGTAGTATTTTATACACTGTCTACCGTAACCAGTTCGGCTTTGCAGGGCATTGACGAGATGAGTACGCCGGTAAAGCACTCCTGCATTTCACTGGTTGTGCATATTATTCTGGTATTTGTGCTGTTAAAGTTTTCAAGACTGGGAATTTATGCTATAGTAATAGGTAACGCAAGTTTTCCGATTATTATTTTCATATTAAATATAATTTCATTATATAGACATATCGGATACCGGATGGAATACCGTCAGACATTTATTGTTCCGGCTGTGTGTGCGCTGATTATGGGCGTGGCAGCAGGACTTGTTTATGACGGAATGATAAAATTAACAGCATCTAATATCCTTTCTTTAATGGCAGCATTTATCGCGGCGGGAATCTTTTATTTTGGACCGCTGTTTGTGGCAAAAAAGAAGAAGTGGTATTAAATAGGCATTAAAATGCCTGCGGAATGAGGAGTATATGTGGATAACGGTTGATTTTGACAGCAGCGAGGCAATTTATATGCAGCTGTGTAATCAGATTGTGGAGGCGATTGCCGTGTCAAAGCTGCAGGAGGGCGAGTCCCTGCCGTCCGTGCGTCAGATGGCAGAATATGCAGGGATTAATATGCATACAGTCAATAAGGCGTATGCACTGCTTCGTCAGGAAGGCTATATTACACTGGATAAAAGGCGGGGCGCAGTGGTCAATCTTGGACTGGATAAGAGAAAAGCAATCGAGTCCATGACAAAGGATTTGCGCCAGATTATTGCACGCGCAAAATGTAATGGCATGAGCGCGGAAGAAATTCATGGAATTGTAGACGGTGTCATATCAGAAATGGAAGACAGTGGCAGACTATAGAAATGGAGAAGCATATGTTGTGTGAGAACTGTAAAGAAAGAGAAGCAACCGTACATTTTACAGAGATTATGAATGGGAGAGTGCAGAAACACCATTTATGTAAAGAATGTGCGGCACAGATGGAAATGATGGGATATGCTTCCAATGAAGTTCCGTTTGTGAAATTGTTGACAGGTATGCTTGCGGCGGGACAGACGCAGGAACAGGGAGAAAATCCATTGCAGTATGTACGCTGTCCGAAATGCGGCATGACGTATGAAGAATTTACGAGGGTGGGAAAGTTTGGCTGTGCAGAGTGTATCGATGTATTCGGTCCGCTGATTGGCGACCATATGAAAAAGCTTCACGGCAGTGATACCCATACCGGCAAGACTTACACAAAAGAAAAAATGCAGCCTGAAACAAAACAGGAGCAGGAACAGCAGGATATAGAAGCTTTGAAGCTCCGGTTAAAAGAAGCCGTCATGCTGGAAAATTTTGAAGCGGCGGCAAAATACCGTGACGAAATTAAGGCATTACAGGCAAAGGAGGAGCATAATGCTTAGATGGTTTGAGCAGAACGGACCGGAGGGTGATGTGGTCATTTCCAGCCGGGTGCGCCTTGCAAGAAATTTAAAGGATTATAATTTTTCATTAAAACTGGATACACCGGATGCGCATAAAATGATTGGCGAGGCGGCACAAAAGCTGCGTGTTCTGCCGGAATTCAAAGATTTTCACGAGTATCATTTTGAGAATCTGGAAGAAGTCCAGCGCGAAGCAATGAAAGAACGTCATGTCATCAGTCCGTTTTTATTAAGTCAGAGCGTCGCAGGCGGATTTGTATCATCGAATGAAGATTTGTCCATTATGTTAAATGAGGAAGACCATATCCGCATACAGGCATACCGTGCAGGAATGGATATGGAGCGCGCCTATGAGGCGGCAGACCATATAGATGACTGTATCGGTGCGGTGCTTCCGTATGCGTATGATACGCAGTACGGATATCTGACAACCTGTCCGTCCAATGTCGGAACAGGCATGAGAGTGTCTTATATGTGTCACCTTCCGGCGCTTGCATGGAATAATAAAATACAGGGTATTGCGGCGGAAATTGGCAGATTCGGACTGGTCATGCATAGCGTTTATTCGGACGGCAATAAGTCTGCGGGGGATATTTATCAGATATCCAATCAGATTACGCTGGGTGTTACGGAAAAAGAACTGATTGAGAATATTACCAACATTGTGCAGCAGATTGTCACACAGGAGCGGATTTTAAGAAACCGTTTAAAAGAAAAACAAAAGATTTCCGTGCTGGACGGCATTTACCGTTCTTACGGCATTTTAAAATATGCAAGGAAGGTATCATTAAAAGACGGGCTGGTACTGCTTTCACAGTTACGGCTCGGTCTGGCGGAGGGGCTTGTAAAAACGCCGGATGAGAGAGATTATGCGATTTACCAGCTGATGATAGGAATTCAGCCGGGCAATCTTGAAATGCTTGCATCACAGGAACTTACAGAGGAAGAAACCGATGTGATGCGGGCGCAGTTTATCAGGGAAAATTTACCTTCAATTGAATAAAGTGAGGAGAAAAAATATGCAGAGCAGATTTACAAAAAAGGCGCAGGAAGCGCTTGACCATGCGGCAGAAACAGCAGCAATGCTGGGGCATGGCTATATCGGTTCGGAACATTTGTTAATCGGACTGATTCAGGCAGAAGACAGCCTGGCATCAACCGTGCTGTTAAATAACGATGTCACAGCGGAAAAAATTATCAACCTCGTCTATCAGCTGATTGCACCGGATAATCAGGTTGGCGTGAAAGAACCGTCAGGCTATACGCCGCGTGTACGCCGCATTTTGGAAAATTCAGCAAAGGAGGCAGCACGTTTTCATGCGGACAGTATCGGAACGGAGCATTTGTTAATTGCGATTATTAAAGAAACAGAGAGTGTTGCGGCAAGACTGTTAAATACACTCGGCATTGCGATAAAGAAGCTGTATGTGGATACGCTTGCGGCAATGGGCGAGGATGCCAATTACTACCGTGAAGATTTCCAGAATGGCAGACCGCGCGGAAAGAAACCCACACAGACCTTAGACCAGTATAGCAGGGATTTGACAGAACTTGCAAGAAACGGCAAATTAGACCCGGTTATCGGCAGAAGTGAAGAAATCCAGCGTGTGATTCAGATTTTAAGCAGACGTACCAAAAATAATCCGTGTCTGATTGGTGAGCCGGGTGTCGGTAAAACGGCGATTGCGGAAGGACTTGCGGCACGGATTGTCGAAGGCGATGTACCGGAAACAATTAAGGGGAAAAGACTTCTTACACTGGATTTATCGGGAATGGTTGCCGGTTCAAAATACCGCGGCGAGTTTGAAGAACGTATTAAGCGCGTGATCAATGAGGTCAAGGCAGACGGAAATGTCCTGCTGTTCTTAGATGAACTGCATACGATTATCGGTGCGGGCGGTGCGGAAGGTGCAATTGATGCTTCCAACATTTTAAAGCCGTCCCTTGCCAGAGGTGAAATCCAGTTAATCGGTGCGACAACACTGGAAGAATACCGCAAATATATTGAAAAAGATGCCGCACTGGAACGAAGATTCCAGCCGGTAAAGGTTGAAGAACCGACAGAGGAAGAAGCTGTTTTGATTTTACGCGGTTTGCGCCCGAAGTACGAAGAACATCATCATGTAACAATTACAGATGAAGCTGTTGAAGCGGCAGTCAAACTTTCCAAAAGGTATATCAATGACCGTTTCCTGCCGGATAAGGCGATTGATTTAATTGATGAAGCATCGTCTAAGGCACGTTTGAAGGTTTATGTCATGCCGGACGGCATTAAAAAAGCAGAAGAAGAAATCAAGGCATTAGAAGCGGAAAAAGAAGAAGCGATTAAGCGTGAAGCTTATGAAGAAGCCGGAGAGATTAAGAAAAAGCAGCTTCGTAAAAAAGAAAGAATTGAAAAGTTAAAAGAAAAATGGGAAACACAGCGTACGGGTTCTGAGATTGTTGTCGGAGAAGAAGAAATTGCCGATGTCGTTGCAATGTGGACAAAGATTCCGGTCACAAAGATTGCACAGGCAGAGTCGGAACGTTTAATGCAGCTTGAAGAAACACTGCACCACCGTGTTGTCGGACAGCAAGAAGCAGTGGCTTCTGTTGCAAAGGCAATCCGCAGGGGCAGAGTCGGTTTAAAAGACCCGAACCGTCCGATTGGTTCGTTCTTATTCTTAGGACCGACCGGTGTCGGAAAAACAGAACTTTCAAAGGCGCTTGCCGATGCGATGTTTGGCAGTGAAAATGCGTTAATCCGTGTTGATATGTCCGAATTTATGGAAAAGCATACCGTATCAAAGCTTATCGGTTCACCTCCGGGATATGTCGGCTATGACGAAGGCGGACAGTTAAGTGAAAAGGTACGCAGAAATCCGTATTCCGTTGTTTTATTTGACGAGGTGGAAAAGGCACATCCAGATGTATTTAATGTGCTGTTACAGGTATTAGATGACGGACATATTACAGATTCTACAGGCCGCGTTGTTGATTTTAAAAATACAGTTATTATTATGACATCCAATGCCGGTGCGGAAAATATCGTTACACCAAAGACACTCGGTTTCCTTTCCGTCAATGATGAAGCACACAGCCATGAAGACATGAAGGGTAAAGTTATGGACGAGGTAAAACGCATTTTTAAACCGGAGTTTATCAACCGTATTGATGAAATTATCGTCTTCCATACATTGGGAAAAGAGCAGATTGGTCAGATTGTAGATATTATGATGCAGACCGTCAACAAGAGGACACTCGAACAGATGAAGCTGTCCATTGAGCTAGATGAGGATGCAAAGAATTATCTTGTGGAAAAAGGATATGACTCCAAGTACGGGGCAAGACCGCTGCGCCGGGCTATCCAGAATGAGATTGAAGACCCGCTCGCAGAACAGATTTTACAGGGAAAAGCAGGACAGGGCAGCCGTGTAAAAGTAACGGTAAAAGACGGAAAGCTGCATTTTGGATTAAAACGTGGACTGAATAAGTAGAAAAATTGCCAAAACTACTAGCATAATTTGTCGGATTATTGTATAATGTAAACACCAAAAAGATTTACGGAACATATGATAGGAGGACAGAACATGCCAGTAGTAAAAGAACTGATTCGTTCAGAACAGGACGGAAGTTTAAGTTTTGGTAATTATCAGTTAGATACAAAGTCAAAGGTATCTGATTTTGAACATTGTGGAGATTCTTATAAGGTAAAGACTTATAATGAGATTACAAAGCTGGAGAAGAACGGCTCTTTTGTATATGAATCAGTGCCGGGAACAGCAGTGAATCATTTTAAAGCAACCGATGACAGTGTAAGCTTTAAAGTAGAGGGTACAGAAGATGCCCAGATTACACTGGAACTGGAAGAAGGTTCAGAATATGAGATTACCATTGATGGGGAATCTGCTGGAAAGATGGCTACGAACATGGGCGGAAAGCTTGTGTTGTCTGTAGAGTTTGAAGCCGGAAAAGAAGTTTCAGTCAATGTTGTAAAAGCATAATTTGAATAAAACTGTAGCGCATACGAATTTTAGGCTGCTGTACCAAGCGGGTAATGAAAGGCTTGGTGCGGCAGCTTTTTTAAAGAAGGTGAGAAGGGAAAATGGCAAAGGCAAGGGATACCGCATTTTTTTGTAAAGAATGCGGGTATGAATCAGCAAAGTGGTTCGGACAGTGTCCGGCATGCCGTGAGTGGAATACGGCATCGGAAGAACCGGTAGCAAAGACAAAGACGGCAAAAGGCAAAGGTGCGCCGGTGCATATTGTATCAGACGGGAAAAATGAGCCGTCAAAGCTTGCGGATATTAATACCAAGGAAACAGACTGGATGTCAACCGGTATTAAAGAGCTGGATAGAGTACTGGGCGGCGGCATTGTAGCCGGTTCACTGGTGCTTGTAGGCGGTGACCCCGGTATCGGAAAGTCGACACTGCTGTTACAGATGTGTAAAAATCTTTCCCACATGGATAAAAATGTATTGTACATTTCAGGTGAGGAATCTTTAAAACAGATAAAAATGCGTGCGGAGCGTACCGGCACGTTTACGGATAAGCTGCTGCTTTTATGTGAAACCAATCTGGACATCATAGAAGAAACGATGAAAAAGACGATGCCGGATGTGGTAATTATTGACTCCATTCAGACAATGTACCGTGAGAACGTCGGTTCTGCGCCGGGCAGTGTCAGTCAGGTGAGGGAATCCACGGCAGTTCTTATGCAGCTTGCAAAGGGACTTGGCATTTCCATTTTTATTGTCGGTCATGTAACAAAGGAAGGTGTTGTTGCAGGTCCGCGCATGCTTGAACACATGGTGGATACCGTGCTGTATTTTGAAGGCGATAAAAATGCCTCTTACCGCCTGCTGCGCGGTGTGAAAAACCGCTTTGGCTCGACCAATGAAATCGGCGTGTTTGAAATGCAGGAGCAGGGACTTGTGGAAGTGGAGAATCCTTCGGAATATATGCTGAGCGGAAAGCCGGAAAATGCGTCCGGTTCGGTGGTAGTATGCCTGATGGAAGGTACGCGTCCGATGCTGGTGGAGGTACAGGCACTGGTCTGTGATTCTAATTTCGGACTGCCACGAAGAACGGCGGCCGGAACGGATTATAACCGTGTCAACCTTTTAATGGCGGTGCTGGAAAAGCGCGCCGGAGTGCATTTATCGGGAAGCGATGCCTATGTCAATGTTGCGGGAGGTATTAAGGTCAATGAACCGGCACTGGATTTAGGCATTGTAATGGCACTGGTGAGCAGCTTTAAGAACAGAAGCGTAGATGATAAAACCATTATTTTCGGGGAAGTCGGACTGGCAGGAGAGGTGCGTGCGGTCAGCCAGCCGCAGCTGCGTGTAAACGAGGCAGTCAAACTGGGCTTTGAAACGTGTATACTTCCACAAGTATGCTTGAAAAGTATCAGAAAAACTGATAAAATAAATATTATTGGTGTTCGTAATGTAAGTGAAGCGATGAAACTGATATAAAATAGTAACACGGAGCAGGAAAAAACAAACCGGCAGCAGCAGTGGCAGAAACCGTACTGCCGTGCCGGATAAAAAGGAGAAGTGGGAAATATGGAAAATACAGCATTGGTAAATAATTTGACAAATATTTTAAACGGTCTGGATGATTCACAGGAGAAGCTGGAAAAAGATGCGTTTGATGTGATTAATTCATCGGATACCTCTTTGAATCTGGTGCGTGAAAGTATCGGCAGTGTGGAAGAAATCTTAAAGATGATTGATACGCTGAATGCAGTTGTGGAAGAATCATCCGAAAAGATTCAGAAGCTTGAGAAGCTGTCTGCGGATATTGAGCAGTTTGCATCGGTCATTGCTTCCATTGCCAACAGAACGAATATCTTATCCCTCAATGCTTCTATTGAAGCTGCAAGAGCGGGGGAACACGGCAGAGGATTTGCGGTAGTTGCAAGCGAAGTGCGTAATCTTGCATCTCAGTCCGCAAAGTCTTCTAAGGAAATTACAGATACGATTAATCAGGTACAGCACTCTGTAAAAGAAACCGTTTCTTCCATGCATGAAGTATATGACAATGCTTCCGCACAGAAGGGCAAGGCAGACAGTGTCGGCAATCTGTTAAAGCAGGTTGTAGATGCCGCATATGCTGCCAACGAAGTCGCAAGAAACATTGAAAACGAAATTGCTTATCAGAGAGAAATCACGGATGAAGCAAAGAATGCGCTGAAGGCGTAAAAAGAGTTAAATAAATAATAAAAAAGTGCTGATTGGGGTGTGAAAATATGCATGAAAACGTATTAATTAAAGCACAATCGCAAAAAATGAAAATTTAGACTTCCAATTTTCTAAAAAATGTATATAATAGTGATAAGAGGAAAGAGGCTGTCCACAAAAATCAGCCCACATAAGAAAGGAGCTTGTATTATTATGAGTACAATGGCAGACAAATTTGAAGAACTTGGAGTAATTCCTGTAGTCGTATTAAATGATGTAAAGGATGCACTTCCACTTGCAAAGGCATTATATGAAGGAGGACTTCCATGTGCAGAAGTAACATTCCGTACAGCAGCAGCAGAGGAATCTATCCGTGTTATGCATGAAGCTTATCCTGATATGGTACTTGCAGCCGGTACAGTTCTTACAACAGAACAGGTTGACCGTGCAGTTGCAGCAGGTGCTTCTTTAATCGTAAGCCCAGGATTCGACCCTGAAATCGTTGATTACTGTATTTCTAAGAACATCGAAGTTGTTCCGGGTATCGTTACACCTTCAGAACTGGCTCAGGCAGTTAAGCGTGGTCTTACAAGAGTGAAGTTCTTCCCTGCAGAAGCAGCTGGCGGCTTAAAGATGATCAAGGCTATGTGTGCAGCTTACACAAATGTAAGAATCATGCCTACAGGCGGAATCAACGCAAAGAACATCTCAGAATATCTTGAATGTGACAAGATCTTCTGCTGCGGCGGAAGCTGGATGGTTAAGGGCGATATGATTAAGGCTGGCGAATTTGACAAGATTAAGGATATGACAGCAGAAGCTGTTTCTCTTGTTAAGAAGATTCGTGGCTAATCAGCAGTCTTGAAAACAGATAATACATGACTATAATCCCTTCAAAGGAACGGCTTTTGGCAGTTTTTTTGAAGGGATTTTTAAATGGCGGCGGGATACGGACAACAGCAGGAAGCACACCGCTGTATCGTAAAGTTTTTTTGAACCTGCTGGTAAAGGTAAGGGTATGGGTTTAAAACCAGATAAAACCGAATAAAGTCAGATAAAGGGGAAATTATGAAGACACGGAAAGAAGTATTGGAATATGGGCTGTCGTTTCCGGATACGTATCAGGAAGCACCGTTTCATGATACGAATTGGCAGCTGGTCCGGGTAAAGGGCAGTAAAAAAGCATTTTTGTGGACATATGAGCGGAACGGCTTTATCAATTTAAATGTCAAGGCAGACCCGGAATGGCGGGATTTCTGGCGGCAGACATATACGGCGGTGATTCCGGGGTGGCATCAGAATAAGGAACACTGGAATACCGTGATTTTAGACGGAAGCATACCGGATAAGGACGTACGGCGCATGATTGCCGAAAGCTATGATCTGGTGACTGCCAGCCCGACAAAGCGCATTTATGAAGCCGTCCAAAAGATACCGAAAGGGACGGTTGCAACCTACGGACAGATTGCGGAACTGGCGGGAGATAAGAAAATGGCACGTGCGGTCGGAAATGCACTGCATAAAAATCCCGATCCGGAAAAAATTCCGTGTTACCGTGTAGTCAATGCAAAGGGAGAACTATCCGGGGCATTTGCATTCGGCGGCGCAGATGAACAGGCAAAGCGGCTGGAAGCAGACGGCATTGAAGTGATAAACGGCAGAGTGGACCTTGGAAAGTATCGCTGGAAAAATTAGGATTATTATTGATTTTTAAAATAGTATCATGTATAATATACTCTATGTTTTTTTGTCTTTTGAAAAACAAAAATCAATAAAAATCGAAGGAGTAAAACGATGGCAGATACAGAAGTAAAACAGGAAGCCGCATGGTTAAAGTGGACAGGCATTATTGTATCGGTAATACAGATTATATTAGCGGTATCGTTTGTGGGAATGGTGTTCTGGATTAACATTTTTCCTGTAAAGATTGAAGTGATTATTATTGTAGTGCTGATTCTTTTATCAGCGTTGGCATTATATTTACAGTTTTTAAAATACGGCTGGGTAAAATGGACCGCAAGAGTCATAGCACTGTTGCTGGCAGTAATACTGGCAATCGGTGATTTATACATTTATCAGGCAAAAGAGGCAATGAATTATGTCAGCAACAACGAGCAGACAGAAGTTATTTCCGTTTATGTATTAAAAGATGATGAAGCAAAGACGATTGCAGATGCAAAGGATTACATTTTTGGATACCATGAAATCTTAGACAGAGAAAATACAGATAAATATGTACAGAGTATTAACACTTCTTTGAATAAGACGATTACATCAAAGACCTATAATGATCTGCCAAAGATGGTCGAGGCACTGTACAATAAGCAGATTGGGGCAATGATTTTAAATGAGTCTTATGTAAAGACACTGGAAGAAGAATTCCCTGATTTCGAGGAAAAGACAAAAGTTATTGCAAATGAGTATTACAGAACAACACTGGATAAGCCGGTGATTACAAAGAATACACTGACAGATACATTTACCATTTATCTTTCAGGAAATGATGAATGTGGTGAATTAAATCAGTCCGGACGAAGCGATGTGAATATTCTGATTGTTGTCAATCCGAAGACAAAGCAGATTTTACTGATTAATACACCGAGAGATTACTATGTCAATGTCAATTCCTTAAAGTCGGGAATCGGCAAGGATAAGCTGACACATGCCGGAAACTTTGGCGTGGAAGCATCCATGAAGACATTGAGCACCTTATATGATAACTGGGATATTGATTTTTATGTCCGTCTGAATTTTACAAGTGTGGAAGAAATTGTAGACGCACTGGGCGGTATTACGGTAAATTCAGAAATTGAATTTTATACAAGCCCGGATACCAGTGACGAGAAATTCCATTTTGTAGAAGGTCCGAATAAGTTAAACGGTAAGGCAGCACTGGCATTCTGTCGTGAAAGACAGTCTGTGGCAGCAGGTGATAACCAGCGTGGACAGGATCAGATGCTTGTAATTGAAGCACTGATTGACAAAGTAACATCACCTTCTATTTTATATAATTACAGCAATGTTCTTGAAACAGTCCGCAACCTGTTCCAGACGAGCTTAGACGATGATGATATCGCAAGTATGGTAAAACTGACAATGGAAGGCGCAAATGGCTGGAATGTACAGTCTTATGCAGCAGAAGGAACTAGCTCACATGGTTCGTCATATTTCTTTGGTTACAGCTCAATGTGGGTTATGGAACCGGATATGTCTACGGTTAAGACTGCGGTTGAACTGATGAATAAGATTAAAGACGGTGAAGTCTTTGATATGGATGAATATTTAGAGTCAAAATAAAAGATTTTTTGGAGGATTTATTACATGATTAGTGCAAATAACGTAACACTTCGTATTGGTAAGAAGGCGCTGTTTGAAGATGTAAATATCAAGTTTACGGAAGGAAACTGCTATGGCTTAATCGGTGCAAACGGTGCCGGAAAGTCTACATTTTTAAAGATTCTGACAGGTCAGATTGAGCCAAGCAAGGGTGATGTAAGCATCACACCGGGGCAAAGACTTTCATTCTTAGAGCAGGATCACTTCAAGTATGATGAGTATACTGCTCTGGATACGGTTATCATGGGTAATGAAAGACTCTATGAAATCATGAAAGAAAAAGAAGCAATTTATGCCAAGGAAGATTTTACGGAAGAAGACGGGAATAAGGCAAGTGAACTCGAAGCGGAATTTGCCGATATGAACGGCTGGGAAGCGGAATCCGATGCGGCACAGCTGTTAAACGGACTGGGTATTACAACAGATTTACACTATAAGCAGATGGCAGAATTAAACGGTAGTGAAAAGGTGAAAGTCCTGCTTGCAAAGGCATTATTTGGCAACCCGGATATCCTGCTGCTTGATGAACCGACAAACCATTTGGATCTGGATGCGATTGCATGGCTGGAAGAATTCTTAATTAACTTTGAAAATACAGTCATTGTTGTATCCCATGACCGTTATTTCTTAAATAAAGTATGTACACACATTGCGGATATTGACTATGCGAAGATTCAGTTGTATGCCGGAAACTACGACTTCTGGTATGAATCCAGCCAGCTCTTAATCAAGCAGATGAAGGAAGCCAACAAGAAAAAGGAAGAAAAAATCAAAGAATTACAGGACTTTATCCAGCGCTTCTCTGCAAATGCTTCTAAGTCAAAGCAGGCAACCTCAAGAAAGAGAGCATTGGAAAAAATTGAACTGGATGAAATCAGACCGTCCAGCAGAAAGTATCCGTATATTGATTTCAGACCATCCAGGGAAATCGGAAATGAAGTGCTTCAGGTTGAAAATCTTTCAAAGACGATTGACGGTGTAAAGGTACTGGACAACATTTCATTTATCGTAAACCACGATGATAAGATTGCATTTGTCGGTTCAAACGAACTGGCAACAACGACACTGTTTAGAATTTTAACCGGTGAACTTGAACCGGACGAGGGTTCATTTAAGTGGGGGATTACAACGAACACCGCTTATTTCCCGAAGGACAGCGCGGCAGAATTTAACCGTGAAGATACGATTGTTGAGTGGCTGACACAGTATTCACCGGATCCGGATCCGACTTATGTCAGAGGATTCTTAGGCAGAATGTTATTCGCAGGCGATGACGGTGTTAAGAAGGTAAAGGTACTTTCCGGTGGTGAAAAGGTGCGTTGTCTGATTTCTAAGATGATGATTACAGGTGCAAATGTACTTATTTTTGATGACCCGACAAACCACTTGGATATGGAATCTATTACGGCATTAAATAACGGACTGATTAAGTTCTCAGGCGTAGCACTGTTTACTTCACATGACCATCAGTTTATTCAGACAACGGCAAACCGTATTATGGAAATTGTTCCGAGCGGTCAGCTGATTGATAAGATAACAACGTATGACGAATATCTTGAAAATGACGAAATGGCAAGAAAACGTCAGGGATATGCGGAAGCAGCAGAAGATGACAATTAGAAATATACAATAAGAATAGCCCCGGCAGGAATTTTACAACATTTCTGCCGGGGGTTTCTTGTCTAAAAGAGGGATAGATGATATAATATTCTAATATGCGAAATGGAGGAGTTTTAAATGGCATCAGGTGGACGCAGTAGTACAGCTAAGTCTTCAAAAAACAAGGCAAAGACAACGGCTGTAAAGAAAAATACTTCCCCTGCCGGAAAGAGAAAGCGGACAACCAAAGCAAAACAGCAAGCAGCAAACCAGCTGCGGGATGAAGTGCTGGTGTTGCTATCGTTTGCGGTGGCTGTTATCCTGCTTTTGAGTAATTTTAATCTGGCAGGCAGCGTGGGCGTGCAGATCAAATGGTTTATGTTTGGACTGTTTGGTGTAATGGAATACATTTTCCCGATTGTCGTGGCGGCTTCGCTGATTTTTTTGATTTCAAACAGAGAATATATTGCAGTTGCAAGAGTAAAAACAGCAGCTGTTTACATACTGATGGTTCTGCTTTCGGCAATGGCATTGCGGATTGGCAACCGGCCGGATATTGCGGAAAGCACATTAATGGAAATATTTCACTACAGTGCGGTGCATAATACCGGCGGTGGTTTCTTTGGTGGCATGTTATGCAAGCTGTTAAAGCCGCTCGGTATGTTTGGCAGTATGGTGGTACTGCTGTTACTTATTATCATCTGTCTGATTGTGATTACAGAAAAATCATTTATCAGCGGTGTGATGAAAATGCAGAAAAGCGGAAGCAGAATGGTGCATGCCGCAAAGCAGGATTACGATTTGTACCGGGAACATTCGGCAGACAGGCAGAGAAGAAAGCCGGATGAGGAACTGTCGGAGGAAGAATATCTTGCCAGACGGCGGGAAGAAAAGTTAAAAAAGATACAGGAAAAAGAAGAAAAAGCACAGGCGCGCATGAATAAAAAGGCGCGCGGCATTACAAGTGCAACAACACTGCCGAAAGAAACGGCGGTAGAACCGGATAATCCGATTGATATTCATGAAATTGTTGTGGATACACAGCGGGAAGATGAATACAGTGGAGATATTTACAGTCCGGTCCAGCAGCAGGAACAGGCATATGATTATGAGCTGGAGAGCATTTTAACCGAAGAACCGGAAGAAGAAATGATTAATCCGGTGGAAACGGAAAGCATGCCGGATGAAACAATTCATGGTCTGTCTGAGCGTCTGGAGCAGATGACAGGACAATATCAGGAGCCGGAAATGTATCCTGACACATATGCAGAGAATGGCAGTGAACCGTCTGCCTACGAGGCATATGAACAGGCACTGCCGGAGGAAACGGTTGAGCAGGATATGGAGCAGGACGGCTATGAAGCGGAAAATGCAGAATATCCGGAGCCAGAGGTTATGGGAGATGCAGAAGAAACAGCCGGGGTATCAGGACAGCCGCACACGAAAGTCCAACGGTATCAGTTTCCACCACTGTCCTTATTAAATCAGGCTTCGTCAAAGCAGGGCGGCTCACAGGATAGGGAAAACAAGGCAACGGCGCTGCGCCTGCAGCAGACCTTACAGAATTTTGGGGTCAAGGTAACGATTACAGACATCAGCTGCGGTCCGGCGGTTACACGTTACGAATTACAGCCGGAACAGGGTGTGAAGGTCAGTAAGATTGTATCGCTTTCCGATGATATTAAGTTAAATCTTGCGGCGGCGGATATCCGTATTGAAGCACCGATACCGGGAAAAGCTGCGATTGGTATTGAAGTTCCGAACAAAGTCGCCGGCAGTGTTTCTATCCGGGAACTGTTAGAATCGGAAGCCTTTGAAAAGAGTGCTTCGCCGATTACATTTGCAGTCGGAAAGGATATTGCGGGAAAGACGATTGTAGCGGATATTGCGAAAATGCCGCATTTGCTGATTGCGGGTGCGACAGGCTCCGGTAAATCGGTGTGCATTAATACGATTATCATGAGTATTATATACAAAGCAGACCCGGAAGACGTCAAGATGATTATGATTGACCCGAAGATGGTTGAGTTAAGGGTATATGACGGCATCCCGCATCTGATGATACCGGTAGTCATTGACCCGAAGAAAGCTTCGGGTGCATTAAACTGGGCAGTCAATGAAATGACGGACCGCTATAAAAAGTTTGCGCAGATGGGTGTGCGTAACCTAAAGGGATACAATGACGAGATTGCGAAAATGGAAGTACCGGAAGGTGAAGAACCGCCACAGAAAATGCCACAGCTTGTCATTATTATCGACGAGCTTGCGGATTTGATGATGGTAGCGCCGGGCGAGGTAGAAGATGCAATCTGCCGTCTGGCACAGCTTGCCAGAGCGGCGGGAATCCATTTAGTAATTGCAACGCAAAGACCATCCGTCAACGTCATTACGGGACTGATTAAGGCAAATGTGCCGTCACGAATCGCATTTGCGGTATCATCGGGTGTCGATTCACGAACCATTATTGATATGAACGGTGCGGAAAAGCTTTTAGGAAAGGGCGATATGCTCTTTTTCCCGTCCGGTTATCCAAAGCCGGTGCGTGTACAGGGCGCGTTTGTATCGGATGATGAAGTATCAAGAGTTGTAGACTTTTTAAAGGAAAATTCACAGGAAGTTGTCTATGATGAGGCGGTGAGTGAAAGCATTACATCGACCCAGTCACAGAATGCACATAATACAGCAAGTGAGAAGGATTCTTATTTTGCAGAAGCGGGACGGTTTATCATCGAAAAAGAAAAAGGCTCGATTGGCATGTTACAGCGTTATTATAAAATTGGCTTTAACCGCGCGGCACGAATTATGGATCAGCTTGCAGATGCAGGTGTTGTAGGACCGGAGGTTGGTACAAAACCGAGAAAAGTCCTGATGACACCGGAAGAATTTGAAACATATTTAAAACAAAATACATAAATGCTATAAATTTATAGCAGGCAGGAGGAAAAAATGGCAGTAAAAACAGATATTGAAATCGCACAGGAAGCAAAAATGCTTGACATCAGAAAGGTAGCTGCAAAGGCAGGCATTACCAATGAAGACGACCTGGAGCTTTACGGAAAGTATAAAGCAAAGATTTCCGATGAAGCAGCAAAAGCACTTGAAAAAAATGAAGACGGCAAGTTGATTCTTGTTACGGCAATCAACCCGACACCGGCAGGCGAAGGAAAGACAACAATCAGTATCGGACTGACAGAAGCCCTCTGTCATATGGGTAAAAATGCAGTGGCAGCTTTAAGAGAGCCATCCTTAGGACCGTGCTTTGGTATCAAAGGCGGTGCGGCAGGCGGCGGATATGCCCAGGTTGTGCCGATGGAAGATTTAAATCTGCATTTTACGGGAGATTTCCACGCAATTACATCTGCAAACAATCTGCTTGCGGCAATGTTAGACAATCATATTCATCAGGGCAATGCACTCCGCATTGATACAAAGCGTGTTGTTTGGAAACGCTGTGTGGATATGAATGACAGAGAGTTGAGAAATATTATTATCGGTATGGGCGGCAAGGCAGACGGCATTATGAGAGAAGATCATTTTATTATTACGGTGGCTTCTGAAATCATGGGTGTTTTATGTCTTGCAAACGATATGAAGGATTTAAAGGCACGTCTCGGAAAAATGATTGTGGCGTACAACGTAGACGGAGACCCGGTTACGGCAGATGATATCCAGGCAACCGGCTCAATGGCAGTTTTATTAAAGGATGCATTAAAGCCGAATATGGTACAGACGTTGGAAAATACACCGGTACTTGTACACGGCGGTCCGTTTGCCAATATTGCACACGGCTGTAATTCTGTACGTGCAACAAAGCTGGCATTAAAGATTGCGGATTATGCAGTTACGGAAGCCGGATTCGGTGCAGATTTAGGCGCTGAAAAATTCTTTGACATAAAGTGCAGATTATCCGGCCTAAAACCGGCTGCGGCTGTCATTGTAGCGACCGTGCGTGCATTAAAGTATAACGGCGGTGTGCCAAAGGACGAACTCGGACAGGAAAATATGGAAGCCTTAAAGAAAGGTATTGCAAACCTTGATAAGCACATTGAAAATATTAAGAAGTATGGTGTGCCGGTTGTTGTAACCTTAAATGCATTTATTACCGATACACAGGAAGAATATGAGTTTATTAAAAAACACTGTGAAGAACAGGGCTGTGAATTTGCACTGGCAAAGGTGTGGGAAAAAGGCGGCGAAGGCGGCGTAGAACTGGCTGAAAAGGTATTAAAGGCTGTGGAAAAACCGTCTGAATTTAAACCGCTTTATAAAGATGAAGCTTCTCTGGAAGAAAAGATTGAAACCGTGGCAAAAGAAATCTACGGCGCAGACGGCATAACGTATTCCGATGCCGCGAAGAAAGAATTAAAGCACATTGAAGAAATGGGCTTTGGAAATCTTCCGGTCTGCATGGCAAAGACACAGTATTCACTTTCAGATAATCCGAAACTGCTCGGTCGTCCGGAAAATTTCACGATTAATGTCCGTGAAGTTTATATCAATGCAGGCGCAGGCTTTGTGGTTGTCCTGACAGGCAAGGTACTCACCATGCCGGGACTTCCAAAGAAACCGGCGGCGTACGGTATTGATTTTGATGAAGAAAATAATAAAATTGTGGGATTATTTTAGAGGGAAATGCGAAAATCCTTAAATCAAAGATTTTCGCATAGCACTTTGTGCCGCAGGCGTCACAAAGTGTATTATCGCAGAGCCAAATCTAACATTTGGCTCGCGATTCCTCCGGCATTAAAATGCCTGCGGAATTGGAGTAGTGTGAACAAGCCATAAATGAAAGCTTGTTCACACAGCTATTTGTTTCTGAGCAAAAACAAATAGCTATGATGGCAGATGAGAAATCGCCTGTGCGAATTTCTCATCGCCTCTTCGCAACAAGTTGCTCAGAAACGAGGATTAGTATGAATTTATCAAAGTTGCTGGAGAAGCTTTCTTATACACTGGTTTCGGGGAGTGTGGAAACGCAGGTGGAAAGTCTGACTTCAGATTCCAGAAAAGTCAGGGAAAATACGGCATTTGTCTGCATCGTGGGTGCGGTCAGTGACGGACACACATATATTCAGGCGGCAGTAGAACAGAAGGCTTCCGTGATTGTGGTACAGCAGGGCTGTAAGGAAGAATATCTGGCGCAGATTCCAGATACGGTAACGGTGGTTTCGGTTGAAAATACAAGATATGCACTGGCATTCATGTCAGCCGCATATTTTGACAATCCGGCAGAAAAGCTGTTTACAATCGGCATTACGGGGACAAAGGGAAAGACAACGACAACCTATATGATCCGCAACGTGCTGGAAGCCTGCGGTATTAAAACCGGTTTAATCGGTACAATCGAAACGATTATCGGTGATGAAAGCTGGGCATCCTGCAATACAACACCGGAGTCTTATCAGATTCATGAATCGTTTGCCAAAATGGTAAAGGCAGGCTGTAAGGCAGTTGTCATGGAGGTTTCCTCACAGGGCTTAAAGCTTGACAGAACCGCCGGTATTTTATTTGACATCGGTGTATTTACCAATCTTGAACCGGATCATATCGGACCGAATGAACACGCTTCTTTTGAAGAATATCTGGCATGCAAGGCAAAGCTTTTCAGCCAGTGTAAAACAGGCATTGTCAATGCAGACGACAAGCATACGGCAGAAGTCATTAAAAATGCGACCTGTGAAATCGAAACTTACGGTTTATCGGAAAAAGCACAGCTTAGAGCCTGCGACATCTGCTTAAAGCATGAAAGAGGAACGGTGGGACTTACATACCGTTGTACCGGTGCGCTGGACATGGACGTGGCACTCAATCTTCCGGGAAAGTTCTCGGTTTATAATTCACTGTGTGCGATTGCGGTTACAAGACATTTTCAGGTGCCGCAGGAAACGTTAAAAAAGACACTGGCAGAAGTCAAAGTCAAGGGCAGGATCGAGCTGGTAAAGGTATCTGATGAATTTTCACTGATGATTGATTACGCCCATAATGCCATGTCTTTAAAAAGTATACTTGAAACATTAAAAGAATACAACCCACACCGTCTGGTGTGCGTATTCGGCTGTGGAGGCAACCGCTCTAAGGAAAGACGTTTTGAAATGGGTGAGGTTTCGGGAAAACTGGCTGATTTTACGATTATTACATCGGATAATCCGAGATTTGAAGACCCGGAAGCCATTATTGAAGATATTAAAACCGGCATTTCAAAGACAGACGGAAAATATATCAGCATTACAGACAGAAAAGAAGCAATCCGCTATGCGATTGAACACGGCGAACCGGGCGATATTATTGTCCTTGCCGGAAAAGGCCACGAAGACTATCAGGAAATCAAGGGTGTGAAGCATCCGATGGATGAAAGAGTGCTGATTGCCGAAGTTTTAAAAGAACTGGCGGAAAAAAATGTTTAAAATGCCGGGATTAATATACGGATAATGTCCGTCCAATCAAAAAGGAGGAACCATGTACGCAGATATTATTGTGGATATTTCACAGGAACAACTGGATAAAACCTTTCAGTACAGGATTCCTCCCGAATTGGAAAATGAAGTGCAGATTGGGGTTATGGTGCAGATTCCGTTTGGCAGGGGAAACCGTCTGCTGACAGGATATGTCATCGGTATCGGCAGTACCCCCAAGATTCCGGCTGAGAAAATAAAAGACATCGACAGCGTATCCCAAAGCGGGATTCAGGCAGTCGGACGTATGATACAGCTTGCGGCGTGGTTAAAAAAGCAGTACGGCTCGACAATGAATCAGGCTTTAAAAACGGTGCTTCCGGTAAAGGAAAAAGTGCGACAGAAAGAAAAAAAGACAGTGCGCCTTGCCGTATCAAAGGAAAAAGCGGCAGAATATCTGGCACTGTATGAAAAGAAAAATGCCGTGGCAAGGGTGCGGCTGTTAAAAGCACTCTGTAAAACAGATGAGAACGGACTGGACACGGCAGTTTTAAAGGAGCAGTATCAGATAACGACACAGACAATTCAGGCATTGGAAAAGCAAAATGTCATTACGGTGGAAACACAGGAGCTGTATCGTAATCCGGTGCGGGAAACAGCCCCCGGACAGGAACGGCTCATTTTAAATGAAGCCCAGCAGAAGGCGGTCACGCAGTTTTGTACACAGTTTGATGCGGGGGAGCGGAAACCGTGGCTGCTGTACGGTGTAACAGGAAGCGGAAAGACACTCTGTTATATTGAAATGATACAGCACGTGACGGCGCAGGGAAAACAGGCAATCGTCCTGATTCCTGAAATCGCCCTGACCTTTCAGACGGTACAGCGTTTTTACAGGCGGTTTGGCAGTCAGGTGTCGGTTTTACATTCGAGAATGTCCAAGGGAGAGCGGTATGACCAGTTTTTACGTGCCATGCGCGGAGAAATCAGCATTATGATTGGACCGCGTTCCGCTTTGTTCACACCTTTTACAAATCTTGGGCTTATCATCATGGATGAAGAACACGAAGGGGCTTATAAAAGTGAACAGGCGCCGCGTTACCATGCGCGGGAAACGGCAGTCCACATTGCCAAAATGTGCGGCGCAGGTGTGGTATTCGGCTCGGCGACACCGTCCGTAGAGGCATTTTACCGGGCAAAGAAAAACGAATATACCCTGTTAGAACTGCCCCGGCGTGCAAGCGGCACACTGCCTGCCGTATATACGGTGGATTTGCGGGAAGAATTAAAGTGCGGCAACCGCTCTGTTTTTTCACGCCGTCTACAGGAGCTGATACAGCGGAGGCTGGCGGCAAAGGAACAGATTATACTTTTTTTAAATAAAAGAGGCTATGCGGGATTTGTGTCCTGCCGTATGTGCGGACATGTTTTAAAATGCCCGCACTGCGATATTTCCCTTACCGAGCATAAAAACGGGAAAATGGTCTGCCATTACTGCGGGTACGAACAGCCGCGGGTTACACGGTGTCCGGTATGCGGCTCAAAGTATATTTCAGGATTCCGTGCCGGTACACAGCAGATAGAGGAAGCTGTGAAAAAAATGTATCCGCAGGCGCGGGTTTTGCGCATGGATATGGATACCACGGCAGGCAAGGAAGGCCATGAAAAGATACTGGCTGCATTTTCGGCGCAGGAAGCCGATATATTAGTAGGAACGCAAATGATTGTAAAGGGGCATGATTTTCCCAATGTAACGCTGGTAGGTGTACTGGCGGCAGATATGTCGCTGTATGCCGGAGATTACCGGGCGGCAGAGCGGACCTTTGAACTGCTGACACAGGCGGCAGGCAGAGCGGGACGCGGAAGGCAGGCAGGAGAAGTCGTGATTCAGACATATACACCGCAGCACTACAGCATTGCCGCCGCCGCGGCGCAGAATTATGAGCAATTTTATGAGGAAGAAATTGCTTTCCGCTCGATTATGGATTATCCGCCGGTCTGCAATATGCTGATGGTGACCCTTTCTTCAAAAAATGAAGAACAGCTGCTTGCCGCATGTACCTTTTTAAAGGAAGTAATTCCCGAATGGAAAAAAGAACAGGTACGCATTACAGGTCCGGTTGCAGCAGGTGTTTATAAAAGAAATGATTATTATAATCAGGTTGTGTATTTAAAAGCTACGGCTTATGAGAAGCTGACAGCGTGCAAGGACAGGCTGGAAACGCTTTGCAGGGAAAATACGTTGTTCCGCAGCATTGGACTGCAGTTTGATTTTAATTGATAGAAAATATAAAATATAGAAAGAGGATAAAAATGGCGATTAGAAATATCAGGGTTTTAGGCGATGAAATTTTAAGAAAAAAAGCAAAAGAAATTACAGAGGTTACACCGAGAATTCAGGAATTAATTGATGATATGTTTGAAACAATGTATGATGCGGACGGTGTCGGGCTTGCCGCACCGCAGGTCGGTATCAGAAAACGCCTTGTAGTTATTGACTGCGGTGAAGAACCGTTAGTGCTGATTAATCCGGTTATTCTGGAAACAAGCGGCGAGCAGACCGGTCAGGAAGGGTGTTTGAGCGTGCCGAATAAAGTCGGTATCGTAACCCGTCCAAACTATGCAAAGGTCAAGGCATATGATGAAAATATGCAGGAGTACATTATCGAAGGAACAGAACTGCTTGCAAGATGTCTGTGCCATGAAATCGACCACCTTGACGGTGTGATGTATGTTGATAAAGCAACTGAAATGATGCAGATTGATAAAGAGGACGATGAAGCGTAAATAAACCATAAATTGAGGTTTATTTATGCAGATGCTGCTTTCCGATAAAGCAGATATTTTAAAAGGCAGACGGAAAATCGCTGTTTTGCAGTAAAGTCGTCCGGAAATGGAGAGTATATGAGAGTTATTTTTATGGGTACACCGGATTTTTCGGTGGGGACACTAGAGGCTGTGCTTGCCGCCGGACATGAAGTGGCTGCGGTTGTGACACAGCCGGATAAGCCAAAGGGCAGAGGCGGTGCAATGAGCATGTCACCGGTCAAGGAAGCGGCGTTAAAGCACAATCTGACGGTATTACAGCCACAGCGTGCCAGAGAAGAAGCATTTATTGAAGAATTAAGAGGATATGAAGCAGATGTGATTGTAGTTGTGGCATTCGGACAACTGCTTCCGGCAGAAATTATTCATATGCCGAAATACGGCTGTATCAATGTCCATGCTTCCCTGCTTCCGAAATACCGTGGTGCGGCGCCAATTCAGTGGGCAGTCATTGACGGTTGCGAATATTCCGGTGTAACAACCATGCAGATGAATGAAGGATTGGATACCGGAGATATTCTTTTGACAGAAAAAGTAAAGCTTGACCCGAAGGAAACCGGCGGCAGTCTGTTTGACCGTTTAAGCGATGTAGGCGCACAGCTTCTTGTAAAGACCTTAGAGGAGGCGAAAGCCGGAACCTTAAAGCCGCAGAAGCAGAACGAAGAAGAAGCTTCTTATGTAAAGATGATAAAAAAATCATTCGGTGAGCTGGACTTTTCAAAGGAAGCGGATGCATTAGAGCGGCTGATTCGCGGACTGAATCCGTGGCCGAGCGCATTTACTCATTTAAACGGGAAAATGCTCAAAATCTGGGATGCGGATGTGTATACAAAAGAGCAGGCAGAAGCGGAATTTCCGGAATACAGCACAGATTTTAAAGGTGCAGAGCCGGGACAGATTGTAGCAGTGCTGCCACACACCTTTTTTATCGGGTGCGGAAAGGATTTGTTAAAAGTCAATGAAGTCCAGGCAGAGGGTAAAAAGCGCATGACATCGGATGCTTTCTTACGTGGAAGCCGTCTGGAAAAAGGAATGGAACTCGGAAAATAATTTAGATTGCGGATTGGAGGAAAGTATGAACAGGCTTTATATTTAAGCCTGTTCATACGGCAGATTGATAAAGCAGGCATTATCAATCTGCCCTTATCGCAGAACTGAATTCATTCAGTTCGCGTATCCTCCGACATTGGAATGTCTGCGGATTGGAGGATATTATGCCGGGAAGATATTATGGTTACTATTATTATGACCCAACGTATATGCTGATTGTCATATCAGCACTGATTTCACTGTTTGCACAGTTTCTGGTCAATTCCAGATTCTCAAAATACTCCAGGGTACGCAGCCGCTCAGGCATGACCGGAGCGCAGGCGGCAGAACGTATTTTGCAGTCACAGGGCATTTATGATGTGGCAATCCAGCGGGTATCGGGAAAACTGACAGACCATTATGACCCAAGAAACAAGACATTAAATCTTTCTGATGCCGTCTATGCGAGTACATCGGTAGCGGCAGTCGGTGTTGCGGCACATGAATGCGGACACGCGATCCAGCACGCAAGAGGTTATGCACCGCTGTCATTTCGAAGCGCACTCGTGCCGGTTGCCAATATAGGCTCACAGTTATCGTGGCTTTTTATTATTCTTGGCATTTTCTTTGGCGGCAGTCATACACTGATTATGATTGGTATTCTGATGTTTTCGGCAGCGGTATTGTTTCAGCTTGTGACGCTTCCGGTCGAATTTAACGCATCCGGCAGGGCATTAAAGCTGTTGTCCGAAACCGGAATTTTACAAAAAGATGAAGTATCGGATACAAGAAAGGTTTTATCTGCGGCGGCACTCACTTATGTTGCGGCTGCGACAACCGCAGTATTGCAGTTATTAAGACTGCTTCGCCTGTTTGGAGGAAATGACCGTGACTAAAGACAAGACAACAAAGGATATGGCAGACAGCGTTAATGAACGCGAAATTGTACTGGATATTCTGCTGGAATTAAACCGCCCCGAAGCCATGAGCCATCTGGTGATTGGTGCGGCACTCAAAAAATACCAGTATCTGTTAAAGCACCAGCGCAGCTTTATTACAAGGCTGGCACAGGGAACGCTGGAACGGCGGATTGAATTGGATTATATCATTAATCAGTATTCCAAAACACCGGTAAGGAAGATGAAACCGCTGATCCGCAGTCTTTTGGAGATGTCGGTGTATCAGCTGAAATATATGGATAATGTGCCGGTATCAGCAGTCTGCAACGAAGCGGTAAAGCTGGCAGGGAAACGCCATTTTGTGAATTTAAAAGGCTTTGTAAACGGTGTTTTAAGAAATATTGCAAGAAATGACTGCACCTGCGAATATCCGGACCAGAAAAAAGAACCGGTAAAATATTTATCCGTGCGTTATTCCATGCCGGAAGAACTGGTGGCATTTTTTAAGAAACAGGCTGATGATACAACAGTAGAATCCATACTTGCGGGCTTTTATAAGGAAAAGACAACGTATATCCGTTGTAATACGAAAAAGCTTACGGTAGAGGAATTAAAGGCACATCTGCTCAGTGAAAATATTCAGGCTGAGGCAGTGGAAGGACTTCCGTATGCGTTAAAAATTACAGGATATGATTATCTGCTTGCCTGTGAAAGCTTTCAGCGGGGTGAATTTTTTGTACAGGACATCAGTTCCATGCTTGCGGGAGAACTGGCATCTCCTGCACCACATGACCGTATTATTGATGTATGTGCGGCACCGGGCGGAAAGAGCATGAATGTAGCATTAAAACTTACAGACGGCAGTGTTGAGGCGAGAGATTTAACACCGTTAAAGACACAGCTTATCCGTGAAAATATAGCGCGGCTCGGACTGGATAACATTTCTGTAAAAGAGTGGGATGCAAGAGTTTCCGATACGGCATCAAAGGAAAGTGCCGATATTGTGCTTGCGGATCTGCCGTGTTCGGGACTTGGCATTATCGGCAGAAAGCCGGATATCAAGTATCATACGGATATTGAAAAGATTGAACAGCTTGCATCATTACAGCGTGAAATCTTAACGGTTGTGCAGGAGTATGTAAAACCGGGCGGTACACTGGTGTACAGTACATGTACTATCAGCCGGCCGGAAAATGAAGAGAATGCCGCATGGTTTGAAAAGAACTTTCCATTTATACGCGAAGGCAGTGCGAAACAGCTTCTGCCGGGCATAGACGGAACAGACGGATTTTTTATGGTGAAATTCCGAAAGAAACTTTAAAATACCTGCGGAACGGAGAAAAAGTGTGAATAACGATTCTTTAGAATTAATAGATATTAAATCAATGGATGAAGCACAGCTGCAGGCATATTTTGAGCAGCTGGGCGAGAAAAAATTCCGGGCATCACAGGTGTATCAGTGGCTGCATCAGAAATTGGTAACGGATTTTGATCAGATGACAAACCTGCCGGAAAGTTTAAGAAAAACATTAAAAGAAAACTGTCGCCTGACGGCACTGACCGCAGAGCGGGTGCAGGTATCACAGATTGACGGCACATCGAAATATTTATTCAAGCTGTATGACGGCAATTTAATTGAGAGTGTCCTGATGAAATATCACCACGGCAATTCCGTGTGTATTTCTTCGCAGGTGGGCTGCCGCATGGGCTGCCGCTTCTGTGCATCGACACTGGACGGCATGGTGCGTAATCTGGCACCGTCGGAAATGTTAGACCAGATATACCGGATCCAGACGATTTCCGGGGAGCGGGTTGACAACATTGTCATTATGGGTTCGGGAGAACCGATGGATAATTTTCAAAATGTGGTACAGTTTTTAAAATTAATCAATTCAGACAAGGGGCTACATATCAGCGCAAGAAATATAACGGTATCGACCTGTGGACTGGTGGATAAGATACGGGAACTTGCAGACCTGCAGTTACAGATTACGCTGGCAATCTCCCTTCATGCACCGAATGATGAATTAAGAAAGACCATGATGCCGATTGCCAATAAATATTCAATTGAGCAGATTATGGAAGCTTGCCGGTATTATTTAAAACAGACTGGAAGACGCATTTCTTTTGAGTACAGTCTTGTCAAAGGTGTCAACGACACACAGGAGTGCGCAGAACAGTTGTCCGGACTTTTACATGGCATGAACTGCCATGTGAATCTGATTCCGGTCAATCCGATTAAGGAACGCGATTACAGGCAGTCCGAAAAGCAGGCAATAGCGGCTTTTAAAAATAAGCTTGAAAGAAACGGAATAAATGTTACAATAAGAAGGGAAATGGGCAGAGATATTGATGGTGCCTGTGGACAATTAAGAAAGAGCTATATGGAATCACAACAATAATGAATTACAGCGGAATGGAGGAAATGATGAAGGTTCAGGCAGTTACGGATGTAGGACGGGAGAGAAGTGTCAATCAGGACTACGTTTATTATTCGCTGACTGAAACCGGCAGTCTGCCGAATCTGTTTCTGGTAGCAGACGGAATGGGAGGACATAAGGCGGGGGACATGGCATCAAGATATACAGTAGAAACATTTGTATCGCTTGTGCAGGATTCAACGCTAAAAGACCCGGTTTCGATTATTAACAATGCCGTAACACAGGTCAACCGCAGGTTATTACAAAAGGCAGCGGAATCAGAGGATTATGAAGGAATGGGAACGACATTGGTAGCGGCAACCGTGTATGATAATATTTTACGGGTTGCCAATGTCGGAGACAGCCGGTTATATATTTTAGGAAATGAAATTACACAGATTACAAGGGATCATTCTCTAGTGGAAGAAATGGTCAGCATGGGTGAGATTAACAGGGAACAGGCACGCAATCATGAAAAGAAAAATATTATTACAAGGGCAATTGGCGGGTATGATACCGTGGAGGCCGAAATGTTTTCCGTTGATTTAAAGCCAAATGACTGTATTCTTATGTGTACGGACGGACTGAGCAATATGGTTGAGGATGCGGATATTTTAAAGATTGTAAAGTCTGCCCCGGATATTGAAACCGCTGCGAAAAATCTGGTCGCAGCAGCCAATGCAAACGGCGGAAAAGATAATATTACTGTAATGATTATAGAACCGTAACAGGAAAGGTAAATGGTAGGATGTTAAGAAAAGGAATGTTTTTAGCGGACAGATATGAGATTCTGGAGCAAATCGGAAACGGCGGTATGTCTGATGTTTATAAGGCAAAATGCCATAAGTTGAACCGTTATGTTGCAATCAAAGTCTTAAAGCCGGAATTTAGCCAGGATACCAGTTTTGTATCCAAGTTCCGGGTCGAAGCACAGTCGGCAGCAGGGCTTTCACACCCGAATGTTGTCAATGTTTATGATGTAGGCGAAGAAAACGGAATTCACTACATTGTCATGGAGCTGGTTGAGGGAATTACCCTGAAAAAATATATTGAAAAAAGAGGAAAGCTTCCTTATAAAGAGGCAGTCAGCATTGCCATTCAGGTTGCTAACGGTATGGAAGCAGCACATAAGCACCATATTGTACACCGTGATATTAAGCCACAGAATATTATTATTTCCAAAGAAGGCAAGGTTAAGGTAACGGATTTTGGCATTGCCAAAGCAGCAACTTCAAGTACAATTAATTCATCAGCAGCCATGGGCTCTGTGCATTATATGTCACCGGAACAGGCAAGAGGCGGATATTCGGATGAGCGCAGCGACATTTATTCATTTGGTATCACACTGTATGAAATGCTTACCGGAAAAGTGCCGTTTGACGGTGATACAACCGTCGCGGTAGCCGTACAGCACATTCAGGATGCAATTCCTGCGCCGTCGGAGATTGCGGAAGATGTACCGTTAAGCGTGGATAAGATTGTTTTAAAATGTACACAGAAAAAAACAGAGAGAAGATACCAGACGGTGTCTGATCTGATTGCGGATTTGAAAAAGTCCCTTGTCATGCCGGAAGAAGACTTTGTTAAAATTGCACCGATGTATGCACAGCAGACAGAGCAGCCACAGAATTCTTCCGATGAGGAAGACGACATTGAAGATGATTATCTTAATGATGATGACGATGATTTATCAGACGGACTTACAGATGATGAAGATGATGACGACGATGATGATGAAACACTGGATATTGACGATGAGAATAACGATAAACTTGATAAGATGACAAAGTGGATTGGTGTCGGTATCATTGCGGTTATTTTAATTATTGCTGTATTTGTGATTGTAAAGCTGGTAGGCGGTGTTTCATTTGGCGGAAAGAGTGAAAAAACAACAGCGCAGACGACACAGGCAAATGCTACAACAGCCTCTTCCGAAAAGGTTTCTGTTCCAAACGTAGTCGGCAAGACAGAAGACGAAGCCAAGGAAGAATTAAATAAGGTCGGACTCGGCTATAAGGCAAGTTATCAGGCTTCCTCAACCGTTGAAAAAGGCAATGTCATTTCCCAGGGTACAAAGCAGGGTACATCCGTTGCAAAAAATACAACGATTACATTAACCATCAGTTCAGGACCTGACAGCGTAAAGGTCAATAATGTTGTCGGTATGTCTGAGTCAAAGGCAACATCAACATTAAAGAGTGCAGGATTTTCGGTAGATGTGGAATATGATTACAGCGATTCTGTAGAACAGGGGAATGTTATCAGCCAGTCGCCTTCTGCAAATGCATCGGCATCAGAAGGAGATACCGTAACAATTACAGTCAGTCAGGGTAAAAAGGTCAGCTATGCAAAGATGCCAAATGTTATCGGTCTGACAGAAGATGCTGCAAAGCAGGCAATCAAAGACCAGGGACTCGTTCCGTCTGTAACATATCAGTCCACCTCCGGTACCTACGGACTGGTAACGGCACAGGGTTACAATTCAGGCGAATCTTTAGAGAGCGGTACAACCGTAACAATCGTAGTCAGCCACTATCAGAAGGCAACAGAACCTGCAACAACGGCAGCAAGCCAGTCTACAACCGCAGCCGTCAAGACAACGGCAGCTTCCGGCAGTAATACGGCACAGTAACAGGAGCGTGTATGCAGGGAAAGATTATTAAAGGCATTGCAGGATTTTATTATGTTTATGCGGAAGAAACGGATACCATTTATGAATGTAAGGCAAAGGGCATTTTCAGAAACCGCAAAGTAAAGCCGCTGGTCGGCGATTTGGTTGCAATTGAAGTACTCGATGAAGAACAGGCAAAAGGTAATATTACGGAGATTCTGCCAAGAAAAAATGAATTAATCCGTCCGGCATCAGCAAACGTAGACCAGGCAATGGTTATTTTTGCGGCAGCAAATCCTGAGCCGAATTTTCATTTATTGGACCGCTTTTTGGTGATGATGGATTATCAGAACGTACCGACCGTGATCTGTTTTAATAAGGAAGATTTAATCGGAGCAGATGAAAAAGAGCGTCTGCGGGAGATTTACGCAGGCGCGGACTGCCAGATTGTTTTTACCAGTACCTATGAAAAAACAGGAATTGATAAAGTATGTGAGATTCTTGAAGGTAAAACAACGGTACTTGCAGGGCCTTCCGGTGTGGGAAAGTCCTCTATGACCAATCTTTTACTTCCTGATGCAAGGATGGAAACAGGCGACATCAGCAAAATCGGCAGAGGACGCCATACGACAAGACATTCCGAGATATTTCATATCAGCGGACGGTCGTATCTGATGGACACACCGGGATTTACTTCAATGAATCTGCCGGAGTTGGAAAAAGAAGACCTGCGTTTTTATTTTCCAGAATTTGAACCACTTGAGGGCAGCTGCCGGTTTAACGGTTGTGTGCATATGAATGAGCCGGACTGCGCCGTAAAAGCGGCAGTTTCTGATGGAAAGATTCATAAAATGCGCTATGAGAGTTATACTACAATGTATCAGGAATTAAAAGAACAAAAAAAGTATTAAAGAAGGAATCAAAAGAAACATGAATATTTTATCACCATCGCTCTTATCGGCGGACTTTAAAAAACTGGGAGAGGAAATTGCAGCTATCGACAAAGCAGGCGCGGAGTACGTGCATATAGATGTCATGGACGGACAGTTCGTACCAAACATCTCATACGGCATGCCGGTCATCAAATCCATCCGTTCCTGCACCAAAAGGGTGTTTGATGTGCATTTAATGATAGATGAACCCATCCGTTATGTCAAAGACTTTGCAGACTGCGGAGCAGATATCATCACTGTACATGTCGAAGCCTGCAAAGACGTTGCAGCAACCTTAGAGGCAATTCGCCAGCTCGGCGTAAAGCCTGCAATCACCTTAAATCCAGATACTCCGGTATCAGCCATAGAACCGTATCTGAATCAGGTCGATATGGTACTGGTGATGAGTGTCGTACCGGGCGCGGGCGGACAGAAATTCATCCCGGAATCCCTCGATAAAATACGCCGCATCAAAAAACTGCTTGATGAAAACCGGCTTCATGCAGACATCGAAGTAGACGGTGGAATCAACACTGACAACGTCAGAGCCGCCCTTGATGCCGGTGCCAACATCATCGTAGCCGGTTCAGCCGTCTTTAAAGGCGATGCTGCCGAAAACGTAAAAAAATTCAAGGAATTGATGTAAAAGCAAAAAATATGCCTGTCAGATGCGTCAAGTAACACGGGTATCTGACAGGCATATTTTTTTGCTTATACGTTGAAGCGGAACAAAATGACATCGCCGTCTTTTACAACATATTCTTTTCCTTCCAGACCGACAAGTCCTTTTTCCTTGGCGGCTGTATAAGAACCACAGTCCAATAAATCCTGATAGTTGACAACTTCGGCACGGATGAAGCCGCGTTCAAAATCGCTATGGATTTTTCCGGCAGCCTGAGGCGCTTTCGTACCTTTAACGATTGTCCATGCACGGGTTTCGGTTTCACCGGCAGTTAAGTAACTGATCAGACCGAGGATACGGTAACTTGCGGCAATCAGCTTATCAAGACCGGAAGAACTGATGCCTAAGTCTTCTAAGAACATTTTCTTTTCGTCATCATCCAGTTCGGAGATTTCCTGTTCGATTTGCGCGCAGATAACGAAAACTTCGCAGTTTTCCTTTGCTGCAAATTCACGTACAGAAGCTACATATTTGTTGGAAGCACCGTCATCCGGTAAATCATCTTCTGTAACATTGGCAGCAAAGATGACCGGTTTTGCTGTTAATAAGTTATATTCTTTCATGAGTGCTGCTTCATCATCGTCTTCCAGTTCAAAATTCTTAGCCAGATTTCCGGCTTCAAGGAAAGCAATCAGACGCTCAATTAAATCACATTCTTTTAAAATTTCCTTATTGTTGTAAGCTGCTTTTTTCTGTTTTGCAAGACGTCTTTCCAGAATTTCAATATCCGAAAAGATTAACTCCAGATTAATCGTTTCAATATCACGGAGCGGGTCGATAGAACCGTCTACATGGACAATATTGGAATCTTCAAAACATCTGACAACATGAACAATGGCATCAACTTCACGGATATTGGCAAGGAACTGGTTTCCAAGACCTTCACCCTTAGAAGCCCCCTTTACAAGCCCTGCGATATCAACGAATTCGATGACGGCAGGGGTAATCTTTGCAGAATTGTATAATGCTGCAAGCTTGTTTAAACGTTCATCCGGAACGGCAACGACACCTACATTCGGGTCAATGGTGCAGAACGGGTAGTTGGCAGATTCAGCGCCAGCTTTTGTTAATGAGTTAAAAAGCGTACTTTTGCCGACATTTGGCAAACCTACAATACCGAGTTTCATAAAATCTCTATCTCCTTTGTTTTTATGGGGATTTCCCCTGATTTTTAAAAATGTCAGATACAACCGTATATTTTACTATAAAAAAGCATTGAATTCAACATGGTAGTGCCAACTTTAGAAAAAAATGAAATCTTTCCGATAGGCAGGTACAGCAAAAAAGCAGTCATCAGGGTGCAGAATACGCGGAAAATGTCAAATCTGGTGGATAACTTTCAGACAGGCGGAAAAACTGTGAATTTAGTGCGTTAAATTCTAAAAAAACACTTGTATTTTTCCACAAATAAGTATAGAATTGACTCTAAAGTGGTGGAAAGTGGTGGCAAATGGTAAAAAGTGGTAGACGGAGGAACAACAATCATGTTTATGGGTGAATACAACCATACAATTGATGGTAAGGGACGAGTTATTGTTCCTGCAAAGTTCCGCGATGCCTTAGGGGACGGTTTTGTCGTAACCAAGGGATTAGACGGCTGCCTTTTTGTTTATCCGCCGGATGCATGGCAGGCATTTGAAGAAAAGCTTCAGTCGCTGCCGCTGACCAATAAAAACTCCAGACAGTTTGCACGTTTTTTCCTTGCAGGAGCGGCATCCTGTGAAGTTGATAAACAGGGAAGAATTCTTCTGCCGCAGGTTCTTCGTGAATTTGCGGGACTTGAAAAAGAAGTTGTGATGGTCGGGGTTGCCAACCGCGTGGAAATCTGGAGTAAAGAACGCTGGCAGGAATGTATTGAAAGCTATGATGACGATATGGATGAAGTGGCGGAGAATATGGAGAGTTTAGGATTTTCTATTTAGACTGCCCGTAAAAAGATGCGTTTTGAAAATGGAGAAAAACATGGAATTTAAACACAAGTCTGTATTATTGCAGGAAACGATTGACAATTTAAATATCAGACCGGATGGAATCTACGTGGACGGAACGCTGGGCGGTGGCGGACATTCTTATGAAATTGCCAGCAGGCTTTCATCCAAAGGAAGACTCATCGGCATTGATCAGGATGAGGCGGCAATTGCAGCAGCCGGTGAACGGTTAAAGCCGTTTGCAGACAGAGTCACCATTGTACGGAATAATTATTGTAATATGGATATGGTATTGAAGGACTTAGGAATTGAAAGAGTCGATGGGATTCTTTTGGATCTGGGCGTGTCTTCTTACCAGTTAGATACCGCAGAAAGAGGATTTACCTATAAGACGGATGCACCGCTTGACATGCGTATGGACAGACGGCAGCAGATGACGGCAAAAGATATTTTGAATGAATACAACGAAATGGAACTTTACCGCATTATCCGGGATTATGGTGAAGATAAATTTGCAAAGAATATCGCAAAGCATATTGTGGCAGCAAGAAGCGAAAAGCCGATAGAAACTACATTTGAGTTAAATGAAATTATCAAGGCGGCGATTCCAATGAAATGCAGGGCTGTTGGAGGACATCCGTCTAAGAAGACATTTCAGGCGATACGGATTGAACTGAATCATGAACTGGACGTATTGAATAATTCAATTGACAGCATGATTGAACATTTAAATGACAAAGGACGTTTCTGCATTATTACATTCCATTCGTTAGAAGACCGGATTGTAAAGGTGCAGTTTAAAAATAATGAAAATCCATGTACCTGCCCACCGGATTTCCCGGTGTGCGTATGTGGGAAAAAATCTAAGGGAAAAGTAATTACAAGAAAGCCAATTCTTCCGTCAGAAGAAGAGCTTGAAGAAAATAAAAGAGCAAAAAGCGCAAAGCTGCGTGTGTTTGAACGCAGGAGATAAGCTTAAAAGTGTGTAACGTTTTACAAACGTAAAAAAAGTCAGCAGGGAGGAAAGTAAATGGCGCGCAAAAGTTATGGAAACACCATAAAGTATGAAAAAAGAACCGGTTATGTTCAGGGAAATACGGTAAGAAAACTGCAGGTAGCAGAACCTTATTCCAATGATCCGACAAGTATTGAACAGCTTGAGGAAGAACGAAAAAGAAAACGGGAACAGCAAAGAAAGATACGACGTGCCAATAAGATGAACTTTCTTTATACAGTGGCAGTAACGGCAGTGGTAGCTGTGATGTTCGGACTGTGCTACCAGTATCTGAATTTACAGTCTGAGGTAAAGACTAATGCAGCCGCAGTATCTGATCTGGAAATGCAGTTAAATACCCTGACCTCACAGAATGATGAACGTGAAGCACAGGCAGAAGCCGATATCGACTATGATGCAATTTATGATACAGCGGTCAATGAACTGGGAATGGTTTATCCGGCAAAAGGACAGGTTATCCGTTACGCAGCAGGCGAGAGTGAATATGTAAAGCAGTATCAGAATATTCCGAATGCAGACTAAAAAGATACATTGGAGATACATAAATGGTAGAAAGTAGTCAGGAACGTGCAAAACGAAATAAATACAGAAGAAAAAAAGCAATGCTCAAAAAAGTACACAAAAAAGCCGGCATTGCTTTTTTGTGTGTTATGGCAGCACTGGCAGTTTTAGCAGGAAGAATCGCATGGATTAATTATAATCACGGTGATGCATATTCCAAAGCTGTGTTAGACCATCAGACGTATACGTCAACAACAATTCCGTATAAGCGGGGACAGATTCTGACCTCGAATGGAAATATTCTTGCGTACAGCGAAAGAGTGTACAACCTTATATTAGATCCGAAGCTGGTGCTTTCCGATGAGAAGTATAAAGAACCGACCTTAAATGCGCTGGTACAGTGTTTTGGGTTAAACCGTCAGGAATTGGAACAGACATTGGCAGTGAAGAAAGATTCCCAGTACGAGCGTCTGGCGATGGGACTGACTTCGGATGAGATTGCTGATTTTAAGGCACTTGTTGCAGATACAAAAAATAATCCGAATATCAAGGGTGTGTGGTTTGAAAATTCCTATGTCAGAAAATATCCATTTTCAACTATGGCATGTGATGTTGTTGGTTTTGCAAGTGCGGCAAACGGCGGTGAACTGGGACTGGAAAGCTATTATGATGATGAACTTTCAGGAACAGACGGCGTATCCTACAGTTATGTCAATGATAATCTTGATGTGCAGGAAACAACCAAAGATGCCGTAGACGGCAACAATATTGTGACAACCATTGACTATAATGTACAGCGGATTATTGAAAAACACATTGCGGCATATAATGAAGAAAAGCCGTCCAGTGCAACAGCGGTACTGGTAATGAATCCGAACAACGGAGAAGTGCTGGGCATGGCGAGTTATCCGTATTTTGACCTGAACAATCCAAGAAGTCTTGAAAGTTCGTATTCCCAGGAACAGCTGGCAACGATGTCCGATGAAGACATGACAAATTCGCTGTATAAAATCTGGAGAAATTACTGTATTTCAGAAACCTTTGAACCGGGTTCGACCTTTAAGCCGTTCACCGTCGCTTCGGGACTGGAAGAGGGCGTAACATATGACGGGGATGTCTTTTACTGTAACGGTTATGAAGAAATCGGAGGTTATACCATCCGCTGTCATGTATATAATAAAACCGGCAAGCATGGGGATATTACACTGGAGCAGGCGCTGATGCAGTCCTGTAACCCTGCAATGATGGATATTGCCGCACGCCTTGGCGGTGTGAAATTCGCCCAGTACCAGAGACTGTTTGGTTTTGGCAGTAAGACAGGAATCGATCTTCCGTCAGAGGAAAACGGTATTATAAAAAAGAGCGATATGTCAGAAACAGACGTTGCAACCAATGCATTCGGACAGAATATCAATGTAACCATGATTCAGATGGGGGCAGCCTTTTCTTCTTTAATTAATGGTGGAAATTACTACCAGCCGCATATTGTAAAGCGTATTGAAAAAGATACGGGTGAAGTTGTAAAGACCTTTGAACCAACACTGGTGCGTCAGACAGTAACGGCTTCAACATCGCAGCTGCTGCGTAAGTATTTAAAATCCACGGTTGATGACGGACTTGCAAAAAAAGCAGGTGTTACCGGTTATTCAATAGGCGGTAAGACCGGTACGGCGCAGAAGGGCAAACGAGAGGATTTAAAATGGATTGTATCTTTCATCGGCTTCGCACCGGTGGATAATCCGCAGGTGATGGTTTATGTATTGATTGATGAACCGGACGGAACAACGGGAACGAGTGGAACTACTTCAGATACGCTGATTTTAAGCCATGATATTTTAGAGGAACTGCTTCCGTACATGAATATTTTCAAAGATGCAGAGGCAGAGCCGGTGGATGCAGCAGACAGTGAAGACGAAAATACAGTCAGCATTACCGTTCCGAATACCAATGTGCAGGATAGTACATCAGCAACACCATAAAAAAGTATAACTCCGGGCAGACGTTAATAAGATGTAATAACGTTTATCCGGAGTTATTTTTATGTGGAAACCGTGGGAAAATGAAAGCGAAACCCAAAGAATACGCAGACAGAAGGAACGTTACAGGGACGATAAGCGCTGGCAGATTATTGATGAGCGCAAAAACGACCCAATGGGCAGGCTGCATACAAGACACCGGAAAAAACTGATGATTTGTGGAGCCTGTGTGTTTCTGGCAATGCTGCTGCTGATTGGCAGACTGGGCTATGTCATGATTTTTCAGGCACAGTATTATCTTTCAAGAGCTGAAGAACTGCATGAGCGGGAACGTGTGATTAAGGCATCCCGCGGAAGAATATTAGATACCAATGGCATTGTGCTGGCCGATAATAAAACAGTCTGTACGATTTCCGTTATTCACAGCCAGATACAGGATGCCGAAGCGGTAATTCATATGCTGACATCTGAATTGGGACTGGATGAAGCACAGGTACGTAAGCGCGTGGAAAAAGTATCGTCTATTGAGCGGATTCAGACCAATGTTTCCAAAGAAACCGGGGATAAAATCCGGGAATACAATATGGCGGGTGTCAAGGTCGATGAAGATTATAAGCGCTACTATCCGTATGAAACGCTGGCATCAAGAGTACTTGGCTTTACAGGCAGTGACAATCAGGGCATTTTAGGACTGGAAGCAAAATATGATGCCCTGCTTTCCGGTAACAGCGGTCAGATTCTGACACTGACGGATGCGTGGGGCATTGAACTGGAAGGGGCGGAAGAAAGCAGAAAAGAACCGGTTGCGGGCAGTGATTTATACACCAGTCTGGATTACAATATCCAGGCTTATGCGGAGCAGCTTGCAGACCGCACATTAGAAGCAAAAGGGGCAAAGCGTGTATCAATTATCGTGATGAATCCGCAGAATGGTGAACTGCTGGCGATGGTTAATGCACCGGAATATAATTTAAATACACCGTATGAATTAAATATAGAGATAACGGAAGAAGACAGCAGCAAATCCAAAATGGATTTACTCAATATGATGTGGCGGAATTTCTGCATTAATGATACCTACGAACCCGGCTCGGTCTTTAAAATGGTAACGGCAACGGCGGCACTTGAAACCGGTGTGGCACATTTAAGTGATTCCTATACGTGCGGCGGCAATACAAAGGTCGGGGATAGAACAATCCGTTGTCATAAAACAACGGGTCATGGTACACAGACCTTTACGGAAACTGTCATGAACAGGAGCGTTTCTGTCCGGAAAAATAAAATAAAGTCCGGGGGAAGAAATTTGTCGAAAAAAGTGAAATTGTGTCTTGTATTTTTAAATTTTCGTATTATACTGTCTATAGCCAGAAAATGAAAGAGGGAACTTAAAAATGAAAAGAGTGAAAAGACCAGAACTTCGTCTGCATGGACAAAAAGTGAGATTAAAAAAGAAACCAGTAATTCTTGCAGTATCCGTATTAGTACTGATTGTATTGCTGGTGTCCGTATCCGTTCATGCAGCTTCTAAAAAACATACCCAGAAAGTATCTGCGGGAGTGGCAGAGGAAACGGCTGCAGCCGTGGAAGAAACAACGGTTGCCGAAGAGAAGTTAAGCGAAGAAGAAACAACGACTGCTGAGGAAGAAACAACACTGCCCGAAGTGCAGACGACAACGGCGGCAGCACCGCAGACAGACGGTGAAGGAGAATATCCGGGATGCAAAAAAGTGTATCTGACATTTGATGACGGTCCAAGTCCGAATACAACCAGAATTTTAGATATTCTGGACCAGTATGGTGTCAAAGCAACATTTTTTACAATCTGCAGTCCGGGAGAAGAAAATGAAGAAAGCTTAAAACGGATTGTTTCAAGCGGCAATACGCTGGCAATTCACTCTGTTTCTCATGAGTATTCACAGGTGTATGCATCTATTGACAGCTTTAAAGAAGATGTTTTAGACATGCAGCAGTGGTTATATGAGCAGACCGGTGTGACAACGTGGTTTTACAGATTTCCGGGCGGTTCAAGCAATAAAGTAGCCAACTGCGATATTTCAGACTGTATCAATTTTTTGAATGAACAGGGATTTGTATACTTTGACTGGAATGTCAGTTCAGGGGATGCCAGTGCAAAATGTGTGGATAAGGATACCATTGTACAGAATGTCCTGTCTGAAATCGGAAGCCGTGAAGAATATGTGGTACTGATGCACGATGCCGGTGCAAAGACAACAACGGTGGAAGCATTGCCGGAAATTATCGAGTATTTACAGGCAAATGACTATATGATTCTTCCGATAACGGCAAATACAAAGCCGGTTCAGCACCGTCATTCATAATCGGGATTCTGCCTGCGTAGAATATAGTAAGTCTATACAGGCATGGAAATCCGGATGAATCAGGAAAATGAAAAAGCCATTATGCAGCTGCTCTTAGAAAAGCAGTATATTACGTATGAGGAGTGGTTTATGGCAGTGCAGTACATCGAAAGCGGTGCAGACAATGAGTGAGGAAAAAGTATTGTCTGGAATGCGTTGTGCCATTTACAACCGGTGTTCTACAACAGAGGAGGCACAAAACCGTGCCATTGAAACACAGGCGGCAGAGTCTGTGGAAATCGTACAGGCATTAGGCGGAGTAATCTGCTGTCAGTACATTGAACAGGAAAGCGGAACAACAACGAAAAAAAGAACGCAATATGCCAGTCTTATGGCGGATGTGCAGCAGGAGCGGATTGACTGCATTGTAATTAAGTCAATTGACCGTCTGATGCGCAACGCCGGGGACTGGCATGAATTTATTCAGCACATTACAGCACATCGTGTCAGACTGTATCTGTATCTGGAAAGAAAGTTTTATGAGCCGCAGGATGCGTTTCTTTCCGGTATCAAAGCGCTCATTGCAGAGCAGTATTCCAGAGAATTAAGCCAAAAGGTTAATAATGCCCATAAAAGGCGGCAAAAGAAAATAGATGGGAAACTAACCGTCAACAATAATGTTTACGGCTACAGAAAAGAAAAAGATGGTTATAGAATAGAAGAAACGGAAGCCGTCTATATCCGCAGAATCTATGCGATGTCCGCAGGCGGTGCAGGCGGCAGGAAAATTGCAAAGGAATTGTATGCGATGGGCATGAGAAACCGCAAAAACGGTGCGGTCAGTGATGTGACCGTAAGACGTCTGATTCAGAATCCACTGTATAAGGGAACAGCTGTAATGCATAAAACGCATTATGATTTTGAATTAAAAAAACAGTGCTGCCTGCCAAAGGAGCAGTGGATTTATCATGAAAACAGAATCCCTGCAATCGTGAGCGAAAAGCTGTGGCAGGCGGCAAATGATGCGTTAAATGCCCGGAAAAGCAAAAGTCAGGCAAAAGAACAGAAAGAAAGAAGCCCGCTGCCGCAGCACTGCCTTAAAATCGTCTGCGGAAAATGCGGATGTGCGTACTGCAAAAGAACAGGAAGTGCAGGAAATGTGTATTGGATGTGCGGCAGACAGCTTGAGAAAAATCCGGATGGCACAGTCTGTAAAAATATCACAGTTTATGAGAAAGAACTGGAACCGCTTTTGTGGGAGCAGTTTCAAAAAGAAGATATGGAAAGCATAAAAACGCAGACGGAAAACGGCCTTTTATTGCTGGAAAAAGTTTTAAAAAAGAACCCGTGCAGTAAAGACTTTTGCATGGAATATGGGCGGTTACGGGAAAAGAAAAAGAACCTGCTTCAAAAGTATATGGACGGGATTGTGAGTGACAGTGATTATAAACTGGCATCGGAAATGCTGGCACAGCAGATAAATCAGATGACAGAGCAGGAAAAACGAAACGATACGGCAAAGCCCGGGCAGCGGCTTTTTGCTATCCGTCAGTATCTGTATTCAGAAGAAGGTCAGGAAGCCGTCCGTCAGGCGGTGGTACAAAACACGCTGTCTGAAATAACCGTTTATCCCGATAACCGCCTGTGTGTCTGCTACCGGACAGGAGCGTGCCGGATGATGCCTTACCGTCATATCCATGCCAAAATGAAAAAAAGGCAGGAGAGTATTCAAAAGATAGAACAGCTTTTTTTAAGCCAAAATCGGCTGACCACAGCGGAAATTGCAGAATATACAGGGTATTCCCGGGGAAATATCCTGCAAAAGTTAAAAGAATTAAAACAGCAGGGCAGAATCCGGTATGTCAGCATGGGCAAAAATGGAGGCTGTTGGGAGGATGTAAGTACAGGAATACATCAGGATAAACAGACAAAGAAAACAGACGGGCAGATATAGAGAAACGTATAAAGACAAGTATATAACAGACGGAAGGAATCATACATAAACAGCTGTAATCCTGCATTTATTGAGTGGGGACGGCGGGTTGGTAATGAACGGTTTTATGAGTATTTAAGCAAGCTGGGTATTCTGGGAAAGACTGGAATTGATCTGCCGGGCGAAGCTTCGACAATTATCCATAAAATTGAAAATGTGGGAGAAGTAGAGCTGGCAACAATGTCTTTCGGGCAGTCGTTTCAGATTACACCTGTTATCATGCTGCGTGCGGCGGCGGCAATTGTCAACGGCGGCAAACTGGTGACACCACATTTTGCGGTAAAGGCGGCGGGCGCAGACGGAGAAACCGTACAGGAATTCTGTTATGAAACCGTAACCGATGCCATTACAGAGGAAACGAGCAATACCATGAAAGACATTTTACGTCAGGTTGTTGAGGACGGCGGCGGAAAAAATGCGTACATTGAAGGCTTTTCCATTGGCGGGAAAACGGCAACCTCCCAAAAACTGCCGCGTGGTTCGGGAAAATACATCGCTTCCTTTGTCGGTTTTTCAAGTGTTGACAATCCGCGGGTGATTGCCATGTGCCTGATTGATGAACCGCAGGGCGTATATTACGGTGGTACAATCGCAGCACCCGTGATTCGGGAACTTTTTGAAAATATCCTTCCATACCTTGAAATATACCCGAATTGATAGTAAAATAAAATTTAATTGCAAAATGCAGGGAAAAAGGAGAAAAAGATGGAATTTTCGGGTAAAAAAGTGACAGTAGTAGGAACCGGAATCAGTGGAATCGGCGCAGTGGGACTGCTGAATGCAGTCGGTGCAGAAGTTGTGCTGTATGACGGAAACGAAAAGTTAAAGATAGAGGATATTGAAAAAAAATTAGGTACATACAAAGCAGAGATTGTTCTGGGAGAGCTGACAAAAGAATTAACGGACAGTTCGGATTTACTGGTTATCAGTCCGGGTGTGCCGATTGACAGCCCGGTTGTAAAAGCATTTGAAGCGGCAGGCGTGCCGGTATGGGGCGAAGTAGAGCTGGCTTATGCATTCGATAAAGGAAAAGTCCTTGCAATCACCGGAACAAATGGGAAGACAACGACAACAGCCCTTGTAGGACAGATTGTAGGAGCATATCATAAGGATACTTTCGTAGTCGGTAATATCGGCAATCCCTATACAACAGAGGTTTTAAAAAGTAACAAAGATTCTTATACCGTGGCGGAAATCAGCAGCTTCCAGCTGGAAACCGTGCATGAATTCCACCCGCTTGTGAGTGCCATTTTAAATATTACGCCGGATCATTTAAACCGCCATTATACGATGGACTGCTATGTGCAGACAAAGGAAAAGATTGCGATGAACCAGAAGGGGTCAGAGGTGTGTGTACTGAATTTTGACGATGATTACCTGCGGGAGTTCGGGGAGCATACAACAGCAAAGGTTGTGTGGTTTTCAAGATTTACAAAGCCGGACAGAGGCGCTTATATGGAAGGCGATATGATCTGCTATACAGACGGCATCCGGTCGCAGGAACTGCTGAACGTCCACGACATGAATCTGATTGGCGCACACAATTATGAAAATGTCATGGCGGCAGTCTGCATTACAAAGGCAGCCGGTATCCCGGATGAAATTATTGTAGAACAGATTAAGCAGTTTAAGGCAGTGGAACACCGGATTGAATTTGTAACAGAAAAAAACGGCGTGCGCTATTACAATGATTCCAAGGGAACCAACCCGGAGGCGGCAGTCAAGGCGATTGAAGCGATGACAAGACCGACGGTTTTAATCGGCGGCGGATATGATAAAGGCTCAGAATTTGATTTATATGTCAAAGCATTTAAAGACCGTGTCAAGCTTCTGGTATTAATCGGACAGACCAGTGACAAAATTGAAGCAACGGCTAAAAAGTACGGCTTTACCAATATCATTAAGGCAGAGTCCTTAAAAGAAGTTGTGGATATCTGTGCGGAAAATGCCAAAGACGGCGATGCCGTACTGCTTTCACCGGCATGTGCAAGCTGGGGAATGTTTGATAACTATGAACAGCGCGGCAGACTGTTTAAAGAATATGTAAATGCCCTTTAAAGGTTCAAAAAACAGCCCGGAAAGGGGGAGTGATATGGCAAGAAAGGTAAAAAAGATGTCCAATAAAAGGTATTTTGATTATAGCCTTTTATTTGTCATTATATTTATTGTTGGATTCGGACTGGTGATGATTTACAGTACCAGTTCTTACACGGCACAGATGGAATACGGCAGTTCGGAGTACTATTTTAAAAAACAGCTGATTTTTGATGTGCTGGGCTTTATTATGATGTATATTATGTACCGGTTAGACTACCATGTTTTAAGGAAAATCGCACCGGCGTTTTTTGCACTGTCGCTGTTATTGATTCTGGCGCTGATTCCGTTTGGTAAAACTGCCAACGGTGCAACGCGCTGGATCCGTTTCGGTCCGATTGGCGTGCAGCCTGCGGATGTGTCAAAGACGGCCGTGATTATTATGCTGTCTGCGGCAGTATGTGCGGCAGGGTCAAAGATTAAAAGCCTGTTGTATAATTTCTTTTTATTTGTACTGATTGCAGGACTTGAAGCAATCCTGATTATGGTGATTTCCAGCAATATGAGTAGTGCGTTGATTATTCTGGCAATCGCTTTCGTCATGATTTTTGTGGCGTATCCGAAATACAAATTTTTCGTGGTACTCGCAGGACTTGGCGCGGGCGGTGTGGCAGCGTTATATAACTGGCTGCTCGGCATTGCGCATCAGGGCATGACAGAAAACTTCCGTATGAATCGTCTGCTTATGTGGATTCAGCCGGAAAATTACTCCAGTGGAATCGGCTACCAGACCGTGCAGGGACTTTATGCAATCGGTTCGGGCGGACTGTTTGGAAAGGGACTCGGAAAGAGTCTGCAAAAGCTGGGTTTTATCCCGGAATCACAAAACGATATGATATTTTCCATTATCTGTGAAGAACTCGGACTGTTCGGGGCAATGTGCATTATTTTAGTATTTGCACTGATGCTGTGGCGGATTATCCACATTGCGCAGAATGCACCAGACTTATTCGGTACAATGCTGGCAGCAGGGGTATTTGCCCATGTAGCGGTACAGGTGGTATTAAATATTGCCGTTGTAACCAACTTTATCCCGAATACCGGTGTTTCACTGCCGTTTATCAGCTACGGCGGTACGGCAAGTTTCTTCTTGCTGCTGGAAATGGGGATTGTCTTAAATATTTCAAGTAAAATACGGTTAGAAAGATAGCAACCTCCCGGAGTCTGGCGAATATAATAAAATATAGCTTCTCCGGGGGTTTTTATTTTGGGAAAAATCGTAATAAATGGCGGAAAACGGCTGTTTGGCAGTGTATGTATCCACGGTGCGAAAAATGCAGTGCTTCCGGTGATGGCAGCATCCCTGATGAATGAGGGCGTTACGGTAATACGGGGCTGTCCCGATATTGCCGATGTACGTGCAATGTGTGGGATTTTAAACCATCTGCACTGTAAGACGGATTTCAAAAAAGGGTGCCTTGTCATTGATACAAGCATGGCAGAGTACGAGGAAATTAAAGCAGAGGATACAAAGCAGCTCAGGGCATCTTCCGTGTTAATGGGACCGGTGCTGGCGCGTTTCGGGAAAGTAAGGCTTGCTTATCCGGGCGGGTGCAGCATCGGAAGCCGTCCGTTAGACATTCATCTGCATGCCCTCAAATGCCTTGGGGCATCATGGAGCGTGTCAGAAGATTTTATTGAAATGGAAACAACGGGACTTCACCCGTCAGAAATCACCCTGCGCTTTCCAAGTGTGGGTGCAACAGAGAATGCCCTGATGGCAGCAGCGGCACAGTGTGGAACGACTGTGCTTTACAATGCGGCAAAGGAACCGGAAATTGAAAGCCTGTGCGCCTATCTTGAAAAGTGTGGTGCAGTGATTACCGGTGCAGGGACAGAGTGCATCCGGGTACGTGGAAAAGGCGTTTTACAGTCCGCAGAATTTTTTGCAAAGCCGGATCGTATTGTCGCCGGAACCTATATGGCGGCGGTAGCTGCCTGTGGTGGCAGTGTTTACTTACAGGGTGTGACACCGTCACTGTGCCGCGGATTTTTAGATGTATTTACCGGAATGGGCATGGATATCCGTATGGAGGGAGAAGCCATGCTGGTGCAGATGTATCACCGTCCGGTGAATCTTCATAAGATATGTACCGGTGCTTACCCGGATTTTCCGACGGATATGCAGTCCATGGTACTTTCTGTGGCAAGTGTGGGCGAGGGCACTTTGATTTTAAAAGAACAGATTTTTGAAAACCGTTTTAAGACTGTGCCATGGCTCAAAAAAATGGGTGCGGATATTACACTGTCCGGGGACAGCGTGCTTGTAAAAGGCGTAGAAACGCTGAAGGGAAGCGAAGTATACGGAGAAGATTTAAGAGGAACGGCGGCACTTATCACAGCTGGACTGGCAGCACAGGAAACAACGGTTATTCATGATGCAGACTATATTTTGCGCGGGTATATGGATTTATGTGAAAATTTAAAAGGACTTGGAGCAGAGATTGAATGGGAAAACAGTTAGGCAGAAAAAACAATAAAGGAAAATTAAAATGGATACTGGCGGGGATTGTCATTGCGCTGCTGCTGGCAGGAGGCGGCATTTATGCGGGTTTTATGGTAACGGATATTACTTATACCGGCAATAAGCATTATACGCAGCAGCAGATGACTGAGTGCATTTTTGGAACAGAACATCCCAATGCGCTGATTTATACGCTGTTTGGCAAAAAGAATAAAAATATTCCGTTTATACAGAAATATGATGTGGAAGTGACATGGCCCAATAAAATGAACGTTGCAGTTTATGAAAAAGCGATTGTCGGTTATATCAGCTACATGGGCTGTAATATGTATTTTGATAAAGACGGGATTGTGGTGGAGAGTTCTTCGGAAAATTATGAAGATGTACCGCAGATTACGGGACTGGATTTTAAGTCGATTGTACTGGATGCCAAACTCGAGGTCGGTAACGATGCGGTCTTTTCACAGATTCTGGAACTGACACAGGCATTTGATAAATACCAGCTGGGCGTAAAAAAGGTGTATTTTGATTCTTCGTATAATGTCAGTCTTTATATGGGGAATGTAAAGGTTATGCTTGGCAGTGCCGCAGACTGCAATGATAAGCTGTATGCATTAAAACAGGTGTCAGAAAAGCTTACCGGAATGAAAGGAACGCTTCATCTTGAAAATTATGACGGAACAACTGCTTCTATTATTTTTAAGAAAGAAAATTAGAAAAAGCTATTGCTATTTTGCAACAAAAATTATAGAATAAGTCATAGTGCAGAAATGCGAAAGTATGTTAGGAGGCAGGTACCCTTGTTAGAGATTATGACAAACGAAGCAGATTCGGCAGCGAAGATTATCGTTGTCGGTGTTGGCGGCGCCGGTAATAATGCGGTCAACAGAATGATAGATGAAAATATCAGTGGTGTAGAATTTATTGGAATTAATACAGATAGTCAGGCATTGCAGTTATGCAAAGCGCCGACAGCCATTCAGATCGGTGAAAAGCTGACAAAGGGACTGGGTGCAGGTGCCCAGCCTGAGATTGGTGAAAAGGCAGCAGAGGAAAATGTAGAAGAACTGACACAGGCCATTAAAGGTGCCGATATGGTATTTGTTACCTGTGGTATGGGCGGCGGAACAGGAACCGGTGCAGCTCCGGTTGTTGCAAAGATTTCCAAGGAACTGGGAATCCTTACGGTCGGTGTTGTTACAAAGCCGTTTAAGTTTGAAGCCAGAACGCGTATGACCAATGCGCTGTCAGGAATTGAAAAATTAAAAGATAATGTAGATACACTGATTGTCATTCCGAATGACAAGCTTCTTGAAATCGTAGACAGAAGAACAACGATGCCGGATGCTTTAAAGAAAGCAGATGAAGTATTACAGCAGGCAGTGCAGGGTATTACGGATCTGATTAATGTACCGGGTCTTATCAATCTGGATTTTGCCGATGTCAAGACCGTTATGATTAACAAGGGTGTTGCCCATATCGGTATTGGTACGGCAACAGGTGATGACAAGGCAGTGGAAGCTGTAAAGCAGGCAGTTACAAGTCCGCTTCTTGAAACAACCATCGAAGGTGCTTCACACGTTATTATCAATATTTCAGGCGATATCAGCTTGATTGAAGCCAATGAAGCTGCAAGCTATGTTCAGGAACTCGCAGGTGAGAATGCCAATATTATTTTTGGTGCAATGTATGATGAAAGCTGTACGGATACGGCAACAATCACCGTTATTGCAACAGGTCTGGAAGATACGAATGTAAACAATGCGCTGGCAGGCTTCGGCGCAAAGGCAGCACAGGCTCCAAGACCGGCAGTAAAACCGGCTTATACATATTCAGGTGCACCGGCTGCGTCAGTGGACAAGCCTGCATCTGCGGTTAAACCGGCAGCACCGGTTGCTCCGCTTCCGGGCTTAAAGCCTGCGGCACCGGTAACAAGCAGTGTAAAGGAAAAGGGTATTAATATCCCGACATTTTTACAGAAAAAAGACCGATAATAAAATTTGGTGAATCAGAGAGATACTTTCATGAAAATTGAAGGTATCTCTTATTTTTTTGAAATATTTTCCTTTTAACGCAAAAACGACAAAATTCGCAGGGCGAACAATCTATAATACGTTTTGGGAGGTGATAATTCAATCGTTATTTATCTGGATGTATTCTTCTGTATCAACTTTATAATGGATTTCATTGTGATTGCTGTAGTAAACAGCCTGTGCAGATATGCTGCCACATATCTGCGGATGATACTTTCCGCCACTTTTGGAGCAATGGGAGCCGTTATTGTATGTCTGGTACCGCAGGAATACAAATTCGCCGCAAATATAGTGACCTATATTTGTATTGGCATGGGTATGGTAAGAATCTGTGCAGGGAATGTTGCATTCGCGGAACTGATAAAAGGATTTTTTGCGCTGTATGCTGCTGCATTTATGCTGGGGGGTGTAATGCACGTTTTGTACTATTATACATATGCAGGATATATTATCAGACAGGTAATTGTGCGTGACAGGGAACTGATGGTATTTCTCGGAGTATCCTTTGGCTTTTTGCTGCTTTTATACAGGCAGCTGGTAAGAATTAAAGTGTATTCCGACAAACTGTGTCGTGTATGTTGTGTTTTAAGGGGGAGAAAGATTTATATAAAAGGGTTTGTGGATACGGGAAATGTTTTACAGGATCCGCTGTTTCACAGACCGGTGTGTATCGCGCAGAAAGACAGCTTTTTGGAAGTTCTTCATGAAATAAATGATTGCACGAAAGTAAAGTATCATGTAATTCCGTTCCGGTCACTGGGGTGTGACAGCGGAATGCTTGAGGTAATTACGGCAGATACCATGTACATATGCTACGGCAAAAAAGAAATACAGGTGGAAGATGCGCTGATTGGATTGACGGCGCAGACACTTTCATCAGACGGAGAATATGAATTTCTTGTGAATGCACAGCTTTTAAAGGGGTAAAACAGGAAAGTAAATGAGGAGGTTTTTATGGTAATCAAAGTATCTGTTCCGGATCGTTTTCAGTTTAAAATGGTTCCGACATTTAAAAACATGATGATGTTAAAGCAGGGAGACGTACATTATATCGGGGGAAGTGATGTGCTGCCTGCGCCGCTGGGAGCAGAAGAAGAAGCAAGGGCAATTGCGGGACTGGGAACGGGGAATGACCAGTTTGCAAAGTCACAGCTGATTGAACACAATTTAAGACTGGTGGTATACATTGCGAAAAAATTTGATAATACGGGTGTAGGCGTGGAGGATTTAATTTCGATTGGAACAATCGGATTGATTAAGGCAATCAACTCTTACAATCCTGAAAAAAATATCAAACTGGCAACATATGCTTCACGGTGCATTGAAAATGAAATTCTGATGTATCTGCGCAGAAACAGCAAGACCAAGGCGGAAGTATCCATTGACGAACCGCTCAACGTAGACTGGGACGGCAATGAACTGCTGTTATCGGATATTTTAGGTACGGAAGAAGACATTATTTACCGTGATTTAGAAGAAGAAGTGGAAAAAAGCATGTTAAATAAAGCAATCGGTAAATTATCCGAGAGGGAGCGGATTATTGTCGATTTGCGGTATGGACTCAGTTCCATGGACGGGGAGGAAAAGACACAGAAAGAGGTCGCTGACCTTTTGGGAATTTCGCAGTCTTACATTTCCCGGCTTGAGAAAAAAATAATGAAAAGACTGAAGAAAGAACTGGTAAAAAATTCGTAAATAAATATAGAGAGCCTGTCATGCAGAATGATTTTTTAAAATCAGAAGGTTATGGCAGGCTTTTTATCCATGTGCATTCTGAAGATAATGAAACTATCAGAAAGTGATTGACTTTTGCCGTAAATCCATGGAAAATAAAAACAGAGGAAAAAGGGGTATTGGGATGAAAAAAATAAAAAAAAGAAAAAGGTACAGGCTGAAAAGACCGGCTGTAGTGGTGTCCGGTGTGATTTGTGCAGTCTGTGCAGTGGCTTTTGCCGGAAAAGCGGTCAGCGGTGTGGCTGAACAAAAAAAGCAGGCACAGGCGGCATATTATGAAGCGTATTACGAGGAAGAAGCCGATGACCGTCCGCTAGTGTGTATTGATGCCGGCCACGGCGGCAGTGACTGTGGAGCAGATTATGCAGGCGCTTATGAAAAAGATGAAACACTGCTTATTGCCAGACTGGTAAAAAGACATTTAGAGAGTGTGGGTGTGAAAGTTTTGATGACAAGAGATGCTGATACCTATCTGGGACTTGATGAAAGGGTCGAAATATGTAATAATGCTTCGTGTGATGTTTTAGTATCTATCCATAGAAATCTTTATGAGGATGATCCATCCATAAACGGAGTTGAAACGTGGATTCATCATGATATGCCGGAAGATGATGTATTTCTGGCAGAGACGATTACAACGCGTTTAGATGCCATAGCAGGTATTAAAAGCCGCGGTGTCAAGGGCGGTTCGATGACGGATTCAGAGGAAGATTACAGGCTCAACCGCAACACCCGCTGTGTAAGCTGCCTTGTGGAACTGGGCTTTATGTCCAATGCAAATGACAACCGGCTGATTACCGAGAAGTCGGAAGAAACGGCGTCTGCGATTTCAGACGGGATTATGGAGTATTTAAACAGCCGGAAATAAAATGATAAGTGAGAGTAAAAATGGCGAAAATCAATCAGAAAAATATTAGAAATTTTTGTATTATAGCACATATTGACCATGGTAAGTCAACACTGGCAGACCGTATTATCGAAAAGACGGGACTGCTCACCAGCAGGGAAATGCAGGAGCAGGTACTCGATAACATGGATTTGGAAAGAGAACGCGGTATTACGATTAAAGCGCAGACCGTGCGTATTGTATACAAGGCAAATGATGGGGAAGAATACATTTTCAACCTTATTGACACACCGGGACATGTGGATTTTAACTACGAGGTGTCCAGAGCGCTTGCTGCCTGTGACGGAGCGATTCTTGTCGTAGATGCGGCACAGGGGATTGAGGCGCAGACCCTTGCAAATGTCTATCTGGCATTAGATCACGATTTGGACGTTTTTCCGGTTATTAATAAAATTGACCTGCCGAGTGCAGAGCCGCAGCGTGTTATTGATGAAATTGAAGACGTTATCGGTATTGAAGCACAGGATGCACCGCTGATTTCAGCGAAAAACGGTATTAATATTGAAGAAGTGTTAGAGCAGATTGTTACAAAGATTCCGGCGCCGACAGGCGATGAAAATGCGCCGTTACAGGCATTGATTTTTGACTCTTTGTATGATTCTTATAAGGGTGTTATTATTTTCTGCCGGATTAAAGAAGGAAAGGTAAAGCGTGGAACAAAAATCCGCATGATGGCGACAGGCGCTGTGGAAGAAGTCGTAGAGGTCGGTTATTTCGGTGCGGGTCAGTTTATTCCATGTGAAGAACTCTCCGCCGGTATGGTAGGCTATATTACGGCAAGCATTAAAAATGTTAAGGATACCCGTGTCGGTGATACGGTAACGGACAATGACAATCCGTGTGCTGAGCCGCTTCCTGGGTATAAAAAGGTCAATCCAATGGTGTACTGCGGACTGTATCCGGCAGATGGCGCCAAGTATCAGGATTTAAGAGAGGCACTTGAAAAATTGCAGTTAAATGATGCGTCCTTACAGTTTGAGCCGGAAACCTCGATTGCACTGGGATTCGGGTTCCGCTGTGGATTTTTAGGATTACTGCATTTAGAGATTATTCAGGAACGTCTGGAGCGTGAATACAATCTGGATTTAGTAACAACGGCGCCGGGTGTTATCTATAAGGTGCATAAGACAAACGGAGAGGTTATTGATTTGACGAATCCGTCCAATATGCCGGATCCGTCTGAAATTGAATATATGGAAGAACCGATGGTTTCTGCGGAAATCATGGTAACGACAGAATTTGTCGGACCGATTATGAAACTGTGTCAGGAGCGCCGCGGCATTTACAACGGCATGGAATACATTGAGCAGACCAGAGCCTTGTTAAAGTATGATCTGCCGTTAAATGAAATTATTTATGATTTCTTTGATGCCTTAAAGTCCCGTTCCAGAGGATATGCTTCCTTTGATTACGAGATGAAAGGCTATGAGCGTTCTTCTCTTGTGAAGCTGGATATCCTGATTAACAAAGAAGAAGTCGATGCGCTTTCATTTATCGTCTTTTCCGGCAATGCCGAAGAACGTGGTAGAAAGATGTGCGAAAAGTTAAAGCAGGAAATTCCGAGACAGCTCTTTGAAATTCCGATTCAGGCGGCTATCGGAAGCCGTGTTATCGCAAGAGAAACCGTAAAGGCAATGAGAAAAGATGTCCTTGCAAAATGTTATGGCGGTGATATTTCACGTAAGAAGAAGCTGCTTGAAAAGCAGAAGGAAGGAAAGAAACGTATGCGTCAGGTCGGAAACGTAGAGATTCCGCAGAAGGCATTTATGAGCGTTTTGAAATTAGACGAGGAATAGAAGATAACTGCATGAAAAAGACAGACAGTAACGAAAAAAGGGGCGGCATTTATATCCATATTCCGTTCTGTGTGCGCAAGTGTGCGTACTGCGATTTTTTGTCTGCACCGGCAGATGAAAAAACACAGGCGGAATATGTAAAGGCTTTGCAGACGGAGATTTATCAGACGGCGAAGCTGCTTTCGGAAAATCCGTATACGGTGGATACCGTGTTTTTTGGCGGTGGAACGCCGAGTATCCTCGCACCGGGACATGTCAAAGCACTGGCAGATACCCTGCGGGAAAGCTTTCCGTTTGCGGAAAATGCGGAAATTACGATAGAATGTAATCCTGGCACGCTCGATGAAGAAAAAGCGGCAGTGTACAGACAGGCAGGCATAAACCGGATCAGTTTCGGGTTACAGTCCGCCAATAACCGTGAATTAAAAATGCTGGGACGGATTCATACCATGGAAGAATTTGTGAAAAGCTATGAAACGGCAAGGGCGGCGGGCTTTGACAATATCAATATTGATTTAATGTCGGCACTGCCTGGTCAGACATTTGAAAGTTTTCTGCACACGCTGGATACGGTTCTTGCATTAAAGCCGGAGCATATCAGCATGTACAGTCTGATACTGGAAGAAGGCACGGCACTTTACGAACATTTAGACCGGTATCCGGCACTGCCCGATGAAGATACAGAACGTCAGATGTACGATACGGCGTGTCTGCGGCTTGCGGATAACGGTTACCATCAGTATGAAATCTCTAATTTTGCAAAAGAAGGAAAGGCATGCCGCCATAATCTTTCCTACTGGGAACGCAAAAATTATCTCGGCTTCGGGACAGGCGCGGCATCACTGCTTTGCGAACAGCGCTACACCAATACGGACAGCCTTGCACTTTATATAGACACTATGGCGGAGCTGGAAGAAAAGAAAGAAGTCATAAGTAAGGCACTGGCGGCGGTACGCGCCGAACAGCATACACTTTCCGTACCGGAGCAGATGGAAGAAATGTTCTTTTTGGGACTGCGCAAAAACAGCGGCATTTCCGAGGCGGATTTTTTGGGAAAATTCGGAAAAACAGTAGATGATATTTATGCACAGGTGCTTGAAAAAAATCAGAAATTCGGTCTGCTGGTGCGTGAAAACGGCAGAATTTTTCTTACAAAGCGGGGCAGGGAAGTCAGCAACGTTGTAATGTCAGAATTTCTGCTGGATTAACCGGCGGCCGAACCGGCGCGGTGTTTCGCCCATAAATGTTTTGAATTCCCGCTGAAAATGTGCCTGGTCGGAATAGCCGATTTGCGTGATAAATTCGGAGTTATTGCGATGCGGGTCCTGAAAAATTTCATAAAGAGTATGGTGAAAGCGTAACAGCCGGCAAAAGGTTTTCGGGCTGTATCCGAAATATTCCGTAAAAATGCGGCTGATATGGCGACAGGAATAGCCGGTACGCGCAGCCAGTTCGCTGACGGTGATATCGCCGTCAGCTTTTTTGATGCTCTGATGGATGAGTGTGGCGGCGGGCGGGCAGGCTGGTGTTTTTCCGGTTTTGTTTAATGCGGAAAGAAAACGCTGTATCCGCTCGGAAAAAGAAACCGTACCTGAAAAGATATCAGAATCAGACATGGAAATGGTCTGGAGCAGGTCAGCCGGAAAAGGAAACGGATGTCCCGGAAGCCGGTAATACAGACTTTCATCAAACCGCACACCAAAGCAGTATGAAAATCCGGAGAGTTTTAGTATCAACGGTTCATCAGCGGTGCGGATACAAAAAATGCGGCAGCTGCCGTCAGGGCGCTGTCCGATAATCAATTCTGTATATGGTGATGCAACAAATTTTAAAGAAACATCGCCGCTGAATTCATAGCAGAATAAATCCGCCGGAGAAGAAAGCAGATGCTCGTTGGTAAGCAGGCTGTTTAAGGTTAAAAATACGTAAGGCTGAATGAGTGTGTATCCGGTGTGCATGTGAAAAACTCCAATCTGTAAAATTAATTTGTAAAAACGGATTTATAAAATTTGCTTTGCCGCCGTAGTGGGGAATCCTGTCCTGCAGTACGGAAAGCAAGTAAATATCCGCAAAAACTTAAAAATAGGTGGTGTATAAAAAAATAATAAAACAAAAATTAAAAAAATCAAGAGAAAATGTCCGATTTTTTCAATAATTATAAAATAAAGGCGGTATAATAAGCAACATAAATTGAACAGCGATGCACAAAGGCGTGTAACAGATTAGAAATAATCGGTTACACGTCTTTTTTTCGTATATGGGTAAAATTTCAAAAAACAGAAATTTTCGGTACGGAAAAAGGATTGCAGCTTCAATAATCCGGACAGGCTCGGATCCACCTGACCAGAAGACATGACAAAGAAGATGGAATTAAGGGAGGAAATGGTTATGGACTTTTCAGCAGTTAATACAGTATGGGTGCTGGTAGGCGCCGCACTGGTATTCTTTATGCAGGCAGGTTTCTGCATACTTGAATCCGGTCTTACAAGAGCAAAAAATGCCGGTAACATTATTATGAAGAACTTAATGGACTTTTGTATCGGTACTCCGATTTTCTGGATTATCGGTTTTGGTATTATGTTTGGATCATCCAGCGCAATATTTGGTGGAATTGATTTATTTACACGAGGTGATTACTCAGCAGTAACACCGGACGGTGTTCCATTTTACGCATTCTTCATTTTCCAGACAGTGTTCTGTGCAACAGCAGCAACAATCGTATCCGGAGCAATGGCAGAAAGAACAGATTTCAAAGCATACTGCATTTACAGTGCAATTATTTCACTGATTGTTTATCCGGTATCCGGTCACTGGATATGGGGCGGCGGCTGGTTATCAGAATTAGGCTTCCACGATTTCGCAGGTTCCTGTGCAGTACATATGGTAGGCGGTATGGCAGCTCTGATTGGTGCCGCAGTATTAGGACCTCGTATCGGTAAGTACGATAAGAACGGAAAGCCAAGAGCAATTCTTGGACACAATCTGACAATGGCAGCACTTGGTGTGTTTATCCTGTGGTTCTGCTGGTTTGGATTTAACGGTGGTTCAACCGTAGCAATGGAAGGTTTGACAAATGCAGCCGATGGTTCAGAAATGACAATGGGTGCGCTTGCAGGTTCAGTATTCTCTACAACAAATATGGCAGCAGCCGTAGCAACCGTAACAACAATGTTATTTACATGGATCCGTTATAAGAAGCCGGATGTATCCATGTCATTAAACGGTACATTAGCAGGTCTTGTTATCGTAACAGCAAGTACAGACTGTATTGATATGTACGGTGCAGCCATTGAAGGTATCATCGCAGGTATCGCAGTTGTATTGGTAATCGAATTTATTGATAAAGTATGTAAGGTTGATGACCCGGTTGGTGCAGTCGGTGTTCATTTTGCAAATGGTTTACTCGGAACGATCTGTGTCGGACTTTTCTCAACAGGTCAGAACGGTGTTGGAGCAGGTCTTTTCTACGGCGGCGGATTTAAGCAGCTCGGTATCCAGCTTTTAGGTGTTGTTACAGTCTGCGCATGGGTTGGCGTAACAATGATTATCGTATTTGAAGTATTAAAGCACACAATCGGTTTAAGAGTACCGGCAGATATTGAAATCAAGGGTCTGGATTACGCAGAACATGGTCTTGCAAGTGCTTACTCAGGATTTGAATTTGCAGCAAATGATTTAACAATCGCATCTGATGATGAAATCGAAGTTTTCGGTTCTGAAAAGATGGAAAATGCCGTACCGGCAGTTGTAAAGACTTCTCCTGAAAAGGAAAATAAGATTACAAAGGTTGAAATCCTTGCAAAGCAGTCTAAGTTTGAAAAGTTAAAGAAGGCAATGAACGACATCGGCGTAACAGGTATGACAGTGACACAGGTACTCGGCTGTGGTACACAGAAAGGCGCACCGGAATACTACAGAGGTGTTGAAGTTGATATGCAGCTTCTTCCTAAGATTCAGGTCGAAATGGTTGTTTCAAAAGTTCCTGTTGCAGATGTTATTGATGCAGCAAGGAAGGCACTCTACACCGGACATATCGGTGACGGTAAGATTTTCGTATACGATGTGGAAGATGTCGTAAAGGTTCGTACCGGAGAAACAGGCTACGATGCTTTACAGGGCGCAGATGACTAAGTTGTAAAACTACTATAATATAAAGAATAAATTGAGTGACACCGCAGAAGAGGATAAACTTTTCTGCGGTGTTTTTTGAATCAGATGACGGCTTCATGTATAAAATATCTGTAAAGTTTTTCTTTTAAATTTAATAAAAATAGGAAACGTTCTTGTTTTTAACACAAAAAAGATTTATAATGACAAAAAAAGTAAAAAAGCAAAAACAAGGAGGATTGGCATGGCAGTTTGGAAGATTTCAGAAGATGTTTTTTATGTAGGTGTAAACGATACGACATTGGATTTGTTTGAGAGCCAGTACCGGATACCGGACGGGGTGACATACAATTCCTATGTGATTAAGGACAGCAAAATTGCAGTAATGGATACGGTGGATAACCGGGCGACAGATGCGTGGTTTGATAATCTGGAAGAAGCATTTGGTGGAAAAGCGCCGGATTATCTGGTTGTTTCGCATTTAGAGCCGGACCATGCCGGAAATATCCGGAAATTTCTGGTAAAGTATCCGGAAACGGTTGTTGTGGCAAATGCAAAAACAGTAGCCATGCTGCCACAGTTTTTTGAACTGGATACGGAAGAACTTTCTATATTAGAAGTCAAGGAAGGCGATACGTTAAAGCTTGGCAGACATACGCTGCATTTTGTGATGGCACCAATGGTACACTGGCCGGAAGTCATGGTCGAATATGATGAAGCCGATAAGATTTTATTTTCAGCGGACGGATTTGGCAGATTCGGTGCATTGTCACAGAGCTGCACTTATGATGCCGCAGGAAAAGCACAGGACGTACTGGAGCATGAGTGGACAGGGGAAGCACGAAGGTATTTTATTAATATTGTCGGCAAGTACGGTGCTAATGTCCAGGGCCTTTTAAAGAAAGCAGCGGTACTTGATATTGAAAAAATTGCACCGCTGCACGGACCGGTGCTTACCGGTGGTCTGGAATACTTTTTGGATAAATACGCAAAATGGAGCAGTTATCAGCCGGAAGAAAAGGGCGTCGTGGTGGCATATTCATCAATTCACGGCAATACAAAATATGTGGCTGAACATTTTGCTTCTATATTGAAGGGGCAGGGTGAAGAAAATGTTGCTGTTTTTGACCTTGCAAGAGCAGATATGGCCCAAGCGGTTGCGGACAGCTTCCGTTATGATGCGCTGGTGCTTGCGGGCATTACGTATGATGGTGGATTAATGCCATGCATGGAGGATTTTTTGTATCATTTAAAAATGAAGAATTTCCAGAACCGCTATGCGGCAGTGATTGAAAATGGTTCGTGGGGTCCGGTATCCGGCAGGCTGATGAAGTCATATCTGGAGAATATGAAGAATATAACTATTTGTGAGGATATGGTAACAATCCGGTCAGTCATGAAAAAGGCAGATGGACAGGCATTGGAAAAACTGGCAGAAAAGGTTATAAAAAGAAGCTGATACAGTATATTGTATACACAAACGATAGTGAAAATAAACAAAAATTGTAAAGGCATTACAAAGAAATTATGTATTTTAATAGATAATTTAGAAGAATGCCTTTACATTTTGTCGAAGAAATACTAAAATATAGATAATCGGAATGATACAATTCCACAATATTTTTAAGGAGGATTACAAAGAAATGGCTAGAGCAAAACAATCTATGGATGGTAATACAGCTGCTGCACACGTTGCTTATGCGTTTACAGAAGTTGCAGGTATCTATCCTATCACACCTTCTAGTCCAATGGCAGATGTTGTTGACCAGTGGTCAGCAGCAGGACAGAAAAACATTTTTGGTAATACAGTAAAGGTGGTAGAAATGCAGTCAGAGGCAGGTGCCGCAGGTACAGTACACGGTTCACTTGCAGCAGGTGCATTAACAACAACATTTACTGCATCACAGGGTCTTCTTCTGATGATTCCAAATATGTACAAGATTGCCGGTGAACAGCTTCCTTGTGTATTTGATGTATCAGCACGTACAGTTGCTACACAGTCCCTGAATATCTTCGGTGACCATAGTGACGTTTACGCCTGTCGTCAGACTGGTTTCGCAATGCTTGCTGAAACAAACCCTCAGGAAGTTATGGATTTAAGCCCGGTTGCACACCTTGCAACAATCGAAGGCAAAGTTCCATTCATTAACTTCTTCGACGGTTTCCGTACATCTCATGAGATTCAGAAGATTGAAAAGTGGGACTATGAAGACTTAAAGGAAATGTGCAATATGGAAGCAGTAGAAGAATTCCGTGCACATGCCTTGAATCCGGAACATCCGGCTATGCGTGGTTCACATGAAAACGGTGATGTTTTCTTCCAGCATCGTGAAGCATGTAACTCAGCATATGATGCACTTCCAGCAGTTGTTGAGAAGTACATGAAGAAGATTAACGAAAAGTTAGGTACAGATTATGATTTATTCAACTACTATGGTGCACCGGATGCAGACAGAGTCATCATTGCAATGGGTTCTATCAACGATGTAGCTGAAGAAGTAATTGACTACTTAACAGCAAAGGGCGAAAAAGTAGGTCTTGTAAAAGTAAGACTGTATCGTCCATGGGTATCAGCTTCCCTCTTAAAGGTTCTTCCTAAGACTGCTAAGAAGATTGCGGTACTCGACAGAACAAAGGAACCTGGTTCATTAGGTGAACCTCTTTATCTTGATGTAGCAGCAACACTTCGTGAAGCCGGTATGAATGATGTTATCTTAACAGGCGGCCGTTACGGTCTTGGTTCTAAGGATACACCACCTTCATCAGTATTCGCTGTATACAAAGAACTTGAAAAAGATGCTCCAAAGGCAAGATTTACAATCGGTATCGTAGATGATGTAACAAACTTAAGCTTACCGGAAGTTAAGCCGGCTCCTATTACATCTGCTAAGGGTACTGTTGAATGTAAATTCTGGGGTCTTGGCGGTGATGGTACTGTAGGTGCGAATAAGAACTCTACAAAGATTATCGGTGACCATACAGATAAGTACATTCAGGCATATTTCCAGTATGACTCTAAGAAGACTGGCGGTATTACAATCAGCCACTTAAGATTTGGTGATAACCCAATCAGAAGTCCATACTATATCAATCAGGCTGACTTTGTTGCATGTCATAACCCATCTTACATCACAAAGGGATACAAGATGGTTCAGGATGTTAAGCCGGGCGGAATCTTTATGATTAACTGCCAGTGGTCAGACGAAGAACTCGCTGAACATCTGAATGCAGAAGCAAAGCAGTATATTGCGAAGAACAATATCCAGCTCTACACAATCAATGCAATTGACAAAGCAATTGAAATTGGTATGGGTAAGAGAACAAATACAATTTTACAGTCTGCATTCTTTAAGCTTGCAAACGTAATGCCTATCGATCAGGCAGTTGAATTCATGAAAGCAGCAGCTAAGAAGTCATACAGCAAGAAGGGTGACGCTGTTGTAGAAATGAACTACAAGGCAATTGATGCCGGTGTAGATGCTGTACATAAGGTAGAAGTACCTGCTGACTGGGCAAATGCAACAGAAGAAAAGAAGACAATCAACCGTACAGGTCGTCCGGCTACTGTAAAGATGGTCAACGAACTGTTAGATCCTATCGGATTAATGGATGGTGACAGCCTTCCTGTATCTGCATTTAAGGATATTGCTGATGGTCAGTTTGAAACAGGTGCATCTGCATACGAAAAGAGAGGAACAGCCGTTATGGTTCCTGAATGGGATCCTACAAGCTGTGTTCAGTGTAACAGCTGTGCATTCGTATGTTCTCATGCAACAATCCGTCCGTTTATTCTGGATGCAGGTGAAGTAAGTGCAGCACCTTCACAGATTAAGCTTGCTGATTCTAAGCATGCAGTAGCTGAAGGCATGAAGTTTACAATGTCTGTATCTCCATTAGACTGTATGGGATGCGGCGAATGTGTAACTGTATGTCCGGCAGCCGCTAAGGGCGCATTAAAGATGGTTCCACAGGAATCACAGGCAGAAGAACAGCCGGTATTTGACTACTTAGTAGCAAATGTTGGCAAGAAGGAGATTAAGCCTGTATTTACAGATGCTACTCCTATCGGCTCTCAGTACAACCAGCCACTCCTTGAGTTCTCAGGAAGCTGTGCAGGCTGTGCAGAAACATCTTACGCAAGATTAATTACACAGTTATTTGGTGAGCAGATGTACATTTCCAACGCTACAGGTTGTTCTTCAATCTGGGGTGGTCCGGCAGCTACATCACCATATACAGTAAATAAAGATTCCTTAAAGGGTCCGGCTTGGGCAAACTCACTGTTTGAAGATAATGCAGAACACGGTTTCGGTATGTATCTTGGACAGAAGACTTTAAGAGATCAGGCTATTGCTAAACTTGAAGAAATGGCAGCTTCTGAAAAGGCATCTGCTGAATTAAAGACAGCTGTAGCAAACTTCCTTGCATCTAAGGATGATACAAAGAAGAATGCAGCAGATGTTGCAGCACTGATTCCGGAAGTAGAAAAGGCAGCAAAAGAAGGTTGTCCTCTTGCATCGGAAGTTCTTGCAAAGAAAGATTACCTCGCTAAGAAGTCTGTATGGATCTTCGGTGGTGATGGTTGGGCTTACGATATCGGTTTCGGCGGTCTTGACCATGTACTTGCATCAGGTGAGAATGTAAACGTTATGGTATTCGATACAGAAATGTATTCTAATACAGGTGGACAGGCTTCAAAGGCTTCTAACATCGGTGAAGTCTGCCAGTTCGCAGCAGCAGGTAAGGAAATCAGCAAGAAGAGTCTTGCAGAAATCGCTATGAGCTATGGTTACGTATACGTAGCACAGATTGCTCTTGGTGCTAATCCTGCACAGGCTGTTAAGGCAATTGCTGAAGCTGAAAGCTACAACGGTCCTTCATTAATCATTGGTTACGCTCCTTGCGAACTTCACGGTATCGCTAAGGGTGGTATGAACCACTGCCAGGATGAAATGAAGAAGGCTGTTAAGGCCGGATACTGGAATCTGTTCTCATTCAACCCTGCATTAAAGGCTGAAGGAAAGAATCCATTCACATTAACTTCTAAGGAAGGTGATGGTTCATATCAGGAATTCTTAAATAACGAAGCTCGTTACACAAGACTGATTAAGCCATTCCCAGAAAGAGCTGAAAAACTCTTTGCTGAATCTGAAAAGACTGCAAATGCACGTTACCAGCACTTACTGAAGTTAGTAGAACTTTATAAGTAAAAAAGATTCGTCTTAACAGACAGAATCTAAAATAGAAGCACCCGGAGAGAGTCGGTAAAACGATTTTCTCCGGGTGCTTTTGATTTTAAAAATAAACCTATTTAAATGATAGGGCATATATATAGAATTAATATTTTTGTTGCAAAATTAGATATACAGGTGGAAAAATTTATTTTATTAAAATGGATATAATTTTTTTGTACAAGCGGAACAACAAAAGTAATAAAAAAATATTAAAATTTACAAAAGAATTGTGAAATATTAACAATCAAATGAGCAAAAAAACGTTTAAAACAGAGAAAAGAAAAATAGTTTTATAAAATATATTGCAAAATGAATGCGATGCAATTATAATCCGCAGTATAAATTTAAAATAAAGAATAGGAGGTATTACAAATGAAGTTGCGAAAAACAACCAAAAGATGGATCAGCATGGCATTAACGCTTCTGATGATGATAACATCAGTATTTACAGGCGATTATGCCATTTTTGCTGCGGATTCTGAAGAATATACATACGCAGACGGATTTCTGGTAACAGAACCAGTAAAAGGAACTGCATATGCATTTAATTTTCAAAACAAAGACAGTGAAATCTATGATACATCAAAAGAAAGTGCTAATCCGGAAATGAAATGTGGCACATTTGGATTGATGACCGTGGAGAAGGCGGGAAAATTCCATAGTACAGATCATGGCATGAACGGACAGGCACAGATGACGTTTAAGGTCGCTGGAAATTGTATGATTACAATTGGAGGATGTCAGTTTACAGGACAGAATGACCAGTTTGTATTAAAAACAACAACGGGAGCATTGGATGCTGTGTCTAAAGCAGCAAAAACAGCAAAATGTTATAATCCGGCTGATACAAGTGGTCAGGACAGAGTAAGCTTTTGTTATGTGGGAGATGCGGGAACAGTTACCGTGAGTTCACCGGGATCGTATATACCGGAAATTCTGATTACACCGCTTGCAGATGATTATATACCACAGTCTATAATGGTGGCTGATGGAATGACAGCAGCACAGATGGCAGTGAATACCAGCTATTATTATGATTTCAGGATAAAAGATAGTGTGCTTTACAATTTAGACAGCAGTGCGTCAGAACCTGCTTTGAATACAGGTGTTATAGGATTGATGGAGGTTCGGACACCCGGACGGTATAAGGATTCAACACATGGAATGCAGGGGAAAACGGAATTTACGATTCAGGTACCGGGAGACTGCAGCATTATGATTGGAGGCTGCCGGTGGGGTGGTGATATTAAACTTAATACTGAATCCGGAACACTTGACCAGACGGTTCAGTCTTCAAAGACACAGAATTGTTATAGTGAATCCCAGACCGACGGTTCGGATCGAATTGTTTTTGAGTATACGGGAAATGCCGGAACAGTTACGCTGACAGCAAATACATATATTCCGTATATTCTTGTGACTCCATCCGAACTTCAGAGACCGGAAGTTACAAGACAGATTGAAGTGTGGGATTTTGGAGCAAAGCAGGAAGAGGATACACAAATATATCATAACAATATCACACAGGCAGCATGGGATGCCAATGGTCTTATAGGTGAAAATGGTACACTGGATGGGACGGTTAATACAGATAAGATAGTGAATTTTGGTACACTTGCAGTAAAATACGAAAATGGAGACAGCATACAGGGCGGTGTCAATGCGTTGAAATTTGTCACAGGCGGTGTGAATTATACGACATTTTCATACGAGGACGGATATTGTTCTGATGGTGTATGGAAATGCAATGGAAAAGGTGGAAATACAAGACGCTGTGTTACATTAAATGATGTATGTGCCGGAGATAAAATTGTGGCATATATGGGGTCTTATACAAAAGAAACCGACAAAGTTCATTTCCTTTATAAAGGGACACAGGGAACACAGGACGATACAGCAGATATTGGAAATGCAGCCTGTAAACGGTATGAATTTATTGCACAGTACAGTGGACAGTATCAGATTTATGTTGGAAGTACGACAAATGTAAAACCGGTATACCACAGAATTTTACAGATTCCTCCGGTTGAGGTAACAGGAACTGTAGATATAGCAGGTACGGATATTGTAGAATATGGCGTAAAATTTATAAATACGGAAACACTGGAAGAAGTGCAGGCAAAGGTTAAAAATGGAATGTATAAAGTTTCCCTGACACCGGGATATACATATACGGCAGTTCTTACAGAAAATGTGGGATTTGGTTTCACAGATGCGTGTAAAAATATTACAGTGCAGGATACAGATGTAATAAACGGAAAACAGCAGAATCTTTTTGTGGAAAGTAAAAATGTGTGTGAATTAAAAGGAAACATATCAGGCTTTGATACAGATTATGATACCAGTGCATTAAGGGTTATTTTAAAAGCACCTCAAAATTCAGAAAAAGAAGATGTTGTTTTTATACCGGATGAACAGGGAGCTTACAGTGTAAGTATTGAACCGGATGTAACATATACGATTACATTAAACGGCGTTAACGATTATGAGCCGGACGGAACAGCGCAAATCCGTCTGACACAATCAGCACAAGAGAATATTCATGTCGTAAAAAAAGAAACTTACACAGTGTCAGGTGCATTTACAGGTTTGGATGTGCCGGATACAGTGACAGCGTTACAGTTTGTGAATATGGAAGACCGGTATATATATGATGCAGCGATTTCTGCAAATAGTTATCAGCTTAAACTGCGTAACGGTACATATGAAGTAAAAGCAGAGGCAGGGGACTATCAGACTGTTTCACATATTGTCGTTGAAAATCAGGCAGTCGCAAGAGATTTGCTATTTTTAACGACAAAAAAAGAAAAACTTGAATGGGTACCGGATATTTATGTCGGATATGACCAGAAAGAGCATAATTATCAGACAGTGCGGGAAGCAGTAAAAGCATGTAAAGCGATGAATCCTTCTAATGAATCTGAGCGTATTACTGTTCATATCGCGCCGGGGGTGTATCGTGAGCAGGTTCTTGTAGATACACCATATGTAACATTTATTAATGATGAACCGGAAAAAGAAGTGCTGTTAACGTGGTATTATGGTATTGGATACGAATACTACAGTATTGGTGCTGACGGGTATTATTCAGAAGCAGCAGCGTATGACAAATTTGAAAAAAATACTGCACAAAAATGGGGTGCGGCTGTTTATATAAAAAATACGGCAACAGCATTTCGCGCACAGAATATTACATTTGAATCGTCATTTAATAAATACATTACAGATGAAGAATTGGCAGACGGTGTGACACCGGGTGGACCGGATATTAAGAATTTTGAAAGAACCAAAGATTCTGATGCGGCAAGCGGTGAGGCTACAGAACGTGCAAGTGCGCTTGCAGTTGAAGGTTCACAGTCGGAGTTTTATGAGTGTAGAATTGTTAGTAGTCAGGATACACTGTATACAGGTAATAATATTCAGGCATATTTCAAGAACTGTTTCATAGATGGCAATACCGATTATATCTTTGGCGGCGGTGATGTTTTATTTGATGCCTGTGAACTGAGTTATTATGGATACAGCAATACACAAAAGGGCGCTTATATTACGGCTGCGGCAGATGGAAGTACGACCGGTTACATTTTCAGAAATTGTTATGTGTCAGCCAATGATGCATGGGATGTAGCGGCAGGATATTTTGGAAGACCATGGAGAAGCAGTGCAACGGTTGCATTTTTAAATACAAAGCTTCAGACAAAGGATACAGTAACAGCGGTAGGCTGGAATTCAATGAGTGGTGCCAGACCGGAAGATGCAAATTATCAGGAATACAATACGACGGTTTTAGGAAGCGGTGCGGCAGATGTTTCAGCTAGAACGGCAGGCACAGTAAAGAATGAAAATCCATATGCAGATATTGTGCAGACATTTAAGGGCTGGCAGCCGTTTTATTTTGTACAGGAAACAGACACGGCAGTGACAGTGAAAGATATTGCCATCGAAGGCGAGCTTAAAACGGGTTCTGTTTTAAAGGCATTGTATACGTTAAGTGGTAATGAAAAAGCAGATGCATCTGTATTGGAATGGTATCGTATAACACCATCAGGAGAAGAAACACTGGTAAAGGCAGTACCTTCTTATGCGGATAAAAGCTATACAATTACGCAGGAGGATACAGGATGTTCTATCAAACTGGTTATAAAGCCGGAAACAATCAGTGGAACAACAGGTGACAGTAAGAGCTTTGTATCGGCACAGGTGCCAAAACAGCCAACGAAACCGGAGCAGCCGTCAAAACCTGAACAGCCGGATGTTCCATCATTCAATGCGGCAACGGTATGGACCGTAGGAGATTCAACGGTATGCAGTTTTAATGACACCTATTATTATCCAAGGTATGGATGGGGAACACAGTTAGAACATTATTTTGATAGCAGTCTCACAGTGAAAAATCTTGCATTGTCAGGAAGAAGCTCAAAAAGCTATGTGCAGGAAGAACAGTATCAGACATTAATGCAGGGAATGAAAGCAGGAGATTACCTGTTTGTTGGCTTTGGACATAATGATGAAAAAGCGGATGAAGGACGGTATACGAATCCAAATGGCAATTATTTGACAGAAGGTTCATTTGCCAATTCGCTGTATGTAAATTATGTAAAACCGGCGCAGGAAAAAGGCGTTACAGTTGTTCTTTGTACACCGATTGTCAGAAGAACAGCAACAGGAATATGGGAAGATTCAAATCTGCATATCACATCGGATTCAGGTAAATTTGAAGGAGGAAATTATGCCGAGGCAATTCGTAAAATGGGTGAGGATTTAGATATAACCGTTGTGGATATGACAACGCTTACAAAGAATCTTTATGATGAACTGGGAGCAGATGAAACATTGAATTTACATGCATGGACCTCGTCTTCTGATACCAGCGTAGATAATACGCATACGAATATTTATGGTGCACGTTATAATGCATACATGATGACAAGAATATTGAAAGAACAGAATATTCCGGGACTTTCAGAACACATTAAGGAGGCCCAAAAACCGTTAAAGAGCGAAGTATTGCAGCCAAATCCGGATTATAAGGAAGCAGAATATACTCCGGTTACAGATGTCAGTCAGCTTTGGAAACAGATTGGTATCTGGAGCGGTTCGGTATTTGGCGACCTTGGCGGTAAGCCGTCAAAGGCAACGCATGTGCTTGAAGGACTGGAAAATAACACAGTCCATATTAAGAGTACAAAGGGAAAAATAACGGATACTTCTGACGGTATAGCGATGTATTATTATAAAGTCCCGGCAAAAAGTGTATTTACACTGTCAGCTAAAATGAGAGTGTTATCTTACGATGTACATGATCAGGCTTCATTTGGACTGATGGTAAGAGATGCTGTATGGCTGGATATGAATACGAAAGATATGATGGGAGATTATGTGGCAGCAGGACCACTAAAATTATCAAAACAGGGAAATGTATGGAACTGTTTTGCGAGAAAGAGTGGTGCTTTAACACGAGGAGGAATCTGTGTAAATGAAATTGCAGCAGGTGATGTGATTGATGTTAAAATTGAAAGCAGTACAGACGGATATGCCTGCACATTCGGAAAAGAAGAAACAATTACCGGTGGATTTGACTTTAAATTGACATCTATTGATTCCGATTATGTCTATGTGGGCATGTACGTGGCAAGAAATGCCGATGTAACCTTCTCTGATGTAAAGCTTATCGTAGACGGTAAGGAAGTTACGGCAGAACCGGAACAGCCAAGTGAACCGGAGCAGCCAACAACACCGGAGCGGCCGACAACGCCAGAGCAGCCGACAACCCCGAGTGAGCCGACGATTCCGGAACAGCCGACGACACCGAGTGAACCGACGACACCGGAACAGCCGACGACACCGAGTGAACCGACGAAACCGGAACAGCCAACGACGCCGAGTGAGCCGACAACACCGGAGCAGCCGACGACACCGGAACAGCCAACGACACCGGAACAGCCGACGACGCCGAGTGAGCCGACAACACCGGAGCAGCCGACCGTACCGGCAGAGCCGACAGCGCCAAGTGAGCCGGCGATACCGACAGAAACAAAGACAATGGTTACAGTCAACGGAAGCGGTACAGTAACTGTTCCTGAAACAGTTGAATTTGTGGGTGCAGACGGCAGTGTATTAAAGAATACAAAGTTGAGCCTGAATATTGTAAAAGAAGGACAGGCATACGATACAGCTGCACAGCAGATGAAAGCGGCAATCGAAAATGAAATGCCGGAAATTTTGAAAAACAGCAGTATTTCTTATCTGGAAATGAATCTGACAGATGAAGCAGGTCAGACTGTAACATTTAAGAACGGCAAGATGGGGGTTACTTTGGAATATCCGGCAGGAACAGGAAAGAGCGGTTACTCATTTGCAGTGCTTCATTTGACAGAAAATGGTCTGGAAACACTGATGCCGCAGCTGACAGATACCGGACTTTATGTTGAAGTTTCCTCATTCAGTCCGTTTGCGGTAGTTTATCAGACAGTAAATGAACAGCCGACCACACCGTCAGAACCGGAACAGCCGACTGTTTCAGAGCCGACAACAGTACAGCCGACACAAACGGTACAGCCGTCTACGGAAGGTTCTGCAGCAACAACTTCTGATGCACAGACAGAGGATACAGGTGTTGCAACTGCGGACACCATGCGTGCAGTTCCATTTGTACTGATGATGTTTGCGGCAATGACAGCATTCGTTGTGCTGGCAGGCAGAAAGAAAAAAGAAGTAAAATAAAAGAATAAAAATCATATAGTGAATATATGAAGCAGACCTCCGGTCGTTAGAAGTAAAGCAAAAATCTGACGACCGGAGGTCATTTTTTGTTACAAAATTAGATATATAGATAAAAAACATTATGATATAATAGAACTATAAATAGAATATGATGATACAAAAGAACTATGTGAGGATTTAAGGAGGAAAGGTGTATGAAGAAAAAATACCGTTTAAAAGGCTGGGTACTGTGGAAGAAGGCTACGGTCAGGAAAGACAGGCGACAGGAAAGCAGATACAAATTTTAAATACCGGCAATCAGACTGTTACGGTTAAAGCAGTCAGTGCCGAAGGCTATGTGGTAGGTATCCCGGAAGGCAGTATTACGATATCGGACATGACATGGAACAAGTGGCTGAATCAGATAACTTTCGGAAAGTTCTTTAATAAGACACAGAAAGTAGAGATTACGGCACACGATACCGGAACAGGCATTGCAAATATTGTCTACTATGTTGCAGAGGGTGAGCAGAGTGTAGAACAGTTAAATGCACTGCCAAACGGAAAGTGGAATTTATACAAAAAAGAATTTACGGTAGAGCCGGACGGCAGAATGGTTGTTTATGCAAAGATTACTGATAAAGCCGGAAACACAGCTATGGCAAATGTACAGGTTTATGTGCAGAAAGTCACACAGCCGCCTGTATTTATCGGAATCAGCGACGGCGGCAGTTATTGTGAAAATGTAAAGTTTACGGTGGAAGATGATAATTTATAGAAAGTATTTGTAGGAGATAAACAGCTTACTGCGGATAATGGAATCTAAACGATACAGGGCAGTAATCAGCCGGTAAAGGTTACGGCAGTGGACGCCGATGGCAACCGTGTTGAGGTGACGATACAGAAAAAAGAAGATGTATCCGAAGCACAGCAGGCACAGGCAGAAGCGTAGCCGGAACAGCCGCAGAGTGCGCCTGTCCAAACCGGTGACAGTACCCCTGTTACATGGCTGTTTGCCTTACTGGCATTAAGCGGAACAGGCATTGTCGGTTCAAAAGCAAAGAAAAGCCCCGCGGGGACTGTCAGCGATAAAATCTGACAGTCCCTGCGGGGTATTTTTGTTTCGGGGTATTTTTGTTTTTTACGGCAGTTTCTGTTCCCGGTAAGCGGACGGACTGATATGAAACAGCCGCTTAAAGGCACGGCGGTAAGAATACACACTGTTATAGCCGACATCTTCGGCAATCTGTTCAATTGTCGAGGCAGTGTCCGACAGCAAAACACAGCTTTTTTCAATGCGGCATTTTTCAAGGTATTCCGCAAAACAGATACCGGCGTATTCCTTAAAAATACTCGAAAGATAGCCTTCGGAAACTTGAAAATGCTGTGCCGTACCTGAAAGATTTAAGTTGGCATCGGCATAGTTTTGCAGGATAAAATCGGCAGTTTCCTGAACGAGTTCCTTCTTTTTGCTCACTCTTTGCCCGGCAAGTACAGAGCTGACCGAAAGACACAGGTCATGCAGGTGTGAAAAATAATATTCAAAATCACCCTGACAGCTGATAATTTCCTGCTGGAAAGCAAATAGCTGTTCTGAAAAACCGTACTTTACCGGATTCAGACTCCAAAAGGTGGCAGTTACGGCATTATGAAGGGCAAGCATTTGCCCAGCAATCATCTGTCCGGGAGAAAAAGAGCGAAGCCGTGTATTTTCATCTTCAAGAACGGTCAGGATAAATCGAATCAAATCAATGTTGTTGGTTTTTATGCCCTTTATTAATAAATCCGCGGCAGTCTGTGGATAGAAACAGCGATCTGCATTTCCCGCAGTAAAAAACAATTGGTCAGAATACACGGTAATATCGTCATGGCTGTCCGTCAGCGAAAATGAAAGCGCAGTCAGTGCCTCTTTTTTTGCAAAGATAAATTCGGACAGGCTGACACAGGGACGGCTGATGCCCCAAAAGACTGTGCAGTTGTGCCGCTGTTTAAAATATTCATAAGACTGCTTAATATAGATGTCTGGCTCAAATTCTTCAGGATAATTAAAAAGCAGTAAAAATTCATGATTTTCCGTGCGATAGAAGAATGTTGGAAATTCTGCCAGTCCGGCGGTGTATTTTGGAATGATGGAAACCAGTGTACGCCGGTAAGAATCTGTTTCTGCTTTATATGTACCAGACAGTGAAAATGCAGCGATACAAAAAAACGGATACGGAAAGCGGAGGTGCAGTAAATCTGCGGTTTCCGGTTCCGGTGCATAACTTGTCCGTGTAAATGCTTCATGTAAAATCCCATATATTAATAACTGCTCATTCATACTACTCCATTTCTGAGCGACTTTGTCGCGAAGATGCGATGAGAAATTCGCGCAGGCGATTTCTCATCTGCAATCATGGCTATTTGTTTTCGCTCGGAAACAATATAGCCGTGCGAAAAAGTTTTGATTTAAGGCTTTTTCACACTACTCCAATTTCCTTGTTTTCACACAGAGTACATTTTGTACGATGAAAAATTGTACCCTGCACGTCTATCATAACGAAAAATAAAACTAAAAACAAGATATTTTGCAAAAAACTTTTGCAAAAAATAATTGCAAAAGATACATTTTGCACAAAAATGGATTGTATCTTTGAAATGCCGGGGTGAAAGATTATGATACACATATGGGAAGATGTTGGGGAGAAAAGCACCCACCTATGAGCAAGCTCATTCGGTTTAGACCTTTTGACCCTGATATCATGGAAAATATTTATTTGGAGGGTTAGTAATGAATCAGAAGACACAAAACCGCGCACAGCGGAGAAGGGCGAACAGACATCACGTAAAAAGGGCAACGGCATTTGCACTGGCAGGACTGATGGCAACATCAGGCATATCCCTGCCGGCGGGAACATTTGCATATGGGGCGGAAAATAACACCCTGCTTGCATTTGCAGGCGCAGAAGGCGGTGGAAGATTTGCAACCGGCGGACGCGGATATGATGTGTATGTCGTTACAACACTGGAGGATTACGGAAAAGGTGAAACACCGGTAGAAGGGTCTTTGCGTTATGGCATCGAAGAATTTGCCAAAGATAAAGGCGGAACGATGATTGTATTTAATGTGGGTGGTACGATAGAATTAAAGCAGACACTGACCTTTAAAGAAAGAAAAAATATTACCGTAGCAGGACAGACAGCACCGGGGGATGGTATTACCCTGTCCGGCTGGGATACAAATATCAGCAATTCTGAAAATCTGATTATCCGTTATATGCGTTTCCGTCCGGGTGCGGCAAATGTACATACCGGCGGAGATTCCATGGATGCACTCTGGGGAAGGGATAATAAGACTTTTATGATCGACCACTGTTCGTTTAGCTGGAATACCGATGAAACAGTTTCAACTTACCGCGGACAGGACGGAACAGTACAGTGGTGTATCGTATCGGAAAGTCTGACTGTTTCAGGACATTCCAAAGGCCGTCACGGATATGGCGGTATTTTTGGTGGCGACAATGTATTGTTTCAGAATAACCTGATTGCGAATCATACATCGAGAAATCCAAGAATCGGCGGCGGATGCATGGGCGATCCGACAAAGGATGGAGGCAGTACGGCAACACTGCAGTTAAGCAATAATGTTCTTTATAACTGGGGATATAACACCTGCTATGGTGGTGGTTATGCGTATACCAATTTTATCAACAATTTCTTAAAACCGGGACAGGGAACGAGAGAACAGGTTCGGTATCAGGTCATTGATATGGGTGAAGCCACAAAACCGGGCGGATTTTATGTAAACGGCAACTACATGGACGGCAATGCTGAAATTACCGCTGACAATGCAAAAGGTTCAAAAATGTCAGGCGTGACAGAAGGAGCCAATAAAACTGTAGTTTCAGAAACACCGTATACGGCAGAAGGATTTGACAGTGCCACCGTGACAAGTGCTACGGACTGTTATGAACCGGTGCTTGCGCAGGCGGGTGCAACCTATCCGTACCGTGATGCCATTGATGCGAGAGTTGTAGCCGAAACGCGGACAGATTCGGGAAGATATGTGAATACAGAAGATGAGGTCGGCGGCTATCCGGCAAAAGAATCTGTACGGGCTGCTTCATTTGATACAGATATGGACGGAATTCCGGATACATGGGAAACGGCACATGGCTTAAATCCGAATGATGCAAGTGATTCCAAGAAAATCAATTCGGCAACCGGATATGCCTACGTAGAAGAATATTTTAACGGACTTGTTGAAAATGTAGAGCAGTCCGGTTATACGGCACCAAATCCGGATATTACCCTTGATTTACAGGATAATGCACAGTATGATGAAGGACAGACAGTAACAGTGACAGCTGATGTAAAGGCAAACAATGGGGGAAGCATTGCAAAGGTAGAATTTTACAATGGTATACAGCTTGTCGGAACAGCAGATACCGCACCATTTACCTTTGATTATACGGGGTTGACAGACGGCACGTACAATATCACCGCTAGAGCCTATGATAATGATGGCAATCAGACCCAGTCATCTGTATCGAAGCTGCATATTAACAGCACAGCTGGCACAGGCGAGTGGACAAGCACTGATATTGGCAATCCGGGTGTAGCGGGAAATGCAAGTTTGGAAAATGGTGTGATGACAGTGAAAGGTGCCGGAAAATTAGGCGCATCAGAAGGCTGCGTATCCGGCAGTACCTATGCAGATGCCACAACCGATGATTTTCAGTATACGTATCAGCTTGTCAAAGGTGATGCAGAAATTATTACAAAACTGGATTCAGCAACAACCGTTGACAACCATGTATTTACCGGTGTGATGTTCCGTGAAAGCTTAGAGAGCGGTTCAAAGACGGCGGCACTCGGTATGTCAATGGTTAAAATCAGCAATGAAACCACATGGTCAACCTATCTTGCAAGCAGACTTGAAACAAACGGTAAAATTTCGGATATTTCTGAAACGATTGATTCGCCTGCAAGTGCAGAAAAAGCGGGAATACCACTGGTAAGGGATTTGCATTTTAAGAGCGGTGCAGACTTTAACGGAACATGGTTTAAGTTGATAAGACGCGGCGATACCTTTACAGGATATGCATCTGATGACGGTGTAACGTGGACAAAGGTCGGTTCAAAGACTATTGAAATGGCACAAGACATTTATGTGGGATTTGCCGTAGATGCGAATAAAGCGGCAAACAGCCTTGAAAATTTAAGCACGGCAAAGTTTTCAAATATTGCGATTCATGAAGAATTTACAGATGTTGACTATAACCTTGAACACATTACAACAAGCGGTGCGGATTATGCGGCAGTCGGTACAGATTTTACAACGCAGCTTACGGCAGACAGCGGATATCATCTTCCGGATGCAATTGAAATTAAAGCAGGAGAAAATGTTCTTGCAAAGCAGGATTATACCTATGATGCCAAAACCGGAGATATTGTTGTAAAGGCAGACAGGCTGACATCCGGTGTAAAGCTTACAATTTCAGCACAGGCAGAAGAAGATGTTAAAATTGATTATACATTGCAGACCTACGGCGATACGGAAGATGTAACCGTGACACAGGATGCAGGCAGTATGACAATCAGCCAGACCGCAGAATCTGCAAGTATGGTTGGAAATAAGGGAACGGCAGGAAAAAATGTTTCCTACATTTTATTCCCACAGTCGAAAGAAGCGGCAAAAATGACGTTGAAATTAAAGGTCAATTCATTTAGCAATGGAAAATATTCCGGCGTGTATGCCGGTGCTTTCCAGCCGGACGGAGATTACCTTTATAATTCAATCGGATTCAGAGGTACAGGTGATGTAAATGCCGTATCACCGTACTGGCTGAAAGCTTCCGGCAAGGCTGGAAACGGAAGTCCGAAGCAGGCATGGACAGAAGGGGCTGTTTATACGGTAAGCATTGAAAAGAAAGCAGACAATACCTATTATGCCACATTTCAGGAGGAAGGCAGCGCGGCTGTCAATGAAAAGACTTTTAAGGCTTCGGATTCTGCGCTGACACCGGATATTATGGCACAGTTCGGACTGGCAGTTTACAGTGCGGACGTCACAGTGACGGATATGGTGCTTTCCGATATGTCAGGAAATGTACTGTATGACCAGAATAGGGATAATTCAGGTCAGGAGGAAAGCGGATATAAGCCGCAGGTATCCGGTTCAGATTTGCTAACTGTTACCGGGGCGGGTTCTGTAATGAAAGCAGAACAGTCTGCAGAAAGCGGATATATTACACAGAGTACAGGTGATGCAGGAGTCAATACAAGTTACATTTTACTGCCGGAAAATGATGCATTTGCATCTATGTCCATGACTCTTAAAATTAAGGATTATTCGATTACGGGTCAGAATGCAAAAAGGACGGGTGTTTTTGTCGGTGCATTCCAGACTTCGGGTAAATATGCGTTTGCTTCATTGGGATTCAGGGGCTATGATTCATCGGTTGGAACCGATGCACTTTCGGGCTATTGGATGAAAGGCACTGGAAAAGCCGGAAACGGTTCACCAAAGTATGAGGTGGCAGCAGATAATAAATATAACGTAACCTTTACAAGAACCGAAAACGGCTATCTTGCCGAATTTGAAAGTCTTGGTAAGCCGCTGCTTGTCGATGCTAACGGCAATAAGACGTATTCAGATAAAAAGGAATTCAAGTGGAAGGATATGACACTGACAGCAGAAGATGCCGTATCATACGGACTGGCACTGGTTGGCTCCGATGTGGAAATTACCAACTGGGTGGCAAAGGATGCTGAGGGCAACATTTTATATAATCAGAAGGATTATTATAAAGATGCCGGAACAGCACCGGCTGTTACAGGAGTAAATACACCGGTAATTTCAGAGGACCGTTCTTCCATTACGGTATCATGGAGCGGCGAGGGTGCGCAGTTAGACGGAAAGTACCGCGTAGAGGTATCACAGGATAACGGCGTAACTTATAAGGAGCTGGATACCACCGCTGAAACTTCTTACAGCTATGTACCGGAAAATTCAGGTGACTATCAGTTCAGAATTACAGGTGTCTGCGGCGGACAGGAAAGCAATTCTATGGAAACTTCGTCTGTACATTTTGTACTGCCGATGACAGCACCGTCTATTAGTGCAGAATCCGGAAATGCAGCAAATACGGTTACATGGTCTGCTGTGCCGGAAGCTGTCAGCTACAGAATTTACCGTTCAACACAGCGTGCAGAAGGCTATACAGAGATTGGAACATCAGAAAGCACGACATTTACGGATACCACTGCGGAAAATGAAGTCCCGTATTTTTATACGGTAGCGGCAGTCGGACGGGATAACGAAAGTAACCCGTCAGCGCCGGTATCCATTATGGCAACGGCAGGGCACACAGGCGAATACATGTTCGGTTCACAGGCGGCACAGATGACGGTGCTTGAAAAGTCTAATGATACGGTAACGGGAAATGAAGCTGCTTTAAAGTTTGCCTATGATGAAGCCGGAAAAGTATCGGTGTATGCAGGAGATCGGCTGCTGTCTGAAAAAGAAACGGCAGCAGGAGAAGCGGTGGATATAACGATTCCGTTACAGGACGGAAGAAATGCAGTAAAAGTTGTCTTTGAAAATACACAGGGCATAAAGACATACCGTAATTTTAACTTTGTTAAACTTTCATCATACGATATGGTTGTAGATGCTTCCGGTATCAGAACGCTTGACAGTGAGTCTGTACCGGTGTATACAACAGTGGCGGAAGCACTGGCAGCAGTGCCGGCAGACAATCAGGAACAGAAAGTTATTTTTGTAAAGAACGGTACGTATTACGAAAAATTAAGCATTACATCGCCGTATATCACTTTAATTGGCGAGGATAGCGAAAAGACCGTGCTGTGTTATGATGCGGCTTCGGGAAAAACAGACCCGGTAACGGGGGCAGCATACGGAACCTCAGGCAGTGCATCGGTTTCGATTGAAGCAGCGGCACACCATACATACATGGAAAATCTGACGGTTGCGAATACCTTTGATTATCCGAATGAAACGATTGAAGGCAAGCAGGCAGTTGCAATGCTTACAAGAGCAGATCAGCTTATTTTTAATAATGTACGGCTGACCGGATGGCAGGATACCTTACAGGCAGACGGCGGCGGACGCCAGTATTTTAAGAATTGTTATATTGAGGGAAATGTAGACTGGATTTTCGGCAGTGCACAGGCAGTATTTGACGACTGCGATATTGTCGCCAATGCGGCAGGCTATGTAACGGCGGCAAGTACTGAAAGTAAAAAAACAACAGGCTATGTATTCATAAACAGCAGACTGCTTAAAAAATCAGATTCGGTGGCAGAAAATAGTGTGGCACTGGGCAGACCGTGGCGGTCAAATGCCTGTGTAACGTATGTAAAATGCTTTATGGACAGTCATATTAAGACAAAAGGCTATGATAATATGAGCGGCAATACCCACAGTGCAGCACGTTTTTATGAATATCAGTCCTACGGACCGGGCTTTGCGGTTAATACCGACAGACGACAGCTAGCCAAAGCAGAAGGAGAAGCATTGACAGTCAACGGGGTCTTTGCAAGGGAAGCAGGCGAAGGTATGGCATTTGCAGAAGGCTGGGATGCAGTAGCGGCATATGCGGCAGCCTCCGCAGATTACACAGAAAGCGGAGCAGTATCGGTAGATTTTTCGGAACTGGATAGGGCAATTCAGAATGCTGAGGGCTTAAACAGCGCCGATTACAAGGATTTCAGCACAGTTGAATCCGCATTAAATGTGGCAAAGGCACTTGACAGGACAACGGCAACACAGGAAGAAGTCAGCGTACTGGCACACAGGCTGATAGAAGCTGTGGCAAATCTGGAAACAATAACCCCGGCGCCGGAGCCAACACCAGACCCAGAGCCAACGCCAGACCCAACGCCAACGCCGGAACCGACACCAACACCGACACCAACACCGACCCCAGAGCCAACACCAACGCCAGAGCCAACACCGACTCCGACGCCTTCAGAGCCGGACAATAACCAGCCGGGCGGTACGGGAGAAGCTGACGGCAGTCAGAATGGTAATGATAATCCGTCCGAAAATGCAGCAGAAAATCAGCAGGAAAGTGTGCAGACAGCAGATAAAACACATTCCGTATGGTATCTTTTCGGTGCGGCAGTTTCAGCAATGCTGGCAGGATTTGCAGGCAGTAAGCGAAAGAAAAAGTCCGATGAAGAACTTTAAGAGTATTAAGAGCGACTTTAAAACAATAATTTAAAAAAAGATAAAAATAACAGAAATCATATACCGCGTGCGGATAGGATTTCTGTTATTTTTTTTCAAAAGATGTATGAAGTCACGGACGGCGGATATCCTATGGATAAAAAGCGCAACCAGCGCAGAAATGAAATGAGGATTTATTTCGATGCAGACAATAAATACAGATAATATCAGGACAGAATTTTCAACCAGTGCGGATGAAAATATCCGCAGTATGAAAAAACAAATCCGCATTGAGGAGAATTTTGATATTTTAACGAGAGAAATTATAATCGGTGGAAAAAAGGCAGGATTCTTTTTTATAGATGGATTTGTGCAGGAAGATATGATAGAAAAACTGATGCAGTTTTTTTATTCACTCAAACCGGAAGATTTATCGGATGTGGATTCCTTTCTTGAAAAAGGCATGCCCTATACAGAAGTCAATAAAATTACTAAGCAGAGTGATGCACTGACGGCATTTTTTTCGGGAGTAACAGTCTGCTTTATTGACGGCTTTTCAGAGTGCCTGTCCTTAGACTGCCGGACGTATCCGATGCGTAGTGTGACAGAGCCGTGGAAGGATAAAGTACTTCGTGGTTCAAGGGACGGTTTTGTGGAAACACTTGTTTTAAACGCGGCACTTCTGCGCAGAAGAATCCGCGATCCCCAATTAAGTCTGGAGCTGATGGGGGTAGGCACACGCTCGCGTTCCGACGTTGCTGTCTGCTATATGGAGGATAAAGTCGACAAAAAGCTGTTAGACAGCATAAAAAGGCGAATTCAGGCAATACGTGTAGAAGCGTTGACAATGAATATAGAAAGTCTTGCAGAGTGTTTATATGAGCATAAATGGATTAATCCGTTTCCGAAATTTAAATATTCAGAACGTCCGGACACCGCCGCTGCTGCGGTTTTGGATGGAAATATTGTGATTATGGTAGACAATTCACCGGCGGTCATGATTGTGCCGACTTCGATTTTTGACATTATTGAAGAGGCAGACGATTATAATTTTGCACCGGTCATCGGGACGTATTTAAGAATTTCAAGATTTCTGCTGACACTGGTTACAATGCTTCTGACCCCGACATGGCTGTTACTGATTGACAATCCGCAGTGGCTGCCGGAGTGGATGATGTTTATTACAGTGTCTGATGAGATTACCGTACCGGTGTTTTTCCAGCTGTTACTGCTGGAACTCTCCATTGACGGATTAAAGCTGGCAGCTGTTAATACGCCGACCCTGCTTTCAACACCGCTCAGCGTTGTTGCCGGTATTGTGGTAGGTGAGTATGCAGTCAGCTCCGGGTGGTTTAATGCAGAATCCATGCTGTATATGGCAGTGGTTTCGGTAGGCACGTATTCGCAGGCAAGCTTTGAAATGGGATATGCAATGAAATTTATGCGGATTATTCTGCTGTGTCTGACGGCGGCATTCAACCTGGCAGGATATATTGCGGGAATCCTTTTAATAGCGGCAACGATAGCTTTTAACCGTACCATGACAGGATGCAGCTATATTTATCCGCTGATTCCGTTTGATAAAAAAATGCTGAAACGCAAGCTTTTAAGAGTCCGTCTGCCACATGGAAATGAAAAATAGGTGTGTACAGGGAAGAGATTAAGCCCGCAAAGCGGGCTTGATTATTTTCTGTGCAATTTTGTGAAAATTGTATAGCATTAAAAAACTTTTTCAAAAATAAATAGCTTTAACTTTGTAAAACACGGCAGTATCTGGAAACGCTAAAGGTAATAAAAAATGCAAAAAACAATCAATTGTAGAAAGTGCATGAAAATACTTTTTGTATGTAGAAAATATGTACAAAATGCACAAATATATTTGTAAAAATTGCCGTTGACTTTTGGTTTGTAAAAAAATACAATGACTGCATTGTGCCGGCAAAGCAAAAATAAAGAGGAAAATCATTTCTCACATGAGATTTTTGTTTCGCAAAAACAAACAGGCAAAAACAAGGAGGTTTCACAAGGTGAAAGCGAAAAAGGGTTTAAAAAAAGTATTGGCATGGGGCATGAGTATTGTCTGTATGCTGGCAATGGTGCTTGCAGGCAGTCCTATGACGGCAAAAGCATCTGATTCTACATCATGGAATTTTAAAAATACCGGTTTTAAAAATCTGGGGACAATTTCCTCTACGGTAACAGTGGATAACCTGTCACTGATTGCAACATCGTCAAAGACCATGTCTGTGATTGCAAACAGTCAGACAGTGGATGGAACAGCATATACATATGCACTGGCTTTGGGCGGCAGCGGTTCGACAAGCTATCGTGCAGTCAAAGTACCGGTATCGGGAACAGACACCATTAAAGTAACCTGTATGAGTTCCGGCAGTGCGGCAAGAACACTCGTTGTGGCAGACGGTTCTGGAAATAAGCTTGGCACGATGAATGCAGGCACAACGGCTGCAACGGTTTCATATAATTATTCCGGTTCATCAGGATACGTGTACCTGTATTCCTCAAACAGCGGTATTAACATTTACAAGATTCAGGTGGACAGTTCTGCTTCATCCGGTTCTGGAAGTTCATCTTCCGGCAGTTCCACAACTGATACCAGCAACGGAACAGTCGTTACTTCTTTTTCAGAACTGACGGCGGCTGTGACAAAGGCTGAAAAAGCGGGCGGCGGCATTGTCTATGTGAAGGGCAGCAGTATCAGCTGTACGGCACAGCTTGCATTAAAAGCTTCTAATGCCAATGTATCTATTATCGGTGTAAAAAACAGTGACGGTACCTATCCGGTGTTAGACTTTTCAGCATTCCGTTCAGCTTATATCGGAAAAGCAACAACGGATTCAGAAGTCGGCATCCGCATTTCGGGAAGCAATTATACAATCAAGAACCTGATTATCCAGAAAGCACCGGATAACGGCATCCAGATTAAGGGAAGCAGCGCAGGAAACAATACGATTGAAAACTGCATGGTGCGTTACAACAATGATGCCGGGGTGCAGATTACAGGTGGTGCATATAGCAATACCATGCGTTTTGTATACAGCTACAGAAATTGTGATGTCTATACACTTGGTGGCAACGCAGACGGCTTTGCGCCGAAGCTTGGCGCAGGCAAGGGAAATGTATTCTACGGCTGTTATTCATGGGAAAATTCAGATGACGGCTGGGATTCTTACGATAAGGACAGCTTAACCTACAACCTGACATATACCAACTGTGCATGCTGGAACAACGGTGACCCGACCATTTTTACCGGGGAATACGATTATAATAACGGAAATGCGCTGGATACGGATTTACTTTTAGTAGAATTAATCAGCAAGAAGGATTCTTCTTTTGCAAGCAATTACAAAAAAGGAAAGTTCTCTCTGCCAGGCGGCAGCTTTATCCGCACCACACAGGGAACTTTAAGCATTGCAAACTGGAAAAGCAAATATGACGGCAATCCAAACGGATTTAAGTTCGGTTCAGTGAATACTACAAGCAGCTGTGTAAGAACCGTAACCAACTGTTTAGCCTTTGGACACAGCAGTAAAGGCTTTGATAACAATAACAGCTCCTGCACGGCATATTTAAGCAACTGCATTTCTTATGACAACGGCTACAATTATTATATGCCGCCGTTTACACTCAAGAAATTCAGCAATATCCTCAGCTTCTCAGGAGCATCTTCTAACAAGCTGCCAAGCGGATATACGGCTTCCATACCGTCTTCCTCAAAGCAGGCACAGATTAGAAGCACAGTCAATGCAACGGTAAGCAGTATTACAACACAGTGTAAGAACAATGTAATACCGGGAGAAGTATATTTTAATATTTTCAGTTAAGTAAATAGAAATGAAGTTGGGGCGAAAGCTCCCAACGAGGATGCCGGCACAGCAAAGGGCAGAAAATAAGCGTCACGGAAAAGTTTATGTTTCCGTGACGCATTTTTACTTTATAAATGTAGTGACGGTATTTCAGCAATACGCATTTGTAATATTCTCTTTCGTCTGATAATATGATGTAAAATTGATTTTCATATTGGAAAAGAGGAGCTTATGAAATATATTGACCTGCACTGTGATACGCTCACAGAGTTAAAAGAAGGGGAAACGCTAGTCCGGAATCATAAAAATGTAGATTTAAAATCCTTGAAAAAGGGCGGGTGTGTGATTCAGTGTGCATCCATTTTTATTCCGACAGGGACGTATACGGGAGTGGACAGAAAAGAAGCCATACAGACAGAGTATGACCGTGTAGTTTCCGTTTATAAACGCGAATTAAATGCCAACCCAAAAGAACTGTACAGGGTTCTGACCCGGCGGGATATACCGGATATCCGGCAGAACGATAAAATGCAGGATTTAGGCACGGGTATACTGCTTACGATTGAGGATGGCGGCGTTATGGGCGGAGAAATGCAGAAATTATACCGTGCGTATGAAGACGGTGTACGCCTTGTAACCCTGACATGGAATCATGAAAATGAAATCGGGTACCCAAACAGCACAGACCGGGATATCATGCAGAAGGGCTTAAAACCGTTTGGATTTGAAGTGCTTGAAGAAATGAACCGGCTCGGCATGGTAATTGATGTATCGCATTTATCGGACGGCGGATTTTTAAATGTGGCGGAGTTTGCAAAAAAGACAGGCATGCCGTTTGTAGCATCCCATTCCAATGCACGCGCCATAACGGCGCACCCACGCAATCTGCCTGATATGTATATAAGGAAGCTTTCGGAAGCGGGCGGCGTTATGGGCTTGAATTTTGCATCGCATTTTCTTTCGGATACACAGCCGCCGGACGGTGAAAGCCGTATCTGCGATATGGTTACACACATTCTGCATATCCGCAAAATTGCAGGTAGTGAGGTGCTGGCAATCGGTTCGGATTTTGACGGGGTGGAGAGCCGGATGGAAATTGACAGTCCTGCCAAAATGGTCATGCTGTATGAAACACTTCATCAGACAGGGCTTTCGGAGGATGAACTGGAGAAAATATTTTACAAAAATGCACAAAGAGTATTGACCGCTGTTTTACGATAATCCCGGTTTTATAATTTTTTTTATTTTTTTCCGCTAAATTAATAATTATCCCGGCAGATTTATGGTATGATTATATATATGTGGTATTGGGGTTAAAAGTCCCCAAACGATGATTTTTACGGATTATGTGCTAGAACGAAGATTGGAAAGTGGATGGTCATGAGTAGAGTAATTGGAATTGACTTAGGGACAACAAATAGCTGCGTTGCAGTGCTGGAGGGCGATGTGCCGACAGTGATTGCCAATAAGGAAGGATACCGGACAACACCGTCTGTTGTGGCTTTTGCAAAAGACAAGACGATGCTTGTGGGAGATCCGGCAAGAAGGCAGGCAGCTGTCAATGCAGAGCGGACAATTTTTTCCATTAAACGTCATATGGGATCGGATTACAGAAAAAAGATTGACGGAAAAGCATATTCGCCGCAGGAAATATCTGCTTTTATTTTAATGAAGCTGAAAAAAGACGCAGAAGATTTTCTGGGGGATACGGTCACAGATGCCGTGATTACCGTACCGGCGTATTTTAACGATGCACAGCGGCAGGCGACTAAAGATGCGGGACGGATTGCTGGGTTAAATGTACTGCGTATCATCAATGAGCCGACTTCTGCAGCATTGGCATATGGTCTTGACAACGGACAGGCACAGAAAATTCTTGTCTATGATCTGGGCGGCGGCACATTCGATGTGTCCATTATTGAAATCGGCGACCATGTGATTGAAGTACTTGCAACGTCCGGTGACAATCATCTGGGCGGTGATGATTTTGATGAGCGCATTGTGCAGTATCTTGTGGAGCAGTTTAAAAAGACGGAGGGAATTAACCTGTCTAAGGATACGGCAGCGCTTCAGCGGTTAAAAGAAGAAGCGGAAAAAGCGAAAAAGGAGCTGTCATCCTGTATGACGACGAATATTAACCTGCCGTTTCTTGCGATGGCAAAAGACGGACCACATCATATGGATATCCAGCTTTCCCGCAGTAAATTTGAAGAACTGACCAAAGATTTGATTGAGCGGACGGTGATTCCGGTTGAAAATGCAATCCACGATGCAGGGCTTACAAAGTCACAGATTGATATGGTATTGCTGGTAGGCGGTTCAACAAGAATCCCGGCAGTGCAGGATAAAGTGCGGACCTTGATGGGCAAAGAGCCTTCAAGAAATGTTAATCCGGACGAATGTGTGGCAATCGGTGCGGCAGTCCAGGCAGGAAAGCTGGGCGGACAGCTTATGGCGGGGTCTGCGGCTTCTGAGATGATTTTAATGGATGTAACGCCGCTGTCGCTTTCAATTGAAACGGTAGGCGGTGTGTCAAGCCGTCTGATTGAGCGCAATACAACGATTCCTACAAGACACAGCCAGATATTTACGACTGCGGGCAATTTTCAGACAAGTGTAGATATCAAAGTGTTTCAAGGTGAGAGAAAATTTACAAGGGATAATAAACTGCTGGGGAATTTCCGCCTTTCGGGTATTAAGCGGGCGATGGCGGGGACACCGCAGATTGAAGTGACCTTTGATATTGATGCCAACGGCATTGTCAATGTATCGGCAAAGGATTTAGGCACGGGTCATGAACAGTCCATTACGATTACGTCCAGCTCCAATTTGTCCGAGGAGGAGATTGAGCGCGCAAAATGGGAAGCCCAGATGTACGGAAGACAGGATGAAGCAAAGACACAGCTGCTTGCGGTACGTCAAGAGGCAGTGCAGTTTGCAGGACAGGCGCAGGCAGAATTGGACAGCCATAAAAAAGAGTGGGAACGCAGTAAGAAAAAGGCGGTTAAAGAAATCCTCGGTAAGCTGAAACGTACTTTATATAAAGTGCCGCCGGAAAAGATTACGGCGGATTCTGCCGCAGTTATCCGTGATTTGCAGGAAGAGCTGCAGCGGGCATTAAACAGTTAGGACATTCCTGCACTTTCTAAAAATCTATAAAAATGCAGAACCGGGACAAAACAGACAGTTGAAAACATAACCTTGTATATGGTATGATGAAGTGTCAGATAGAAAGTGGAAATGCCGCATTGTGTGGCGGAATGGAGAGAAAATGGCTGGTTCTACATATGGAAACAGATTTAAGATTATGACATGGGGCGAATCCCATGGAGAAGCGTTAGGCGTTGTAGTGGACGGCTGCCCGGCGGGTTTAGAGCTTTGTGAGGAAGATATCCAGAAACTTCTTGATCGAAGAAAACCGGGACAGTCTAAATTTACGACACCCCGCAAAGAAGCTGATAAAGTAAAGATTCTGTCGGGCGTTTTTGAAGGGAAAACGACAGGAACACCGATATCCATGGTAGTATTTAATACCAATCAGCGCTCAGGCGATTATTCGGAGATTGCAGGATACTACAGACCGGGACATGCCGATTATACATTTGATGCAAAATACGGATTCAGGGATTACCGCGGCGGCGGAAGAAGTTCCGCAAGAGAAACGATTGGCAGGGTCGCAGCGGGTGCGATTGCGTTAAAGATTTTGGAAAGCCTTGGGATTACCCTGCACGCTTACGCAAAGGAAATCGGCGGAATTGCGATTGACTATGAAAAGTTTGATCTGCAGGCAGCACGCGAAAATGCATTTACAATGCCGGATAAGGAAGCGGCAGCAAAGGTTGAAGCGTATGCCACGCAAAAGATACAGGAGGGCGATTCAATCGGCGGTATCATTGAGTGTGTGGTTGAGGGCATGATGCCGGGAATCGGTGAACCGGTATTTGACAAGCTGGACGCTTCTCTTGGAAAAGCAATGCTTTCAATTGGTGCGGTTAAAGGCTTTGAAATCGGAAGTGGCTTTGAAGCGGCAAAGATGACCGGCAGCGAAAATAATGACAGCTTTGTCATGAAGGACGGAAAACTTACAAAAAAAACCAACCATGCAGGCGGCGTTTTAGGCGGCATGAGTGACGGCAGCAACATTGTATTCCGTGCGGCGGTTAAACCGACACCGTCTATTTCGGCAGTGCAGGATACGGTCAATAAAGATGGTGAAAATATTGAAATTTCCATTAAGGGCAGACATGACCCGATGATTGTGCCGCGTGCCGTAGTCGTTGTGGAAGCAATGACGGCGCTGACACTCGTGGATCTGATTTTTGAAAATATGACGGCAAGATTGGATGGAATCTGTGCCTTTTATAATAGAAGCAAGTAAGAAAGAGGAAAGAGATGTATCGTTTATTAAAAACAGACGGGCGTGCAAAACGCGGTGAATTACAGACTGTGCATGGAACAATCCAGACACCTGTATTTATGAATGTCGGAACAGTAGCCGCCATTAAGGGTGCCGTATCGACCATGGATTTAAAGGAAATCGGAACACAGGTGGAATTGTCAAACACGTATCATCTGCATGTACGTACCGGGGACAAACTGATTAAGGAAATGGGCGGTCTGCATAAGTTTATGAACTGGGACAGACCGATTCTGACCGATTCGGGTGGATTTCAGGTGTTTTCCCTTGCAGGTCTTAGAAAGATTAAAGAAGAAGGCGTAACTTTCCAGTCCCACATTGATGGCAGAAAGATTTTTATGGGTCCGGAAGAAAGTATGCAGATTCAGTCTAACTTAGGTTCTACAATTGCCATGGCATTTGATGAATGTGCACCGGCGAAGGCAGAACGCGATTATGTGGAAAAGTCTGTTGCCCGTACAACGCGCTGGCTGGCACGCTGTAAAAAAGAAATGCAACGCTTGAATTCCCTGCCGGATACCGTTAATCCAAACCAGCTTTTATTTGGTATCAATCAGGGTGCAGTTTATGCAGATATCCGTATTGATCATGCAAAACGTATTTCGGAACTGGATTTGCCGGGCTATGCAGTCGGAGGACTTGCAGTCGGTGAAACCCATGAAGAAATGTACCACGTACTCGATGAAACCGTTCCGTATCTGCCGCAGGACAAGCCTACTTATCTGATGGGTGTCGGTACACCGGCAAATATTCTGGAAGCGGTAGACAGAGGGATTGACTTCTTTGATTGTGTATATCCGTCCAGAAACGGAAGACACGGGCATGTGTATACAAAGTTTGGTAAAATCAATCTTTTTAACGCACAGTACGAAAAGGACGACAGACCGATTGAAGAAGGCTGTCAGTGTCCGGTCTGCAAAAACTATACGAGAGCATATGTACGCCATCTTTTAAAGGCAAAAGAAATGCTTGGTATGCGTTTCTGTGTATTGCATAATCTGTACTTCTACAATCATTTAATGGAGGATATCCGGGGAGCGATTGAAGAAGGAAGATACAGTGCCTTTAAGAAAGAACGCCTGGAAATGTTAAAGACCTATGATAAAAAGTAAAAAATTATAAACAAAATGTTTTTTAGTGGACAGAAAGAATAAATTCCGCTATTATAGAGTGTATGTGTCAGGGACACGTATGTCATTACATTTGAAAGTATATTTTAGGAGGCAAATTAAAATGGGTTCAATCGGAATTATCGTTATTTATGTCGTTGCATTAGGACTGATGATGTATTTTCTTGCAATCAAGCCACAGAAGAAACAGCAGAAGGCACAGCAGCAGTTAATGGATTCAATCGAAATCGGCGATTATGTATTAACAACAAGCGGTTTCTACGGCGTAATTATGGATATTACAGATGATGATGTTATTGTAGAATTCGGTAACAACAAAAACTGCCGTATCTCCATGCAGAAGAAAGCCATTGCACAGGTAGAAAAGGCAAAGAGTTCAGAAGAATAAGTAACGAAAGTAAAGACACCGGAGCGGAAAGTATCAATTCCCGCTCCGGTGTCTTTTGTTATTTATTTATCGGGCATTACATATTGAAAAATACATAAAAATACGTTATGATAATAAACAATAACCTTTTTCATACATAAATATGAAAGTGGAGAAGTATTCAGGGGCGGCAGGTACGGGTAGAACCCTCCGGATTCCTGTAAGAAAAGAGAAAGACAGGTGGTAGTAGCATGGATTGTAAAATAACATTAATTCCGGGAGACGGAATCGGACCGGAAATCGTAAGAGAGGCCGTAAAGGTATTAGATGCTGTGGGAAAGAAGTATGAGCATCATTTTACCTATGAAAAGATTTTAATGGGCGGTTGTTCCATTGATGCATACGGTGTGCCACTTACAGATGAGGCAATTGCTGTAGCAAAGGCATCCGATGCCGTATTACTGGGGGCAGTCGGCGGCAATGTCGGCAACTCCAAGTGGTATGACGTTGCTCCGAATTTAAGACCGGAGGCAGGACTGTTAAAGATTCGTAAGGAACTGGAATTGTTTGCCAATATTCGTCCTGCATATTTATACAATGAATTAAAAGATGCGTGTCCGTTAAAGCAGGAAGTAATCGGGGACGGATTTGACATGGTTATCATGAGAGAATTAACCGGCGGACTGTATTTTGGTGAACGACACACAGAAGAAGTAAACGGTGTCATAACAGCAACCGATACGCTCACTTATAATGAAGAAGAAATCAGAAGAATTGCCATTAAAGGCTTTGAAATTGCCATGAAGCGCAGAAAGAAGCTGACAAGCGTGGATAAGGCAAATGTTCTTGATTCTTCAAGACTTTGGAGAAAGGTCGTAAAGGAAGTTGCAAAGGATTATCCGGAAGTTGAAGTAAGCGATATGCTTGTAGACAACTGTGCAATGCAGCTGGTTATGAATCCGGGACAGTTTGATGTGATTTTAACAGAGAATATGTTTGGTGATATTTTATCTGATGAAGCCAGCATGATTACCGGTTCAATCGGTATGTTATCCAGTGCCAGCTTAGGAAAGACAAAACTCGGCTTATATGAACCAAGCCACGGTTCTGCACCGGATATTGCAGGCAAAGACATTGCCAATCCGATTGCCACCATTTTAAGTGCGGCAATGATGCTTCGCTACTCACTGGATTTAGATAAGGAAGCTGATGCCATCGAAGCGGCAGTAGCACAGGTATTAAAGGAAGGCTACAGAACCGTGGATATTATGGCAGACGGCATGCAGCAGTGCTCAACAACAAAGATGGGCGATTTAATCGCAGAACGTGTTTAAGATACGGATATAAAAAAGTAAAATCTGTTATGAAGCCGGAATCCTGTTTGTGCAGATACAGCGGGATTTCAGGCTTTCATGTTTAGAATAAAAAGAAAAGAAACGGAGAACAGTCATGAAAAGTGATAACGTTAAAAAAGGAATGCAGCAGGCACCACACCGCTCGCTGTTTAACGCATTAGGCTTTACAAAGGAAGAAATGGATAAACCGCTCGTTGGTATTGTAAGCTCTTACAATGAAATTGTACCGGGACACATGAATCTGGATAAGATTGTAAATGCCGTAAAATTAGGTGTTGCAGAAGCAGGCGGTGTACCGGTTGTATTTCCGGCAATCGCAGTCTGTGACGGTATTGCAATGGGACATATCGGCATGAAATATTCTCTTGTAACAAGAGATCTGATTGCGGATTCCACAGAATGTATGGCACTGGCACATCAGTTTGATGCACTTGTTATGGTGCCAAACTGCGATAAGAATGTACCGGGACTTTTAATGGCAGCAGCAAGAGTGAATGTGCCGACTGTATTTGTCAGCGGCGGTCCGATGCTTGCAGGTCATGTAAAGGGTAAAAAGAGAAGTCTTTCATCCATGTTTGAAGCAGTCGGTTCTTATGCAGCCGGTTCAATGACGGAAGACGATGTACGTGAATTTGAAGAAAAAGTATGTCCGACATGCGGTTCATGCTCCGGCATGTATACGGCAAACTCCATGAACTGTCTGACAGAAGCACTGGGTATGGGACTTCGCGGCAACGGTACAATCCCGGCAGTATATTCTGAAAGAATCAAGCTGGCAAAACATGCCGGTATGGCAGTGATGGATATGTACCGCAAGAATATCCGTCCAAGAGATATTATGACAAAAGAAGCAATCATGAATGCACTGACAGTCGATATGGCATTAGGCTGTTCTACCAACAGTATGTTACATCTTCCTGCCATTGCGCATGAAATCGGCTTTGATTTTGATATTAAATTTGCAAATCCAATCAGCGAAAAGACACCGAACCTGTGCCATTTAGCACCGGCAGGTCCTACTTATATGGAAGATTTAAATGAAGCGGGCGGCGTATATGCGGTTATGAAGGAACTGGCTGATGCAGGACTTCTGAATACTGACTGCATGACCGTAACAGGAAAGACGGTCGGAGAAAATATTAAAAATGCGGTAAACTTAAATCCGGAAGTCATAAGACCGTTAGATAACCCATATAGTAAGACAGGCGGACTTGCGGTATTGAGCGGAAATCTTGCACCGGACGGCAGTGTTGTAAAGCGTTCAGCCGTTGTAGATGAAATGATGGTTCATGAAGGTCCGGCAAGAGTCTTTGACTGTGAAGAAGATGCGATTGCGGCAATTAAGGGCGGCAGGATTGTAGCAGGCGATGTCGTTGTAATCCGCTATGAAGGACCAAAGGGTGGTCCGGGTATGAGAGAAATGTTAAATCCGACTTCTGCAATTGCAGGCATGGGCTTGGGTTCAAGCGTTGCACTGATTACAGACGGACGTTTTTCCGGTGCAAGCCGCGGTGCTTCTATCGGACACGTTTCACCGGAAGCAGCAGTCGGCGGACCGATTGCACTGGTAGAAGAAGGCGATATCATTAAGATTAACATTCCGGCATTAACACTGGAACTGGCAGTATCTGATGAAGAACTTGCAGCAAGAAAAGCAAAATGGCAGCCACGTGAACCGAAGGTTACAACAGGCTACTTAAAGAGATATGCTTCATTAGTAACCTCAGGAAACAGAGGGGCTGTTCTTCAGGTACCGGAAAACGAACAGTAACAAAAAGGTCAGTGGGTACCGGTATGAAAAATAGAATATAAAGGAAGGAAAGATACATGAAGTTAAATGGCTCAGAAATCATTGTAGAATGTTTAAAAGAACAAAATGTGGATACGATTTTTGGTTATCCGGGCGGCGCAATTCTGAATGTATACGATGCGTTATACAAACATTCAGATGAGATTACACATATTCTGACATCTCATGAACAGGGTGCTTCCCATGCAGCAGACGGTTATGCAAGAGCAACGGGGAAGGTTGGCGTATGTTTTGCAACATCCGGTCCGGGTGCGACAAACCTCGTAACGGGAATTGCCACAGCATATATGGATTCGATTCCGGTTGTTGCAATTACCTGTAATGTAACCGTTCCGCTGTTAGGTAAGGACAGCTTTCAGGAAATCGATATTGCAGGTGTGACAATGCCGATTACAAAGCATAACTTTATTGTTAAAGACGTAACAAAGCTGGCAGACGTTATCCGTGCGGCGTTCCGGATTGCAAAGGAAGGCAGACCGGGTCCTGTTTTAATTGATGTAACAAAGGATGTAACGGCAGCAGAATGTGATTATATCAAGGAAACACCGAAGGCAATTGAACGTCAGACAGATACGATTAAAGAAGAAGATGTGGAACGTGCCGTTGAAATGATTAAAGCATCAAAGCGTCCATACGTTTTTGTCGGCGGTGGTGTCATTGCTTCGGATGCTTCTGATGAGCTGGCGAGATTTGTAAAGAAGATTGATGCGCCGGTTGCAGATTCCCTGATGGGCAAAGGCGCATTTGACGGAACAGACCCGCATTATACAGGGATGCTTGGTATGCATGGTACAAAGACGTCTAACTTCGGAGTATCTGAATGTGATCTGCTGATTGCCATTGGTGCGAGATTCTCAGACCGTGTAACCGGTAATGCAAATAAATTTGCAAAAAATGCAAAGATTCTTCACTTTGATATCGATGCAGCAGAGATTAACAAGAATATCCATTCTGATGCAAGCGTTGTCGGTGATGCCCTTGAAATCTTAAAACGTGTCAATGCAAAGTTAGAACAGCAGGACAGACATGAGTGGCTGGAACATATCCACGATTATGAGAAACAGTATCCGATGGCATATCGTAAGGACTGCTTAAACGGACCACTCATTATGGAAAAAATTTATGAGCTGACAAAGGGTGAAGCGATTATTTCAACTGATGTCGGACAGCATCAGATGTGGGCAGCACAGCATTACAAATATAAAAAGCCAAGAACGCTGCTTACATCAGGTGGTCTTGGTACAATGGGCTACGGACTTGGTGCGGCAATTGGAGCCAAGGTAGGCTGCAAGGATAAAACAGTCATCAACATTGCAGGTGATGGCTGCTTCAGAATGAATATGAACGAAGTGGCAACAGCAACCCGTTATAACATTCCGGTTATCGAGATTATTTTCAATAACCATGTACTCGGTATGGTACGCCAGTGGCAGGATTTATTCTACGGAAAACGCTATTCGGCAACTGTTCTGGATGATTGTGTGGATTTTGTCAAAGTGTCGGAAGGCATGGGGGCAAAGGGCTACCGTGTCCAGACTATTGAGGAATTTGAAGCAGCATTAAAGGATGCAATGGCATTAAATATTCCGTGTGTCATTGACTGTCTTATTGACAGAGAAGATAAAGTATTCCCGATGGTTTCACCGGGTGCGGCAATTTCAGAAGCATTTGACAGAAAAGATTTAGACAGAATGAACTCAGAAAAATAAAGAATTGAGTTGACAGGAACACTTTAATGGAATAAAATGTCAAATAATAGTTTTAAAACTTCTAGGAGGAAAGAAAAGTGGCAAGAGTTTATAATTTTAGTGCAGGTCCGGCAGTATTACCGGAGGAAGTATTGAAGGAAGCAGCAGATGAAATGCTGGATTATCAGGGTTCAGGACAGTCTGTTATGGAGATGAGCCATCGTTCTAAAGTATACGATAACATCATCAAAGAAGCAGAAGCAGATTTAAGAGAACTGATGAATATCCCGGATAATTATAAGGTATTATTCTTACAGGGCGGTGCATCCCAGTTTTTCGCAGAAGTTCCGATGAACCTTATGAAGAATAAGAAAGCAGCTTACATTATCACAGGACAGTGGGCAAAGAAAGCTTATAAAGAAGCTCAGATTTACGGTGAAGCCGTTGCAGTTGCTTCATCTGAGGATAAGACATTCTCGTACATACCGGATTGTTCGGATCTGGATATTCCGGAAGATGCCGATTATGTTTACATCTGTGAAAACAATACAATTTATGGTACAAAATTCAAGACTCTTCCAAACACAAAGGGACATCTGCTTGTATCGGATGTTTCATCCTGTTTCTTATCTGAACCGATTGATGTAACAAAGTACGGCGTTGTATACGGCGGCGTTCAGAAGAACATCGGACCGGCCGGTGTGGTTATTGCAATTATCAGGGAAGACCTGATTACAGATGACGTATTACCGGGAACACCGACCATGTTAAAGTGGAAGACACAGGCAGATGCAGATTCTCTTTACAATACACCTCCTTGCTATAATATTTATATCTGCGGTAAGGTATTTAAGTGGATTAAGAAGATGGGCGGTTTAAGCGCCATGAAGGAACATAACGAAAAGAAAGCAAAGATTCTGTATGATTTCCTTGACGAGAGCAGGTTATTTAAGGGAACTGTTGTAAAAGAAGACCGTTCTTTAATGAATGTTCCTTTTGTAACCGGTGACAAGGAACTGGATGCAAAATTTGTTGAAGAAGCAACAAAAGCAGGCTTTGTAAACTTAAAGGGACACAGAACCGTTGGCGGTATGAGAGCATCTATTTACAATGCAATGCCAATCGAAGGTGTGGAAAAACTGGTTGAGTTTATGAAGAAGTTTGAAAAGGAGAATACAAAATAATGGTAAACGTACATTGCTTAAATAATATTGCCTCTGTAGGTCTTGACCTTTTTTCAGATGACTACAATATGGAGAGTTCTTATGAAGATGCACAGGCAGTTCTTGTAAGAAGTGCCAAAATGCATGATATGGAATTAAATGATCATTTACTTGCAATTGCAAGAGCCGGTGCAGGAGTCAATAATATTCCACTTGATAAATGTGCAGAAGCCGGTATTGTTGTATTTAATACACCGGGTGCGAATGCCAATGCCGTAAAAGAACAGGTGCTAGCAGCAATGCTGTTAGCTTCCCGTGATTTAATCGGCGGTAATCAGTGGGTTGCTGAAAATAAAGACAATGCAGATATTGCAAAAGCAACCGAAAAGGCAAAGAAAGCTTTTGCAGGACAGGAATTAAAGGGTAAGAAGCTTGGCGTTATCGGTCTTGGCGCAATCGGACAGCTTGTTGCCAATGCAGCCATTGCACTGGGTATGGATGTTTACGGTTATGATCCGTATCTTTCAGTCAATGCTGCTTGGAATCTTTCAAGCAAGGTTACGCATATTGTCAATGTAGAAGACATTTATAAAGAATGTAATTATATTACCATTCATGTCCCGGCATTAGACAGTACAAAGGGGATGATTAATAAAGCTGCATTTGATTTAATGCAGGATGGTACAATTATCGTCAACTGTGCAAGAGATGTTCTTGTCGATGAAACAGCAATCGGTGAGGCTTTAAAGTCCGGCAGGGTAAAGAAGTATGTAACAGACTTCCCGAATCCGACAACTGCCGGAATGGAAGGTGCAATTGTACTTCCACACCTTGGGGCTTCTACCGCAGAAGCAGAAGATAACTGTGCAGTGATGGCAGTCAAGGAATTGAGAAATTACATTGAAAACGGTAATATTATAAATTCTGTAAATTATCCTGCCTGTGATATGGGTGTCTGCACGGCTACAGGACGAATTGCAGTCTGCCACAAAAATGTTCCGGCTGTTATCAGCAAGATTACAACGATTCTTGGCGATGCAGGTGTAAATATTGAGGAAATGGCAAATAAATCCAGAGGCGATTATGCATATTCTTTATTTGATGTTGATAAGAATGTAGATGACAGTGTGATTGATAAACTGGCTTCTATTGAAGGAATCATCAAAGTCAGGGTCGTAAAATAATAAATTCAGAGCTGTTTTCCACAATTGGAGGAGAACAGCTCTTTTTTTGCTTTGATTTTAGAAATGTTTGTTTACTTAAACAAATGGGTACGGTATAATAATAAAAAAATACAAATGTGATAGTGGAGGAGTGAAAATGAACAGCGGGATAAATCCAAAAGAAAAAGATTATGAGCTGGCAAGGGAGAATACCGTTGCCATGAATTGCCACTTTTTAGTATGCGGAATCATTTCCATTGCTTATTTTGTGGAATTTTTAAAAGGTGACGGCACCCTGTTGTATGTACTGGCAACCATTATTTTAGCAATGGGACCGGTAGTAGGAGAAATTATCTGCTATAAAAAACAGCATGATACAAAGATGATTAAGCATTTCGTAGGAATTGGCTATGCAATTTTATATACATTTGTAATGTTTACAACCAATAATCACTTTACGTTTGTATATGTTATTCCCATGCTGATTGCCATTACGGTATACAATGATTTTAAGTATTCGCTGCCGATTGAAGTGGGGGTGGTAATTGTCAATGTTATACAGCTGGCATTGTTTTTTAAAAGAGGGATTTATACGAAAGCGGATATGGCATCTGTGGAAATCCAGTTCTTTGTTATTGTACTGATTTGTGGTATTCAGCTGTATGTCTCAATTGTGGCAGAAAAGTTGAATCAGAAGAAGCTTGCAGAGTTGAAGGCAGAACATGAAAAGACAGAAGAATTGCTGACGCGGATTATGGATACATCCGATAAGATGACACAGCAGATTACAGAAAGTGCACAAAAGACGGCATCGCTTGGTGAAAGCATGCAGGCAATGAAAGAATCCATGGAAGAGGTGAATTCAGGCTCTAATGATACGGCAGAAGCAGTGCAGAGCCAGTTAAACCAGACCGAAGAAATTCAGGCAATGGTAGAGCAGGTTGAAAAAGGCACAGAGAATATCATTGACAGTATGAATCAGAATAAAGAAGCCATTGCGCAGGGAAATGCAAATGTCGGTATTCTTGTAAAACAGGCAGAAGAAACGGTTGAATCCGGCAAAAAGGTGACAGAAGAACTTTCACAGCTGGATACATATATGAGCCAGATGAATTCAATTCTGGATATTATTAACAGTATTACGTCACAGACAAGTCTTCTGGCGTTAAATGCAAGCATTGAAGCGGCGAGAGCCGGAGAAGCAGGGCGTGGTTTTGCGGTTGTTGCTTCCGAGATTTCACAAATGGCACAGCAGACGAAAGATTCCACGGTGCAGATTTCGCAGCTGATTGAAAATGTATCCAATGCCATTCAGATGGTGGTTGAGGTCAGCGGCAGTATGATTTCCATGATTGAAAGCCAGAATGAAACCACTGAAAAGACAGCAGAAAGCTTTACGGTTATTGAAAAGAATTCGGACAATGTATATGGACATTCTAATGAACTGGCAGCCTATGTTACAAAGTTAGCCGATGCGAACAAGAAAATTGTGGACAGCATTTCTACCATTTCGGCAATTTCCGAAGAAGTGGCTGCCCATGCAAGTGATACGCTTTCCGCAACAGAAAGCAACAATGTGATTGTGGAAGAACTGGCAGCGTTAAGCGGACAGCTTGAAACACTGGCACAGGAATTAAAAGAACAGTAAAAAGGGGCAGGGGATGACCCCGGAAAAGAGGACATATGGCAGTAATCAGACCTTTTGAATGTGTACGTCCGCAGGCAGAAAAAGCAGAGCGGGTGGCAGCACTTCCGTATGATGTATACAACAGAGAAGAAGCGTGCAGGGAAGTTGCCCGCGAGCCGCTTTCATTTTTAAAAATAGACCGTGCAGAAACACAGTTTGACAGTTCGGTCGATACCTACGCACCGGAAGTTTATGCAAAGGCAAAAGAACTTTTGGAAAACGCTATTGCAGACGGTACATTTATCAAAGACAGCGAGCAGGCATATTATATTTATGAACTTACAATGGATGGCAGAGTGCAGACCGGACTTGTGGCATGCGCTTCAATTGATGACTACGAATCCAATGTAATTAAAAAACATGAAAATACAAGAGCTGATAAGGAATTAGACCGCATTACGCACGTGGATACCTGTAATGCGCAGACCGGTCCGATATTTTTAGCATACCGTGCCAATGCCGTGATTAACGGTGAGATTGATAAGGCAAAGAAAAATTCTTCTTTATATAATTTTGTATCGCCGGACGGGGTCCGTCATCAGGTATGGAAAATCAGCGAACCGCAGTCCGTTAAAGCAATCCGCGGTGCATTTGAAGGAATTTCATCTATATATATTGCAGATGGACATCACAGAGCCGCTTCAGCAGTTAAAGTCGGCTTAAAGCGCCGTGCCGAAAACCCACAGTATACGGGAAAAGAAGAATTTAATTATTTCCTGTCTGTGCTGTTTCCGGACGAGCAGTTAAAGATTCTGGACTATAACAGGGTGTTAAAGGATTTAAACGGTTATACCGAACAGGATTTTTTAGAAAAAGTTAAAGAGAAATTTACAGTTAAAGAAAGTGCTGTACAGGTGCATCCGGACAAGCAGGGAACCTTTGGCATGTATCTGGGAAAGAAGTGGTATCGGCTGACGGCAAAGCCGGAAATCTTATCGGACGACCCGGTAGACGGTCTGGATGTATCTGTTTTGCAAAATGCCCTGTTGTCGCCGGTACTTGGCATTAAAGACCCAAAGACCGATGCACGCATTGATTTTGTAGGTGGTATCCGTGGAATTGGAGAACTGGAAAGGCGCTGTGAAACAGATTGTGTACTGGCATTTTCAATGTATCCGACATCAATTGCACAGCTTTTTGCCGTGGCAGATGCAGGACGGCTGATGCCGCCGAAGTCCACATGGTTTGAACCGAAGCTGCGCAGCGGACTGTTTATACATCAGATTTAAAAATATGGAGAAATGTGAAAAATCATAAATCACAATTTTTCACATAGATATTTGTTTTGAGCGAAAACAAATATCATAGATGGCAGATGAGAAATCGCCTGCGCGAATTTCTCATCGCCGATTCGCGACAAAGTCGCTCAGAAATGAGGAAAATGTGAAAAATCATAAATCATAATTTTTCACATAACTAATTGTGCCGCAGGCGTCACAATTAGATTTATCGCAGGACAAAATCAGTCATTTTGTCCACGGTTCCTCCAACATTAAAATGCCTGCGGAATTGGAGAAGAATATGATTCATCAAACTATGGAACTGGATATTGATTATGAGCGGGCGGGGATTTTACATAAGGGACAGAAAGCGACACTGACAACTTATATTAAGGAAATGTATCCGGGGATGCAGAAGCCGTTTCACAGACCAATGGTTTTAATCTGTCCGGGCGGCGGCTATGAACATCATTCGCCGCGGGAAGGGGAAGCGGTTGCAGTGAAACTGCTCTCACTTGGCATGAATGCGGCAATTTTAAGATACAGTCTGATTCCCGATGAATTTCCGTGTGCGCTGTACGAAGCGGCGTACGCTGTACGGTATCTGCGGGAACATGCTAAAGAATGGGACTGTGACCCGGATAAAATTATTATCGCCGGTTTTTCGGCGGGGGGACATGTAGCGGCAAGTCTTGGAACAATGTGGAACAGCAAAGAACTGGAAGGGTTTGTTAAAGAGTATCTGCATACAGAGCCGGAAATGATAAGGCCGGATGGCATGCTTCTTGGATATCCGGTGATTACATCCGGGGAGAAAGCCCACAGAAAATCATTTGAAAGACTGCTTGGGACACGTTATGAGCAGCTGCTTGAAAGTGTATCACTGGAAGAACGTGTAACGAAAGACACACCACAGACCTTTTTATGGCATACGGTTACAGACGGTGCTGTACCGGTAGAAAATTCCATGCTGTTTGCACAGGCATTGCAAAAAGAACATATTGGATTTGAATTGCACCTTTTTCCACACGGTAATCACGGACTTGGACTTGGAACGCGGGAAACAGATACCGCAGACGGAACACATTTCCAGCCGGAAGTATCCGTCTGGCCGGAATTATTTGCAACGTGGGTGGAAAATTTATAAAAAAGAATGGAGATTAGTATGAATCGGTTATATCAATTCATGAACTGGCCTGAGATTGAAGGACTGGTATATTCAGAGTGCAGTCATCCGATGGAGCTGCTCGGTGCGCATATGTGCAGGGATGGTATGCTGGTACAGGTTTTCCGTCCCGATGCGGTCGAGGCAGAGATTCATATTGCGGGGAGAAAAAAAGCGTACGCTTGTGAAAAGGTTGACGAATCAGGCTATTTTGCGGTCTGTATTCCGATAAAGAAACAGACTGCCTATACTGTCTGTATTGAAGATATCAAAGGACAGAAAAAAGAATATATGGACCCTTATGCGTGCGGCACGGCTTTAACGGCAGAGCAGCGCAAAAAACTTGCGGCAGGCGATGACTGGGAAGCATACCGGCTTTTTGGCGCGCATGAGCGCACTGTGGGCGGAATCCGCGGCGTTTGCTTTGCTGTATGGGCCCCCAATGCACAGCGTGTCAGTGTGGTAGGTGATTTTAATCACTGGGACGGACGGATTTTTCCGATGGAAAAACATGAGGACAGTGGTATCTTTGAACTGTTTATACCTGAAATGAAGGCAGGCACAGCCTATAAATATGAAATTAAATTTAAAGGCGGCAATATTGCGGTAAAGACAGACCCGTACTGCAGACAGTGCGACGCCGGTCAGGGCTTTGCATCGGTTGTGTATGCAGATATTCCGTTTGCATGGGAAGATGGTGCATGGCAGAAGGCGGAAGAAAACCGGGATATAGAAAAAGAACCGGTTGCCATTTATGAAATATCACCGGAAACCTGTCGACAGATTAAAGAACCGGAGCAGTTCGCGGCACAGATTGCAAAACTTGGATACACACATATTGAATTGCAGGCGGTAGCGCAGTATGACAGCAGACGCAGAAATCTCCGGGAAACAGCAGGCTATTTCGCACCTGCGGATATTTTTGGTACACCGGATGACTTGAAGCGCCTTGTCAATGCAATGCACAAAGAAAATATCGGTGTTATTGCAGACTGGAATGCTGCATTTATGGGGAATCTTCCATCAGGGCTTACGTGGTTTGACGGAACGAACCTTTATGAGAGCAGTGCATTCTGCCTGACACCGGATGCAGATGTGGCGGTATCCTCATTCCAATATGGAAAGCCACAGGTAAAAATGTTTTTAATTTCCAATGCAATCATGTGGATAAAGGAGTATCATATAGATGGGCTTTTTGTAGATGAAGTGGCAAGTGCGCTGTACTTAGACTATGGCCGCGCACCGGGCGAGTGGATTCCGAATCTTTACGGTGAAAATGAAAATCTCGATGCGGTTGCATTTTTCAAACAGCTAAAAAAAGTGCTGATAAAAGAAAAATGTCCGGCGGTTCTGATTGCGCAGGATTCCAGTACGTGGGGCAGGGTGACCGGCAGCCATGAAGATGCACTGGGGTTTGATTTTAAATGGAACCACGGCTGGAAAAATGATTTTGATAAATTTATGCAGAGTGACCCGCTTTTCAGAAAGGGTGTATATCAGAAACTGACAGATAATATGCTGTATTTTTACAGTGAATTTTTTATACAGGAACTGCATATAACCGAACAGGAACTGCCGGGCAGCAATGATGGGGAAAAACATGCCAATATGCGTCTTGCAACGGCATATCAGTATTGTTATCCAGGTAAAAAGCGGACGGCGGAAAACTGTACCGGCACATTGCCGCAAAGCTTTATGGAAGCATTAAATGCATTTTATAAGGAACATCCTGCATTATATACCGCAGATTATGAACCGGAGGGCTTTGCATGGACAGATACGCAGGATGAACAGGAAACGGTGCTGGCATTTGTGCGCCGGAGTATGGTATCAGACAGTACATCGCAGGATTTGCTGGTAATTGCGAATTTCACACCGGTTGTCCGTAAGGATTTCCGTATGGGTGTTTTAGAGCCGGGTAAATATAAGGAAATTTTTAATACAGATGCAGCACATTTCGGTGGACAAAACATTTTAAATGAACAGCAGCTGTCTTCGGAAAAGGTGGAAAGAAACGGCTGTGAAAATTCTATTGTACTGGATTTACCGCCGTTGGCACTAACCGTTTATGCGTATGAACCGTTTACAAAACTGGAACTGGAAGAAATCCGAATCCGGGAAGAAGCTGAACTTGCGGCAAAGGCAGCACAGGAACAGGCATGGCAGGCAGAACAGCTGAAAGTCAAAGCCGAAGAAGAAGCACAGGCTGCCCTTGAAGCGCAAAAACAGGCTGAACTTGCGGCAAAGGCGGCACAGCAGGCGTGCGAAGAAGCCGAAAAACAGGCACAGGAGGCAGAAGCTGCCAAGTTAAAAATCGAGCAGGAAACCAAAAAGAAGCTTGCGGCTTTAAAGCGCCGGAAATAAGTAGCCCGGGATAAAATGCCCCAACAGGCGCAAAAGCTGAAAAAACACAAAAAAGAAAACAAAAAACGGAGGAAATCATGAATTATTTTGTCGCACTTAGTTCGACACAGGATACGGCAGAACAAATTGAGTTTTTCTTTTCAAAGGCAAATCTGGTTGCGCTGTTTAATAAACTGTGCAATTGGAGTGTCAGTCTGGCAGCAAAAATCATTATGGCACTGATTGTCTGGCAGATTGGAAAACGTCTGATTATCTGGATGGTTAAAATTATTGTAAAAGCACTCGGAAAAAGTGATTTAGATGTCGGCGTAGCCAGATTTATCGGTTCAATTACAAAGTTTGCAGGATATGCCATTCTGATACTGATAGTAGTAGGAATACTGGGAATTCCGACAGCCTCGCTGATTACGGTATTCGGTTCGGCGGCACTGGCAGTCGGTATGTCCTTACAGGGCAGTCTGTCAAACTTCGCGGGTGGAATTTTACTTTTGATATTTAAGCCGTTTAAAATCGGCGATTATATCATATCGGGAAGCTGTGAAGGAACGGTTGTGTCCATTGAGCTTTTATACACCAAACTGCATACAATTGATAACAAGATTATCATGATGCCAAACGGCACCCTGTCCAACTCGAATATTATCAATGTTGGTGCGGAAGAAGTGCGAAGACTGGATATCCAGATTGGCGTGGGATATCAGACGGATTTATCCAAGGCAAAGGCACTGCTGATGGAATGCTTAAACCGCAAGGAAGAAATCATCAAAGACAAAGATGTCCGCGTTATTGTAAAGAGTCTGGACGAGAGCTGTATTACACTCGAAACCAGAGCGTGGGTTGCCAATGACAAATACTGGGATACCCGCTTTGAACTGTTAGAAGAATACAAAAAGATATTTGATGAAAACGGCATTGAAATTCCGTTTAACCAGTTAGACGTACATATTACAAAGTAAATATAAAAAGATACAGACTAAAAGAGCTGTCACATGAAAATGTGGCGGCTCTTTTTAGTGCGCCTTGCGGCGCACGCCGCTAATGTGAATTTCTTTCATATTTTTTACGCAGATTTTACAAACTTTGGACACATTTAATGGATAAACTATCCAACATAAGGAAATGCATTTTTGAAAAAACAAAGGGAGGGATGCACATGGCAATCGAAGTATTTAACCGATATGAGAAAAAATACATGTTAAATGCCATACAGTACGAAAAACTGACACAGGCAATCAGTGAATATATGGTTGTGGATGCGTATAACCGCGATAAGCCGTTCTATGAAATCTGCAACATTTATTATGATACACCAGATAATGCATTAATCCGGGCATCGATTGAAGGACCCGTGTATAAAGAAAAGCTCCGCATGAGAAGCTATGGAACACCAAAGGAAACAGATCATGTTTTTGTTGAAATTAAAAAGAAGTACAAAGGCATTGTCAACAAGCGGCGTACGATTATGCCGTTAAATGAAGCCTATGACTATTTAAACCATCATCGGATGCCGGATATGGAAAATCCGCAGATGAACCGGCAGGTATTCCGGGAAATCAATTATTTCTGCCATACCTATAATTTAGTGCCGAAGGTTTATTTATCCTATGAACGGCGGGCATATTTTGAAAAAAACGATGGGGATTTCCGTGTTACATTTGACAAAAATATCACAACCCGCAGGGAAGATGTCCGGTTAGAGAGCGGAAGCTACGGTCAGCAGCTTTTACCGGAAAATACGTATCTGATGGAAATTAAAATCAACAGGGCAGTGCCGCTGTGGTTTACAAGGATTTTATCGGAACTGGAAATTTATCCCGTATCTTTTTCAAAATACGGAACAGAATATAAAAAATATGTTATGGAAAATCAAAGAATGAATGGAGGAGAAACATTATGTTTGAATCAATATTTACAAGTACAGCGCAGGATACAATTAGCATTGGTCCAGCCATGTTAGGGCTTCTTACGGCACTTGTGTTAGGACTTTTAATTGGCATCGCTTATATGATTGCCTGCAAAAAAGACGGTTACAACAAAAACTTTATCATCGGTCTGGTACTGCTTCCGGCGATTGTGTCTGTTGTTATCTTATTAATCGGCAGTAACGTAGCAAGAGCATTTTCAATGGCAGGCGCATTTGCACTGGTTCGCTTCAGAAGTGCACCGGGTAATGCAAAAGATATTGCTGTCGTATTTTTCACCATGGCAGCAGGACTTGCCTGCGGACTCGGATATGTTGCATTTGCAGCCATATTTGCAGTTGTGATTATACTTGTTTTAATCGTACTTTCTGTCTCAAACTTCGGCGATATGGCATCCGGAAACCGCCAGTTAAAGATTACAATCCCGGAAAACTTAAATTATACCGATGCGTTTAACGAAGTTTTTGACAGCTATACCACAAACAGCCAGCTTCGCAAAGTAAAGACAACCAACATGGGAACCCTGTTTGAACTTACATACACGGTCGCATTAAAAAAAGATGTCAATGAAAAGAACTTTATTGACGCACTGCGTGTAAAAAACGGCAACTTAAATATTGTGCTTGGCATTCCTGAAACGGAAAGCACGAATTTAAACTAAGCTGTGAAGATATTGCCACGAAAGTCTGGCAGAAGTATTTAAGTCAAGTCAGAAGGAATTCAAATCACAAAAATAATAAAACAAAAAGGATATGAAGCAGTCCCACAAATGCCGCTACAGGCAGGGCTGTCTTTATATCCTTATTTTTATGGAAAATGTGGACACCACTAAGCGATGTGATGCGCACGGCAAAGGGCATATCAATCGAGAAATTTTCAAAAAACACTTGTATTATTGGCTCAATTATTATATTATAAACACATATACGAAAGGGACGTGAGGAAAATGATAGATAATAACACACAATTTTTTAAAACACAGCCAGACAAGGCAATTTCAGTAGAAGGAATTTTAGAGCAGGTATATCGTGCTTTGAAGGAAAAGGGTTACAATCCGGTGAATCAGATTGTGGGATACATTATGTCAGGAGATCCTACCTATATTACAAGCCATAACAATGCAAGAAGCCTGATTATGAAGGTAGAACGCGATGAGCTTGTTGAAGAAGTGATTAAATATTTCATCGAAGGAAAAGGCTTATAATATGAGAATCATCGGACTGGATTATGGTACGAAGACAGTAGGTGTTGCAATCAGTGATGCACTCGGCATTACAGCACAGGGCTTAGAAACCATTACGCGCAAAGAAGCGAATAAGTTACGAAAGACACTTGCCCGGATAGAGGCAATCATTGAAGAATATGAAGTAGAGCAGATTGTTTTAGGATTCCCAAAGAATATGGATAATTCTGTTGGAGAGCGTGCGCAGGATTGTCAGAATTTTGCAGAAATGTTAGAAAGAAGAACGGGACTGCCGGTCGTATTATGGGATGAACGCCTGACTACGGTATCGGCAGATAAAGTATTGATGGAAAGCGGTGTACGCAGAGAGAACCGTAAAGCTGTAATCGATAAGATTGCGGCAGTATTTATCTTACAGGGATATTTAGATTACAAAGCAAATGGCAACTAAGCGTGTGAGCATGGCAGTTTTGGAAAGTCTTCCGGAACTGCCATCAAAACTATTGGTTTGTCCCTTTTACCCTGTCGTATAGAATCTCAGAATCAGGAATGGAGAAGAACATGGAAAAGCTTACCTTTGTAACGGAAGACCAGGAAAGTGTAGATTTTTACATTATAGAGGAAACGAGAGTCAATGGTATCAATTATCTTTTAGTCACCGAATCTGAAGACGAAGAAGATGAAGAAGCGGAAGCTTATATTTTAAAAGACACATCAAAGGCAGAAGATACAGAAGCGGTTTATGAATTTGTTGAATCGGAAGAAGAACTGGATGCAGTCAGCCGCATTTTTGCCGAGTTACTGGAAGACATGGATTTAGAATAGTTTTAGAGGTGTTAAATGAAGAAAGAATATGTAGGTTCTGTTAAGATTATCCCACTGGGTGGTCTTGACAAGATTGGTATGAACATTACTGCCATACAATACGATGACAGTATTATTGTAGTGGACTGCGGTCTTGCATTCCCGGAAGAAGAAATGTTAGGAATTGATCTGGTTATTCCGGATGTCACCTATTTAAAGGAAAATGCAGATAAAGTCAAAGGTTTTGTAATTACGCACGGACATGAAGACCACATCGGTTCAATTCCGTATGTATTAAAGGAAGTCAATGCGCCGATTTATGCGACAAAGCTCACGATGGGCCTGATTGATTCCAAGTTAAAAGAACACGGCATGCAGCGTCAGGTAAAGCGTAAGGTGGTACGTTACGGACAGTCTATTAATTTAGGTGATTTCAGGGTTGAATTTATCCGTACAAACCACAGTATTGCAGATGCAGCAGCACTGGCAATTTTCTCGCCGGCAGGTGTCATTATCCATACCGGTGACTTTAAAGTGGATTATACACCGGTTTACGGTGAACCGATTGATTTACAGAGAATGGGCGAACTGGGCAAAAAGGGTGTTCTTGCACTGATGTGTGATTCTACGAATGCACTCCGTCCGGGCTTTACAATGTCAGAGCGTACCGTTGGTGCAACGTTTGATAAGATTTTCACAGATAATAAAAACAGCCGTTTGATTATTGCAACTTTCGCATCCAATGTAGACCGTGTACAGCAGATTATCAATTCTGCGGTAAAGTACGGCAGAAAAGTCTGTGTTGAAGGACGAAGCATGGTCAATATCATTGAAGTTGCCGAGAATCTGGACTACTTAAAGATTCCGGAAGGCACACTCATTGATACGGAAGAAATGAAAAATTATACACCGGAGCAGATTGTACTGATTACAACGGGCAGTCAGGGTGAGTCTATGGCGGCACTTTCAAGAATGGCAGCTTCCCTGCACAGAAAAGTGTCTATCCAGCCGGGTGACTGTGTTGTCTTTTCATCAACACCGATTCCGGGTAACGAAAAGTCTGTCGCAAAGGTTATTAATGAACTCGGTATGAAAGGGGCTAAGGTTATTTTCCAGGATACCCACGTATCAGGACATGCCTGTCAGGAGGAAATTAAGTTGCTCTACTCCCTGATTAAGCCGAAATATGCAATTCCGGTTCATGGCGAATACAGACATTTAATGGCACAGAAAGAAGTTGTACAGTCTTTAGGTTATGATAAAGAGGATATTTTCATTGCAAAATGTGGTGATGTACTGGAATTAAGCGAAGAAAAAGCAGGCATTGTAGGACATGTACAGACTGGCGAGATTCTTGTTGACGGTTTAGGTGTCGGTGATGTCGGCAATATTGTACTGCGTGACCGTCAGAATCTTGCAGAAAACGGTATTATCATCGTTGTACTCACACTTGAAAAGTACAGCGGACAGCTGGTAGCAGGTCCGGATATTGTGACAAGAGGTTTTGTCTATGTCCGTGAAGCAGAAGAACTGTTAGATGAAGCAAGAGAAGTGGTATCCGGTTCTGTAGAAACCTGTATGGATAAAAACATTACAGACTGGAGCAAAATTAAGAACATTATCAAGGATGATTTAAGCGAATATCTTTGGAAGAAGATGAAAAGAAACCCAGTTATACTTCCGATTATTATGGAAGCACATATGTAACGTAAAATGGAGATGTAAATGGGAAGAATCGATGAGCTGAAAGCAGAATTAATACAGGCGGTTTTAGACAGTGAAGAATACCGCGAATATAAGAGGCTGGAGGCGGAAGTGTCCAAAAATGCCGATTTAAAAAGGGCAATTGATGAATTTCGGAGACGGAATTTTGAAATACAGTACAACGATGAAATTCAGGAGATTGATGAGAATATTTCGCAGCTGGAAGCGCAATACGCTGATATGAGAAATCAGGGACTGGCAAAAAGTTACTTTTCGGCAGAACTGTGTCTGTGCCGTCTGGTACAGGATGTCTGCGTATCGCTTGTAGATGCGGTAGATTTTGATGTGGACTTTTTAAATGAAAGCGGCAGATAAATGCCGGGCAGTATGGGAGATTGACAAAAAATGAACAAAAAAAGTATCCGGATGATTTTAGGTGTTTCGCTTAATGTAATTGTAATTGCGGTAGGTGTGTTTATCATTTTTACGGCAGGAAGCAAAGCGTATACCTTTGGTCATAATATTTTTGATGAAGAAGCCGTTTCTTCCGAGGCACAGGCAAGGGAAACACAGGTTACGATTTCAGACGGCATTACGTCTAAGCAGCTTGCAAAGCTCCTTTATGACAAAGGACTTGTAAAAGATAAGACCTGTTTTTATTATCAGATTATATTATCCGATTATAAGGATAAATTTGTAGGAGGTACGTATACCTTAAATACGGCGATGACACCGACGGAAATGATGAAAGTGCTGTCGGGTGCAGATACAGGAGAGGATAAATAATGGGAACAATTGTCAATGAACGGATTGTTGATTACATTAATTCTTTAGATAAAGGGAATTCTCCGGTTTGTAATGCAATAGAAAAGGAAGCGTTGGCGGACGGCGTTCCGATTATCAGAAAAGAGATGGGTAATCTGCTCAAGGTGCTGCTTTTGTTAAAGCAGCCGCAAAAAATTCTCGAAGTGGGAACGGCAGTAGGTTACTCATCTATTCTTATGAGTGAAAATATGCCTCAAAACTGCCGCATTACGACAATTGAGAATTATGAAAAACGGATTCCTGTTGCAAAGAACAATTTCAAACGGGCAGGAAAAGAAGAGGTCATCACGCTTTTAGAGGGTGATGCGATGGATATTTTAAAAGAACTTGATGGAACGTATGATTTTATCTTTATGGATGCGGCAAAAGGACAGTATATTAATTTTCTGCCCGAATTGCTGCGGTTAATGCCTGCGGGCGGACTGCTCATTTCAGACAATGTATTACAGGAGGGTGATATTGTAGAGTCCCGTTACGGTGTAACAAGAAGAAACCGGACAATCCACACAAGAATGAGAGAATATATTTATACACTGACCCATGCAGAACAGTTAGAAACGAGTATCGTTCCGATTGGTGACGGTATTACATTAAGTGTTAAGAAGGGATAGTGTGAAGAATCCTTAAACCTAAGATTCTTCACACAGCACTTTGTGCCGCAGGCGTCACAAAGTCGCTTTTTATCGCAGAGCCAAATAAGATTTGGCTCGCGATTCCTCCGGCATTAAAATGCCTGCGGAATGGAGATTTGTTTCTGAGCGAAAACAAATCTCCCTGATAGCAGATGAGAAATCGCCTGCGCGGATTTCTCATCGCTTCTTCGCAACAAGTCGCTCAGAAAAGAGGATAAGAGAATGGCTGGACATTTTTATAACGGACGCGAACTGGAACTGCTGATTCCGGCAAGCAGTCTGGAAGTTTTAAAGACAGCGGTAATATTCGGTGCGGACGCAGTATATATTGGTGGTGAAGCCTTTGGACTGCGTGCAAAAGCAAAGAATTTTTCGATGGAAGATATGAAGGAAGGCATTGCATTTGCACATGCACATGATGTGAAAGTTTATGTGACGGCAAATATTCTGGCACACAATTATGATTTAGAGGGTGCAAGAGCCTATTTTGAAGAATTAAAGACAATCGGACCGGATGCGCTGATTATTTCCGATCCGGGGATGTTTACGATTGCAAAGGAAGTGATGCCGGATACGGATATCCACATCAGCACACAGGCAAACAATACCAATTATATGACGTATCAGTTCTGGTGGAAGCAGGGTGCAAAGCGTGTTGTAACGGCAAGAGAGCTTTCTTTAAATGAAATCAAGGGAATCCGTGCGCATATCCCGGATGATATGGAGATTGAAACGTTTATTCACGGGGCTATGTGTATTTCCTATTCGGGAAGATGTCTGCTCAGCAGCTTTATGGCAGGACGCGATGCAAACCGCGGAGCGTGTACACATCCATGCCGCTGGAAGTATTCTGTTGTGGAAGAATCCAGACCGGGCGAGTATATGCCGGTTTACGAAAATGAACGCGGAACGTATATTTTTAATTCCAAGGATTTATGTATGATTGAACATATTCCCGAATTGATTGAAGCCGGCATTGACAGCTTTAAAATCGAAGGGAGAATGAAGACGGCATTATATGTGGCAACGGTTGCAAGAACGTACCGTCTGGCAATTGATGAATTTTTACAGGACCCTGAATTATATAAGAGCCGGATTCCTTTTTACAAGTCTGAAATCCAGAAATGTACGTACAGACAGTATACAACAGGTTTTTTCTTTGGAAAACCGGATGAAAACACCCAGATTTATGATTCCAATACATATGTCAAGGAATATACGTACCTCGGCATTGTAGGAGAGTGTAATGACAAGGGATTGTATCATATTGAACAGCGTAACAAATTCTCTGTCGGGGAAACGATAGAAGTTATGCGCCCGGATGGTACGAACATGGAAGTTACCGTCAAGGCAATTTACAACGAAGACGGAGAAGCGATGGAAAGTGCACCGCATCCGAAACAGCAGCTTTATATTGATTTAGGTGTTCCGCTTTGCCAGTATGACATATTAAGAAGAAAAGAAGATTAGATTGGAAAAGCAATAAAAGGCATTCCGGCACATACTATATATAAATATGTGTCAGGGGTGCCTTTCTTTGAAAGCATTTGAAAAGCCGCTATCGGCAAAAGAAGAAAAGGAAATGATAGAACGTTTTCATAATGGGGATATGGAAGCGAGAAATATATTGGTGGAGCGCAATATGAGGCTCGTGGCACACATGGTCAAAAAATATCTTCAGGCAGACCGTGATACGGATGATTTAATCTCTGTCGGCACGATTGGGCTGATTAAGGCGGTCAATTCATTCAAACCGGATAAAAGTATCCGGCTGGCAACCTATGCCGCAAAATGCATTGATAATGAACTGCTGATGATGCTCCGCATGGAAAAGCGCAAATCCAAAGAAGTGTCGATGTATGAGCCGATTGGAAAAGATAAAGAGGGCAACGAAATCAGCCTGATAGATATTGTCGGTGAAGAAAAAGAAGATGTAGTAGAAGATTGTCTTTTTGCACAAAGGGTGTTGTGTCTGTATCAGAATCTTGATAAAGTATTAAATGAAAGAGAAAAAACCATTATTATCCGGCGGTATGGTTTAAACGGCAAAGAACCGATGACCCAGAGTGAACTGGCAGACCGGCTGGGTATCAGCAGAAGTTATATCAGCAGGATTGAAAAAAAGGCACTTTTAAAGCTTAAAAAACTGCTGGAGGATGCCAAACTATAAAAGCAAAAGAAGGGAATTGCCATGCAGGAAAAACATGAAGTCATAAAAGAAAGACTGCGTTTTGTGAGGGAACGCATGAAAACAGAAAATGTAGACATATTTGTAGTATTTACCGATGATTATCATATGTCTGAGTATTCGGGCGCATATTTTGCAGACCGGGAATACCTGTCCGGGTTTACCGGCTCTGCGGGAACTTTGGCAGTGACACAGACAGAAGCAGCACTTTTTACGGACGGCAGATATTTTGTTCAGGCACAGGCACAGCTTGAAGGTACGGGCATTACGCTGATGAAAATGGGCTGTGCAGGCGTGCCGACGCTTACAGAGTATATCCGTGAGCGGCTGGGCGCAGGCGGTGTGCTCGGCATGGATGCAAGAACGTGTGCGGCACAGACAGGAATGGAGTGGATAAAACTTACAGAGGCGTGCGGCGGCAGGATCAAAGGGGATTTTATGCCGGTACAGGAACTGTGGAAAGACAGACCGGCATTTCCGGCTTCCAAAGCGTATGAACTGGAACTTAAATACAGCGGAGAGAGCCGTGAGGATAAAATTCACAGAATTTATCAGGAAATGGAGACGGCACACGCGGCATATCATGCGGTGGCTTCGTTAGACGACATCTGCTGGATTTTAAATCTGCGCGGCGATGATGTAGCATGTAATCCGGTGATTATGGCATATCTGCTGTTTGCACCGAATGCAGTGTATCTGTATACAGAGGAATCCCGTTTTACGCAGGCAATGAAAGCTGATCTGGCACAGGATGGGATACAGCTTCGTCCGTATAATCAAATCTATGCGGATTTACGCAGTCTTGCGGGTAAGAAAACTTCGGTGTGGATGGATATGAAAAGAGTGAATCTGGCGCTTTTCCAGAGTGTGCCGGAAACTGCAGAATGCATTTGTAAGGAAAATCCGTCCGTGCGTATGAAAGCGGTCAAAAATCCGACAGAACTTGCGAATCTGCGGGATGTCCACATTGATGACGGACTTGCCGTGACGAAATTTATGTATTGGCTAAAAAATACAATGAAGCAGTACGAAGCAGGAAAAGAATGGAATGTCACGGAAGTGACGGCAGCAGAGTATCTGGATAATTTAAGAAGCCATATTCCGGATTACAAGGAATTGAGTTTTGATACAATCAGTGCATACGGTGAAAATGCGGCAATGATGCATTATCACGCAGAAAAAGACCACTGTGCGGTGCTGTATCCAAGGGGGATGCTTCTGGTAGATTCGGGCGGACAGTACCTTCGCGGCACGACAGATATTACCCGTACCTTTGCACTGGGTGAAGTGACAGCAGAGATGAAAAAATATTTCACACTCACCTTAAAAGGCATGTTAAATCTTGCCAATGCACGTTTTTTAAAAGGCTGTACGGGCTTTAGCCTGGACATTCTGGCAAGAGGTCCGCTGTGGGAACAGGGCATGGATTACCGGTGCGGCACGGGTCACGGAATCGGGTATCTGCTCAACGTGCATGAGTCGCCCAACGGCTTCCGTTGGAAGCACAATCCGGGCAGAAATGATTTGTGCGTATTTGAAGAAGGCATGGTCACTTCCGATGAGCCGGGTGTATACATTGAAGGCGCTTACGGTATCCGTATTGAAAATGAAATAGAGTGTGTCGGTGACGGTGAAAATGAGTACGGCACCTTTTTAAAATTTAAACCGCTGACCTTTGTTCCGATTGATCTGGACCTGGTAGACACGGCATGGCTGGAGAAAAAAGACATCGAAAGGCTCAATGCGTACCATGCGGCGGTTTACAGCAGATTGTCACCGCATTTATCCGGTGAGGAACTTGAATTTTTAAAGCAGTATACAAGACCGGTAGAATAAACAGCCGTATCAGGCGGGAAAAGAGGGAAAATGAGTAAACAGCAAATGAGTAAAAATGAACCTGTGGATAAAACAGTCGATTTAAAACTGGGCAAATGGAGAGAAAAATCCATTGCGATGGAAGAAGAACGCAAAAAAGAGGAGGAAGAACGCAGACAGCAGGGAAAATTCAAGTGTTTCATGCAGGATTTTCCCTGCTGGGTGCATAAAGAACCAAAGACGGCGGCAGGTGCAGCAATCGGTGTACTGGTGCTGGTGATCCTGCTTGTAAGCCTTATCTGTGCGGTGGCGTCAAAGGTAAAGCCGGAAGACTACATTACGGTATCCTACACCGGAGCGGACGGATATGCCGTAGCAGAGTGCAGCGTGGATACGGAAAAGCTCTACCGCAGGCTTGCAGGAAAGACAAAAGATGCAGATAAACAGAGCCGTTACAGAAGTCTTGCAGAATCCGTATCGGCAGCAGTGCATCAGATGAATATTGCAAACGGTCAAAAAGTAAAGATTGAGGTTTTATTTGATAAGGAGCTTGCAAAAGAACTGGGAGTTAAAATCAAAGCAAAAGACTATACCGTGCGTGCCAAAGGTATTGATGCAGGTACAAAGATTGATTTATTCTCTAATGTAGAAGTGACCTTTGCTGGAATCAGCCCGGATGCGTATGCACTGGTTACCAACAAGTGGGGCGATGAGTATCTTGGCAGCCTTATATTTACGGCGGATATGACGGAAAACATTCAAAAAGGTGATGCAGTGACAATCCGCTGTGAAACCGGCAAAGAAGAACTCGGACGGCACGGTTATATCACAGATACATTAGAGGTAACAGTGCGCGCCGAGGGTTTAAGTGAGTATGTACAGACACCGGTTGACATAGACAATGCAGTGCTGTCAGAAATGCAGGGACAGATTGAGGATACGATTTCTGCACAGACAGAGAATACAACCTTCCGTATGTTATATAAAGCCACAGGAAAGACCTCTTATTTAAGAAGCAGCAACATTGAGGAAGCTTCGGATATTGAATGTCTTGGCATATACTTTTTAAAGAAAAAAGAAACAGCAGACACGGTGGCAGGACCGGACAATTACCTGTATTTTCTTTATCAGGCAGTGATAGAAAATGATGACAATGAAGAAGATGTTTATTTTGCATTTGCTTATTCAGATGGATATGTGACATCACAGGGAATATTTGACATTGTCCATGATGAAAATGAAAAACGCTACAGCTGTTCGGATGATTATGACAGAATTTATGAGGAAGCAATAGAACAAAATGAAACACAGTACCGGATTGAACAGATACAGTAACCGGTTGATGGAATGAGGTGGAAAGATGGTTACAATTGAACAGTTATTCAGACAGGCACAGCAGGCAGGCGCAGCAGAAATATATCTGATGGCGGGCAGAAAACCGGCAGCACGGATTGGTGGAAAGATAAAGAATCTCGATTATCCGGAATTAAGCAGCACAGAAGCAGAAAAAATTCTGCTTGAAATGCTGGATGCAAAACAGGCGGCACAGTACAGGGAAACAAAAAGCGTGGATGAAGTGATTGCATTTCATGGAATCGGCAGATTCCGCGTGCATATTTACCAGAATGACGGTGTGCCGTCAGCCTGTGTAAAAATTATCAATAAGAAAGAGGGACTTCCGGAAGAACTAAAAGCACTGGCAGGGATTACGCAGGGACTGGTACTTGTCTGCGGAAAGCCGCACAGCGGAAAGAGTGCCACACTTGCGGCACTGGCAGAACAGATGCTTGCAGGACGTTTTATGCATCTTGTAACGCTGGAAAGTCCCGTAGAATATCCGATAGAAGCAGGAAAAGGGCTGTTAAGCCGCCGCTGTATCGGAAAAGATACCGGTTCTTATAAGGAAGGAATGGACAATCTGCTGCATGAATCGGCAGATGGTGTTTTAATCGGTGAACTTGAAACACCGGAAGCTGTACAGGCGGCACTGCGTGCGGCAAAGATGGGACTTGTTGTGCTTGGAACGGTAAACAGCGTGGATGCAGATACGGCTGTTGAGCGGATTGCACAGTTATCGGGAATGGAAGCACCGTTGCAAAAGACCCGGGTCTGGAAAATGACAAAGGCAGTAATTCAGCAAAAGTATGAGCTGTGTGAAAGTACAGGCAAATTTGTATATAACTGTGAAATTTTAAAATATAATAGTTGACAAATTAAAAATATATCTGTAATATGAATAGTGAGAAGAATAAAACTATATTATATTACAGAGGTGAGCAATGTTTTCAAAGGTTTACAGTACTACGATTACGGGCATTACAGCCTATGTAGTTACAGTAGAAGTGGATGTGGGGAGAGGACTGCCGGTATTTGATATGGGCGGTTATCTTTCCACAGAAGTAAAAGAGGCGAAGGAGCGTGTGCGGATTGCCCTGCGTAATTCCGGTTATGAACAGAAACCGCGGCGCATTACGGTCAATATTTCTCCGGCGGACATACACAAATACGGGACAGGATTTGATCTGCCGATTGCCATAGGGATTCTTGGCGCACAGGATGAAGTCAATATGACGGCATTTGAAGATATGGTCATTATTGGGGAGTTAAGCCTTGATGGCACGGTCAACCCGGTAAAAGGAATTCTGCCATCGGTATGTGAAGCATTACAGCAGGGAAAGAAGCGCTGTATTCTGCCGGCAGAGAATATGGCAGAGGGAAGTGTTGTAAAGGGAATGGAACTGATACCGGTACGGACACTGAAAGAAGTGGTGGTATATTTACAGACGGGAAAAAGTCCGGCGCAGGAAAGGAATAGTCCTCTAAAAGGAAACTATGATACGGCAGGGAAAGAAAGTCCACAGGAACAGCTGGACTTCTTGGAGATAAAAGGGCAGGAGAGTGCAAAGCGGGCAACGATGATTGCTGCGGCGGGGATGCACAACATTTTATATGTAGGACCGCCGGGAAGCGGTAAGACGATGCTTGCTAAAAGAATTTCATCGATTATGCCGGAATTATCGTTTGAGGAACAGCTGGAACTGACAAAGATATACAGTATTGCAGGACAGTTAAATCCCAATCATCCGTTGATGACGAAAAGACCGTTCCGGGCGCCGGGGCATGGTGTGACCCAGGCGGCACTTTTGGGCGGAGGCAGAGTGCCAAGACCGGGAGAGGTCACGCTTTCGGGAAAAGGCGTTTTATTTTTAGATGAACTCACAGAGTATCGTCAGACAGTTCTGGAGGGGCTTAGAGAGCCGCTTGAGGAGAAAAAAGTGATTCTTACACGTTTAACGGAAACGTGTGTCTATCCGGCAGATTTTATGCTGGCAGCAGCGATGAATCCATGTCGCTGTGGATATTTTCCAGACAGAAGCAGATGTACCTGCACACAGCAGGATGTTACACGATTTTTGGGCAGAATCAGTCGTCCGTTATGGGACCGCTTTGATATCTGTATACAGGTTACGGATGCAGGTGTCCATAAAATGCAGTATCAAAGCTGTAATAAAAAAGGGTCATCGGCTTACATGAAAGAAAAGGTGGAGTGTGCAAGAGCATGGCAGGCGGAGCGTTTTGCAAAGGAGAATATTTATTTTAATGCGCAGATGAGTGCCATGCAGCTTGAAAAATATTGCAGGCTGGGAGAAAAAGAACAGGAGTTTATGGAAAAAGTCTATGATAAATTCCACCTTACATCAAGAGGATATCACAAGATTTTAAAGACGGCGCGCACGATTGCGGATATTGAAGAGTGTACAGAAATTGAAATTGCCCATTTAAGCGAGGCACTTTCTTACCGCAGCTACCGTTCGGTAATCGAATAAAATGATACCGGGGTTAAATAGCAGTTTATTTACACAGAAGAAATGGAGAATATATGCAGGAAAAAGAAGAATTATACTGGTACTGGCTGTGCAATCTTTCAGGGATAGGCAATAAGCGGATAAAAAGACTGCTGGATGTATTTAAAAGTCCAAAGGCGGTTTTTTATGCGGCGCCGGAAGCACTGCACGGCTGTACAGGTCTTACGCAGCCAAACATAGAAACGATTATGAAAAACAGAAATATGGAAAAAGTTTATAAAAGTTTTACACAATTACAGCATAAGGGAATATCATTTATATATAAGGAAGGAAAACAGTATCCCAAAAACCTTCTGCAATTATATGATATGCCTTACGGATTATACAGCAAAGGACAGCCTTTGCGCGCAGATGAACCGGCAGTTGCCATGGTGGGGGCAAGAGGGTGTTCCGGCTATGGAAGGTCGGTTGCGTACAGCTTCGCAAAGGCATTTGCACAACTTGGCATTACTGTGGTAAGCGGCATGGCATCGGGTATTGATACTGCGGCACATGAAGGTTGTATTGCGGGCGGGGGAAGAACGGTGGCGGTACTTGGAAACGGCGTGGATATCTGCTATCCGCGTGAAAATATCCGGCTTTATATGCAGATTCAGGAGAAGGGAACAATTCTTTCGGAATATCCGCCGGGGACAGTACCGGCAGCAGGTAGATTTCCGGTTAGAAACCGCATTATCAGCGGGATATCAGATGCGGTGATTGTTGTAGAAGCTAGAAAAAGAAGCGGTTCACTTATAACGGCAGATGCGGCATTGGAGCAGAATAGGGATGTTTATGTTGTGCCAGGGAATATCGGGCAGCCGCTTAGTGAAGGATGTAATGAACTGATAAAACAGGGGGCAATTGTAATTACAAAACCGGAAGATATTTTTCAGACAAAGGCGTTAAAAGATAAAATTTTTATGAATAAAACAGTCAGGAAAGGGGAAGAAAAAGAAAAAATACAAAAAAAATTCCTTGCAACCCCCAAAGATATGGTGTATAGTTGTTTCGATTTGTATCCAAAAAGCCTTGATGAACTTTTAGCAGAAACAGGGCTTGAAATAGCAGATTTAAATCAGATGATTCTGGAAATGCAGCTTGAGGGGCTGATTACGGAAATCTCAAAAAACTGTTATGTAAGGAACGATTTAGAGATTTGAGGAGGAAAAAAAGAGACTATGGCAAAATATCTGGTAATCGTAGAGTCCCCGGCAAAGGTAAAGACGATTAAAAAATTTCTGGGGGCAAATTATGAGGTTATGGCATCTCAGGGGCACATCAGAGATTTACCGAAAAGTCAGATGGGAATTGATATAGATAACGATTTTGAACCGAAATATATAACAATCCGTGGGAAAGGAGATATTCTTGCTGCTTTAAGAAAAGAAGTCAAAAAAGCAGATAAAGTGTATCTTGCAACCGATCCCGACCGCGAAGGAGAAGCGATTTCATGGCATCTGGCAAAGGCATTGAAGCTGGAGGATAAAGATATTTACCGGATTACATTTAATGAAATTACAAAAAATGCAGTAAAAGCTTCTATTAAAAATGCACGCAAGATTGATATGAATCTTGTGGATGCCCAGCAGTCCAGACGTGTGCTTGACCGGATGGTAGGTTATCAGATTAGTCCACTGTTATGGGCAAAGATTAAAAGAGGCTTAAGTGCCGGCCGTGTACAATCTGTTGCTCTGCGTATCATTTGTGACAGGGAAGATGAGATTAATTCATTTATTCCGCAGGAATACTGGACAATGGAAGCAGTATTAGACGTAAAAGGTGAGAAAAAGCCCCTGACGGCAAAGTTTTACGGAGATGCTGACGGGAAAATCGACATTAAAGATGAAGCACAGATACAGGAAATTACACAGGCGGTAGAAAAAGAAAAATTCTATGTTGAAAGCATTAGAAAAGGTGAAAAGACAAAAAAATGCCCACTGCCGTTTACAACAAGTACCTTACAGCAGGAAGCAGCAAAAACATTGAATTTTTCAACACAAAAAACCATGCGCCTTGCACAGCAGCTCTATGAAGGTGTGGATATTGCAGGCAGAGGGACAATAGGCGTAATTTCGTATCTGCGTACGGATTCCACAAGAGTAGCAGATGAAGCAGTAGCTATGGCAGCAGAATATATTGAAGCTTCTTATGGAAAGGATTATGTAGGAAATACCGGTGCGGGAAAAAAAGATGATAAAAAGATTCAGGATGCACACGAAGCAATCCGGCCGACAGATATTGCACTGTCGCCGGTTGTGATTAAAGAATCGTTATCCAGAGATCAGTTCCGTCTTTATCAGCTTATCTGGAAGCGCTTTACGGCAAGTCAGATGAGTCCGGCGGTCTATGAAACCATTTCTGTAAAGATTGCGGCAGGAAAATACCGTTTTACGGTAGCAGCTTCCAAGGTAAACTTTGAAGGATTCTTATCTGTATATAAGGATAATGAAGAAAAGGAAGTCTCCAATGCACTGGTAAAGGGAATTGATGAGCAGTCAGAACTGACATTAAATGAACTGAATCCACAGCAGCATTTTACACAGCCGCCGGCACATTATACGGAAGCATCGCTTGTAAAGACACTCGAAGAACTGGGAATCGGCCGCCCGAGTACGTATGCGCCGACCATTACAACGATTATTGCAAGACATTACGTTGCAAAGGAAAATAAAAATCTTTATGTAACAGAACTGGGTGAAGCGGTCAATAACATTATGAAGAAAGCATTTCCTTCTATTGTAGATGTGAATTTTACCGCAAACATGGAATCACTGCTCGACGGTGTGGAAGAGGGCTCAGTAAAATGGAAAGAGGTTATCAGAAATTTCTATCCGGACTTAAATGAAGCCGTCAAAGCGGCAGAAAAAGAACTTGAATCGGTAAAGATTGAAGATGAAGTAACGGATGTTGTCTGTGAGAAGTGTGGCAGAAACATGGTTGTAAAATACGGTCCGCACGGTAAGTTTTTAGGCTGCCCTGGTTTCCCGGAATGTAGAAATACCAAACCATATCTTGAAAAAATCGGTGTGGCGTGTCCGAAGTGTGGAAAAGAAGTCGTTATGAGAAAGACCAAGAAGGGCAGAAGATATTTTGGCTGTGAGGATAATCCGGAATGTGATTTTATGACATGGCAGAAGCCTTCTGATAAGAAATGCCCAAAATGCGGCGGCTATATGCTGGAAAAAGGCAATAAGCTGGTGTGCGGTGATGAAAACTGCGGCTATGTAGAAAATCGTGAAAACGATGAAAATAAATAGAAAGCTTTTGAAATAAAGTGAAATTTTGTGAAAAATACAGTAAATTCAGTTGAATTGTAATGAAAAACGTGTTATTATCAATAATAGAGTATGGCAGTTTGCCAAGTAAACATAAGGAGGATAGAAATGAGTGTCCAGTTATTAGATAAAACCAGAAAAATCAATAAATTGCTTCATAACAATCACTCACATCGGGTTGAATTCAATGATATCTGTGCTGTGTTGAGCGGCATTCTCGAATCCAATATCCTTGTGATCAGTAAAAAAGGCAAGGTGCTTGGCACGGGATTTTATAACAGTGAGGAAGTTATTGATGAACTGATTTATGACAAGGTTGGCGGATTTGTGGATAATATGCTGAATGAAAGACTGCTCAGTGTTCTTTCGACAAAAGAAAATGTAAATCTGGCAACTTTGGGATTTACAAATGAGAATGTCAAAAAGTTTCAGGCACTGCTTGCACCGATAGAGATTGCCGGTGAACGGCTTGGAACGCTGTTTATGTACAAGAGCAATAACAGCTATGAAATTGATGACATTATTTTGTGTGAATATGGAACAACTGTTGTCGGACTGGAGATGATGCGTTCCGTAAATGAGGAAAATGCTGAGGAAGTCCGCAAACAGCAGATTGTGAAATCGGCAATCAGTACGCTTTCTTCTTCAGAGCTGGAAGCGATTAAACACATTTTTAAAGAATTGGATGGGACAGAGGGCATTCTTGTTGCGAGTAAGATTGCAGACAGGGTTGGTATTACAAGGTCTGTTATAGTAAATGCATTGAGAAAATTTGAAAGCGCAGGAGTTATTGAGTCCAGATCATCGGGGATGAAGGGAACGTACATCAAAGTCATTAATGAAGTCGTTTTTGAAGAAATAAAAAAACTTGATCAAAACTAATAAAAAGGTCTGATGCGTATATAGGAATTATGATACACAAGTGTAGCGCATCAGTCCTTTTTTTATGGTAAAATCTGTCAAAATTAGAATAATAATGTAAAAAATGCTAAAAAAAACTTGTAATTTTTCATATATAATTTATAATATATCTTAGGTTTTTTATGTGATGAGTACATAGGAACGCATCGAAGAAAGGAGTATAGAATATGAATTCGGGGGCATTTGGATATGTAGATGTTTTAAAGACGGCAGCAGATGCAAGCTGGTTAAGAGAGGAAGTTCTTACCAATAACATTGCAAATGTGGATACACCAAATTATAAAAGACAGGACGTGGAATTTACAACTTATTTAAAGTCTGCGCTTGAGCAGGCAGGTACACCGGCTTCAACGCTGACACAGAAGGTGAATGAAGCTAATTTGAGCGGAATTACAACCAGGACATATACGGAAAATACAACATTGTCATACAGAATGGATGGTAATAACGTGGATTTGTCTACAGAGAATGCTGAACTGGCAGCAGAACAGATTAATTACAATGCGTTAATAGACAGCATGAATAATGAATTTACAAGAATGAAGGCAGTATTAAAATAAATAGGCGTGACAGCTTTTAGCAGAATGTTTGTTATAAATGGGAGGAATGATTAATATGTCGATGTTTACAGCTTTTAATATCAGTGCTTCTGGAATGACGGCACAGCAGTTGCGGACAGATGTGATTTCACAGAATATTGCAAATGTCAATACGACAAGAACGTCCGATGGAACACCTTATGTCAGAAAGGCAGTCGTATTTACGGAAAAGACACTGACAGCTTCAACCGCCGTGACCGGCTCAAGCTCAAACGGTTCATCTTTTGCCAGCGTGTTAAAACAGGCACACAATGGATTGTTAGGCGATGGTGTAAAGGTAACTTCTGTCTATGAAGATAATTCAACAGATATGAATATGGTATATGATCCGTCACATCCGGATGCAGATGAGAATGGATACGTAACCTATCCAAATGTAAACGTTGTACAGGAAATGACAGATTTAATTGATGCTTCCAGATCTTATGAGGCAAACATTTCTGCATTTAATGCAAGCAAAACAATGGCAAATAAAGGACTTACAATTGGAGAACAGTAAGCAGTAAATAAAACCGTAAATAGAGGAATGGAGATTTATTATGGACGTAACATCAGCAATTAACAGCCTTGGAACAGATTATGTATCAAAGGTTTCACAGGCAATGCAGGATTCGGCAACGGGAAGTACAGCAAAGACAGACAGTACATTCGATTCCATTTATAATGCAGTATCCGGACTGTTAGACAGTACTAATACCTATATTCAGCAGGCACAGCAGGCAGAAGTTGATTTTGCACTGGGAAATATGACCAATACTCATGAACTGGGTGTTTATCAGCAGAAAGCTAATATGGCATTACAGTATACGGTGGCAATTCGTGACAAGGCGCTTGAAGCGTATAAAGAAATTATGAATATGTCAATTTAATTGATGGGAGTTAATGGATAGATGGCTGAAAGAATAAAACAGATTCCAAAGAAACTGTTGGAAATCTGGAATAATTGGACGAAAAAACAAAAGACGGTAATTGTAAGTGCAGTGGCTGTGTTTTTGGTGGCGGTTGTAATTCTTGCAGTGGTTTTAAACCAGCCGAATTACCAGGTGCTTACAACCTGTAAGGATTATACCGAATTAAGTGAAGTAACGGCGTTGTTAAAGAGTAACAGCTATGATTATAAGGTGGCAGATAATTCACTGATTGTTCAGGTGCCAAAGGCAAAGCTGACAGATGCTAAAATGTTAATTGCCTCTGAGAATATCCAGTCAGACGGATACAGCTTTGACGATGCAATGAACAGCAGTTTTACAACGACAGAATCGGATAAGACAAAGAAATATGCACATTATCTGGAATCAAAGCTGAAATCAGATTTGGAATCCATGGATGGAATTAAAAATGCAACAGTAAATATCCAGCTTGCAGATTCAACCAATTCCTTTTATACGGCAACCTCTGACGCATCAGTAGGTGTTACGTTAAAATTGTCAAAGACGATGGAAGATGAAAAGGCGGAAAGTATTGCGAATTTCCTTGCAACATCAGTCGGTAATACCAATACAGACAATATTACAATTTTAAGCAGTGATGGTTCAACACTGTACTCCGGTGCAAATAATTCAACGGTTTCCGGTGTCAGCTACAACAGCAAATTAAAGTATAAGGAACGTATTGAAAATACAACCAAGAATTCATTAAGACAGGGACTTCTTGCAACCGGTTTATACGATGATGCTTATATTACAATGAATCTTGTACTCGACTGGGATGCAGTCAATACGATTGCAAAGCAATATACACCGGCAGATGGTCAGGAACAGGGGCTTTATTCAGAGTCCTATGATGAAACATCTGTTGGAACAAACGGTGCGAGCGGCACGCCGGGTACAACATCAAATGATGATACAACCTATGAGGTGACAGATGGTACATCTTCTACTTCAACCTATGAAGTACATAAGTATGCTTACCTGCCAAATGAACTGGTAACAACCACAACAAAAGAGCCGGGTTCTATTGTGTATGATTCATCTACGCTTCAGGTTACATTTATTAAGAACCGCATTTACAATGAGGATGAATGTAAGAAGCTTGGCTATCTTGATAACATGACATGGGATGAGTTTAAGGCACAGAATGCAGATTCCGTTGCATTAGACGTTGATAATACATGGCTGGATGCGATTTCAAGAGGTACAGGTGTTGCACAGGGCAATATCAATGTACTGGCTTATGAAACACATTACTTTGAAGATTCGGATTCACCGAGCGTATTCCAGACAGCAAGCTTCTGGATTCAGATTGCACTCGCTGTTGTTATTTTAGGACTGCTTGCATTTGTAGTAATCAGAAGTGCAAGACCATTAACAGTAGAGGAGACAGAACCAGAATTGTCAGTAGAAGAAATGCTTGCAACAACCAAAGAGAACCAGCCTGCTGTTGATGACATTGATATTCAGGAGAAGTCAGAAACGAGAAAGGCAATTGAAAAATTCGTTGATGAGAATCCGGAAGCAGTGGCATTACTGCTGCGTAACTGGTTAAATGACGGATGGGATTAATAAAAGGCAGATAAAGATATAGATGTATATTGGAATGGAGTGAGAGTATGCCAAAGGCAGCAGGGAAAGATAAAGAAATGGACGGTGTTGAAAAAGCAGCGATTCTTTTGATAGCATTAGGACCGGAAAAATCAGCACAAATCTTTAAACATTTAAAAGAAGATGAAATAGAACAGCTTACGCTGGAAATTGCAAACACCAGCAGCGTATCACCACAGACCAAGGAAATGGTACTGAATGAGTTTTACGAAGTATGTCTGGCACAGCAGTACATTGCCGAAGGCGGTATTTCTTACGCAAAGGAACTGCTCGAAAAGGCGCTTGGCGAAGACAAGGCAAAGGATGTTATCAGCAAGCTGACAGCATCATTACAGGTAAGACCGTTCGAGTTTGTCAGAAAGACAGATCCGAGCCAGCTGTTAAACTTTATTCAGGACGAGCATCCGCAGACCATCGCTTTAATTCTTTCATATCTGCCGGCTTCCATGTCTTCGATGGTAGTGTCATCACTGCCACCGGAGAAACAGGCAGATGTAGCAAGAAGAATTGCACAGATGGACAGAACATCACCGGATGTTATCAAGCAGGTCGAAAAAGTGCTTGAAAGAAAGCTTTCTGCACTGGTCAACCAGGATTACACAATTGTCGGCGGTGTCGATGCAATCGTAGAAATCCTCAATTCGGTTGACCGTGGAACAGAAAAACATATTATGGAAACTCTCGAAGTTGAAGAACCTGAACTTGCAGATGAAATCCGCAAGAAGATGTTCGTATTTGAGGATATTCTTTCACTGGACGACAGAGCAATCCAGCGTGTATTACGAGATGTAGACAATGCCGATCTGGCACTTGCATTAAAGGGTGCAACAGAAGAAGTACAGAATGTAATCTTAAACAACCTTTCAAAACGTCTTGCTGTTATGATTCGCGAAGATATGGACTTCATGGGACCTGTTCGTATGAAAGATGTTGAAGAAGCACAGCAGAAGATTGTAAATGTAATCAGAAAGCTTGAAGATTCAGCAGAGATTGTAATTGCAAGAGGCGGAGGTGACGAGATCATTGTCTAATTTGCTAAAGGTTGGAACAACAATCAGTAAAAGTGAAAGAATCATTGATTACAATGATATTATTAAAGACAGAGTAGAAGCAGCAAGAGCGGCAAGCCGTCAGAAGGCAGATTCGGACGGATTTATCAACGGGTTAAATGCAGATGTTGTAGAACGGCTTCCGGAAGATGAAATTGATACAGAAGCAGTGGCATCAGAAGAAATGACACAGGAATCCGCTGAAGCTGCAAGAGCAGAAGCAGAAGAAATCCTTGCACAGGCAAAAGCGGAAGCAGAAGAAATTCTGGCACAGGCGCAGGCACAGGCAGGACAGATTCGTGAAGAGGCAAAGAAGGAAGGATTTAATTCGGGAACGATTGAATCAGAACGCCAGCTCACAGAAAAAAAACAGGAATTAGAACAGCAGCACGCACAGCTGGTAAAACAGCTGGAAGAAGATTATGAACAGCGCAGAAACGATATGGAACCACAGATTGTTGAAGCACTGCTGGCAGTATTTACCGAAGTGACACATACAGTTTCTGAAGACAACAAAGAAATTGTTCTGCATCTGATTAACAATGTTTTGAAGAATGTAGAGAACAGTCACAGCTACAGCATTAAGGTATCACCTGATGATTACAATTTTGTACTCAATAATCAGGGGAAAATCTATTGTGCGATGAACAATGAGGTAAATCTTGATATTGTGCAGGATATGGCGTTAAAGCAGAATGAATGTATGATAGAAACAGATTCAGGAGTTTTTAACTGCAGCCTTGATGTGGAACTGCATAATCTCATTAAACAGATTAAATTATTAAGCTGTATGTAGTAAGTTGGGGGATTTGGATTTGGCAGAATTTAATGTAGCAAAATACTATAATTTAACACAAAAATCCTACTTTGATAAGCTGGGCAAGGTTTCAAAGATTGTCGGATTGACCATTGAATCCATTGGACCGGATGCAAAACTCAATGATTTATGCGTGATTCATTCCGCAGATAATGAGTCCCATCTGTATGCAGAAGTTGTAGGATTTAAAGATTCCAGAGTGCTTTTGATGCCGTTTGATAATGTAGATGGTATCGGACCGGGCTGTATTGTGGAAAATACAGAAAAACCGTTAGCGGTAAAAGTCGGTGATGCCATATTGGGACATACACTTGACGGACTGGGCAATCCAATGAATGGTGAAGAACTGGGGCTCACAGAAGAATATTCCGTTGAGGCACAGCCGCCGGACCCGATGTCAAGGGAAATTATCAGTCAGGTGCTTCCGCTTGGTGTAAAAGCCGTTGACGGTCTGTTGACAGTCGGTAAAGGACAGCGAATCGGCATTTTTGCCGGAAGCGGTGTCGGTAAAAGTACCCTGCTTGGTATGTTTGCAAGAAATACGAAGGCGGATATTAATGTTATCGCACTGATTGGAGAGCGTGGCAGGGAAGTGCGGGAGTTCGTTGAGCGGGATTTAGGTCCTGAGGGAATGAAACGAAGTGTCCTTGTTGTGGCGACCTCTGATAAACCGGCTTTAATCCGTAATAAGGCAGCAAAAACAGCGACAGCCATTGCGGAATATTTCAGGGATCAGGGGAAAGATGTTTTACTCATGATGGATTCGCTGACCCGTTTTTCCATGGCACAAAGGGAAATCGGTCTGGCTTCCGGGGAACCTCCGGTAACAAGAGGATATCCGCCGAGTGTATACAGCGAAATGCCAAAACTTCTGGAACGGGCAGGAATGTCTGCAAAAGGTTCTATTACGGGACTGTATACCGTTCTGGTTGACGGTGATGACTTTAATGAGCCGATTACAGATACAGCGCGAAGCATACTGGATGGTCATATTATGTTATCACGAAAGCTGGGACATAAAAATCATTATCCGGCAATTGATGTTCTTCAGAGTATTTCAAGATGTATGAGTCAGATTACAACGAAGGAACATAAACAGATGGCGGGCAGATTGAAAAATGTACTGGCAACTTACAATGAAGCAGAAGATTTAATTAATATTGGTGCATACAAGAGTGGTTCTAATAAAAATATTGACTATGCGATTTCAAAGATTGATGCAGTAAATGAATTTTTGCGGCAGGCAACGGATGAAAAATTCAGTTTTGAAGAAGAACTGGCAATGCTGTCAGAGATTTTTAAGGACTACGAAGCTTAAAACCATAGAGGGATAGCAGGGCATGGCAAAATTCATTTACAGAATGCAGAATATTTTGAATATTAAGCTGCGACTGGAAACACAGGCAAAGACAGAATATGCAGAAAATGCGGCAAGACTTGCAGCTGAAGAAGAAAAAATGCATCATCTGGCGTCAAGAAGACAACAGTATGAAAATGAAGCCAAGCAGAGTGCAATGAACCGGGTAAATATTGCAAGCATAAAGCAGAGTAATGAATCGATGGCGGTCATGAAAGAACTGATGACACAGCAGGCTGTCCGTATCCGAATTGCACAGAAAAATCTTGACAGGGCAAGGGATAAGCTAAATCTTGCCATGCAGGAGCGCAAGATTTATGAAAAACTGCGCGAGAAAGCATTTGAGGAATTTAAGCAGGAGTTAAATGCACAGGAAAAGAAAGAAATTGATGAACTTGTAAGTTTTAACTACAATGATAATAATATGGAAACAGGTGAATAAATATGGCGAGGAAAAAATCAAAGGAAGAGCTTAATTTAGACAATGTAGAATTAGATGAAAACGGCGAACCTGTGGAAAGCAAAGGGAGTAAGCTTACCAGTTTTCTGGTTGGTCTGGTAGTTGTAATTATATGGCTTGTGATCTTTGCACTGTTGATTAAAATGGATGTCGGCGGTGTAGGAACGATGTTAAGACCGTACTTAAAAAATGTTCCGGTCATCAATCAGATTCTTCCTGATGCAAGCAGTGAAGAAATTGCAGATGAAACCGGTTACAAATTTAACAGTATCGCAGAGGCAGTAGAACGTATCAAAGAACTGGAAAGCCAGCTTTCCGCTTATCAGAATTCCGGGGATGCATCCGCACAGCAGATTGCTGATTTACAGGCAGAGGTTGATCGTTTAAAGGTGTTTGAAGAAAATCAGGAGTACTATGAACAGTTAAAGGATGAGTTCGACAGGGAAGTTGTCTTTACGGATAATGCGCCTGATATTTCAGAATATAAAAAATGGTATGAATCTATTGATGCGGATAATGCAGCCGCACTGTATGCAGAAGTCGTAAGACAGCTGGAACATAAACAGGAAGTACAGGATTGGGCTGCGGCATATGCAAAGATGGATGCAAAGAATGCTGCGGCAATCTTACAGGAAATGACGGGAGATACCAATCTTGTTGCAGAAATTTTAGAGTGCATGACAGCAAAACAGCGTGCAGCAATTCTTGCAGAGATGGATACAGTCTTTGCGGCAAAGATGACAAAGATTATGTATCCGTAGGAACATTAAAAACGGTATAATCTGCCATGACATATGTTGTGGCAGTTTATATAAAAAAGAATTGAAAGGAGGCGTAAAGATGATAAGCGCAGCAATTAAAGGCACAGACACAGCTTCAGGCATTGATTTAACACAGCTTTCGTCAGCAGGTAAGTCCGGTGGTGCAAATTTTCAGAAGATTATGTCAAAGTCCCTGTCTTCTAATGTCAATAATAAGGCATCGCAGAATATGGTACAGACAAAGACAGCATCAGGTATGAAAAGCACTTCCACACAGCAGAATACAAAACAGGTATCCGCACAGGACAATACAGCAGCTTCTACCGCAAAGAAAACGTCTGACAACACCCAGTCTACGTTATCTGACAACAGTGACAAGCTGACAGATGCAGGTGAAAAAATCAAAGACTTTTTAAAGGAAAAGCTGGGTGTGACAGATGAAGAATTTGAAAAGGCTATGGCTGATCTTGGGCTTTGCATGCAGGATTTACTTCAGCCGGCAAATCTTACGGATTTAGTCGTAGAACTGACTGGTGTGGAAGATGCAGTTGCAATTATTACAAATGCAGGATTGTCAGAAACCCTGACTGATGTGATTGATTATGCAAAGCAGCTGGTTTCAGATGTGCAGGCAGGACGCGAACTGACACCGGTTCCGGCAGAAGCAGTACAGACTGTGGATACAGCGCAGGCTGATACGCAGGAAAATACAGTTGCCATGGCAGCACCGGTTGCAAAGGAAATACAGCCGCAGGAAGAAGCACAGGATAATACGGCAGCTGAAAGCACAGCAGTTCTTGAAGATGTATTAAAGTCGAAGCTGACACTGGAAGGAGCAGAGAATAAGACCTCTGATTCCGGTACAGGAAAACAGGAAAATGCACAGACCCAGACAAAGGCAGAAGCGGTGAATGAAATCGCAGGAAACCTTTCGCAGAACATCCAGGATGTTTTTGCCAATGCAGTACAGGAAGCAGCACAGGTAAATCCTGTTGAGGTTGTCCGTCAGGTCGTCGATGCCGTAAAGGTAATTCAGAAAGAATCGTTACAGAGTATTGAAGTTCAGTTAAATCCTGAAAATCTCGGTAAACTTCACATTACGGTTTCAGCAAGAAACGGAGTGCTGACAGCAGAGATTGCAACACAGAACGAGCAGGTGAAGCGTGCAGTGGAAAGCCAGATGAGCATGTTAAAAGAAAATCTGGAAAGTCAGGGCATCAAAGTTGATGCAGTTGAAATTACTGTACAGAGCCATGCATTTGAAGGCGGACAGAATCTTCAGGGAAACAATTCCCAGCAGGAAAAAGCCGGTAAAGAAGGAAAACGTCATCTGGATTTAAGCAGCTTAGACGAACTCTCAGATGATGAATTGTCTGAGGACGAAGCGGCAGCAAAAAATGCAGTAATGAATGAAAACAGCAGTGTAGAATACACCGCGTAAAAGAAAGGAGTGTTTCAATGATCTGGTCTAATGTAACAACTACAAACGGAACAACATCATCAACGACAGAGAGTACAACTATCAGTTCAAAGTCAACGAAGGAAAAAGATGCTAAAGAATCCAGCACACTGGACGTCAATGATTTCTTAAGCCTTCTGGTAACGGAAATGCAGTATCAGGATCCGCTTGAACCGACAGACAACTCACAGTATATTGCACAGATGGCAACGTTCTCACAGGTTGAAGCGACCAAAGAAATGTTAGATACGGCAACACGCCAGACAGCTTCAAATCTTGTAGGAAAGACCGTTATTATGACAACGGATTTGAATAAAGACGGTTATATTGCAGGAAAGGTAGATTACTGGGAAGTTATCAGCAATAAGATTTATCTTGGTATTGACGGCAAGCTTTATGACATTGACGACTTAGATACCGTTATGGATGATGACTATTATAAGAAGTGGAATAAGAATGATTCAACAACAGATACTTCGAATAAGTCCGACAGTTCATCATCAGATACATCATCTGATAAAAGTGACACAACGGGTAAGACAGAATAGTTCAAAGAAGAATTAAGGAAGTGAAGATTATGATGAACCATATCGTAACCGGAGGCTTTTCTTCTATTGAACAGGCAACCGGAAAGTTTGGGGGAAAAAGGAGTTTAACCAACAATACGGGGACAGCCGCAACATCTTCTTTTGGTGAAATACTACAGCAGAAAAAAAGTATTGAAGCAGCGGTAGATGAAACTCAGTCCACATCATTACGTTTTTCAAAGCACGCAGGGGAACGGCTCACACAAAGAGATATCCAGCTGACCAGTGAGCAGATGATGCGGTTAGAGGAAGGCACACAGCGCGCCGGAGAAAAGGGAATTAAGGAATCCCTGGTGCTGTTAGACAACATGGCATTCATTGTGAATACACAGAATAAGACAGTGATTACTGCTATGTGTCAGAATTCCGGTGAGGAAAATATCTATACAAATATTGATGGGGCAATTGTTATCTAGCTGGACCGCAAGGAAGCGATTATTCCGGAATGACAGAAGGAATAAAAATAACTGTCTTCATCATCAGATTATGGAGGGCGAAAGCTATGATGAGATCAATGTTCTCTGCTGTGTCAGGTTTAAAGGCACATCAGACAAAAATGGATGTTATCGGTAATAATATTGCCAACGTAAATACGGTAGCATTCAAATCACAGTCTGTTACATTTAGTGATGTATACTATCAGACAACACAGACCGCAACAGGACCAAATACCAAAACAGGAGCAGGCGGTACGAACCCAATGCAGATTGGTACAGGTTCTTCAGTAGCAAGTATTTCTACAGCCATTACAACACAGGGTGCTCCTGAAAGAACAGATGACCCATACGATTTACAGATTTCAGGAGATGCATTCTTTATTGTAAATAATCAGGGGAACACTTACTTTACAAGAGCCGGAAACTTTAAGCTGGATGAAGAAGGTGCGTTAGTTACAAGCGAAGGCGCCAATGTCATGGGCTGGCAGGTGGATAAAGATGGTGTTGTACAGAAAGACCTTGTTTCTGCATTACACGTTACAAGTTCAGATTTTACATATACAGCACCGGAACGTACAACCGGCATTACAGCAAAGGGAAATGTAAAGGCTTCTGATACAGGCTTAAATTCATTTACATTTAACTTCTATGATTCATTGGGAAATTCCTACCAGGGAACAATTTCTTTACAGTACAGTGCAGATACCAGTGATGCCTCCATTGCACGTTATACTGCAACAGGCGGAAGTATTTCTATCAACGGAAAGCCGACAACCCTTACAATGGCATTAGATCCGGCAGAATTCCAGTTTAATGCAACAACGGGTGCTGCAATTACCGATGCCATGCAGGCGATGACAATTACAATTACAGATAATGACGGTACAAACAATATTGCAAATATCGGTGTCAACAACGGTGGTAACTCATCTACACTGACATTAGACGCCTCCTCTCTTACAATGTATGCAGATGATACGGATATCAACTGCAGCCGTGGTCTTGGAACGAATAAGACAGGCGCCGGTAAAGCAGTCGGTACAATGTCTTCTGTTGGTATTGACAAGTACGGAAAGATTGTTGCAAATTATACCAACGGTGATACAAAGACAATCGGTCAGATTGCCGTTACAACATTTTCTAACCCGGCAGGTCTTGAAAAGGTTGGTGATAACCTGTATGCAGCAACTATGAATTCTGGTTTGTTTAACGGAATCGGACAGGATGTTTCCGAAACAGACGGATCAATTACATCCGGTTATCTGGAAATGTCTAACGTAGATCTTTCACAGGAATTTACCAATATGATTACCACACAGAGAGGTTATCAGGCAAATTCAAGAATTATTACAGTTTCAGATACTTTACTCGAAGAGTTAATTAACTTAAAGAGATAATTAAAAGTTCATATGGAGGAGCGTGATAGAAGGAATTTTATCACGCCTCTCCAAAACATTGGAATCATATTTGAAATGAAAATTAGTTGCAGAAATTTACAAAAAAAGTGGAAAATTTCACTATTTTGTTGCAATCATGCCATAATAGTGTTTTAATATAAATAGTCTGAGTAACAGGGGAATTGTACTCTACTAAAAGAAAAAATGGAGGTATTAGGCTTGGGAGGTGGAAAAGTGTGATTGATGTAACGCGGATTAATAATACCCGGTTTGTTCTGAATTGTGACCTGATTCAGACCGTGGAAGAAACTCCGGATACAGTGATTACCTTGACAACAGGAACGAAGTATGTTGTGAAAGAAAGCTGTGAAGAAATTAAAAAAAAGGTTTTGGAATATAAAAGAAGTATTATTAGTGTACTTAACGAAAATATGTAGAAATGGAAGGTGTTAACTGTGGATTTAGCGACACTTGTAGGACTTGTCCTTGGTTTTGTAATGATTATCTTCGGAATTGTTTCCAGTGCCAGTTTTGCGGCAATTACGGAGAGCTTTATTGATTTACCGTCAATTATTATTACTATTGGTGGTACAATTTCATGTTTGATTACGTCTTATACATTCAAAGACTTAATTACATATTTAAAGGGTGCTGGTATTGCATTTAAGGATCCGAAGCTGGATCATGGCGCAGTAATTTCGAAAATTATTGAATTATCTAATGTGGCCAGAAAAGAAGGTCTTCTTGCACTGGAAGAAGTAGCAAGTAATCTTGAAGATGAATTTATGAAAAAAGGTATTCTTCTGATTGTCGATGGTACGGAACCGGAGCTGGTAAGAGGCATTCTTGAAACAGAGCTTGCAAACATGGATGACCGTCACAGAAAAGTATCCGGATTTTTTGATTACATGGCTGCGATGGGTCCTGCATGGGGTATGATTGGTACACTGATTGGTCTTGTAAACATGCTTGCCAAGCTTGATGATATTTCAACAGTAGGACCAAACATGGCGGTAGCCTTAATTACTACTTTATACGGTTCTATTATTGCAAACTGGTTTGCAACTCCGATTTCCAATAAATTAAAACTGATTAACAATAATGAATATCAGATGAAAGAAATCGTCATTGAAGGTCTGTTATCTATTCAGGCAGGTGAAAACCCTCGTGTTATCGAAGAAAAGTTAAAGTCATTCTTAGCACCGGGCTCAAGACAGCTTCAGGGTGAAGGCGAAGGTGGAAATGCTGGAGGTGAAGCTTAATGGCAAAAAAAAGAGCAGAAGACGCACCACCGTCCTTATTGTGGAAGGATACATTCAGTGATTTAATGAATCTTTTGCTTTGCTTTTTCGTATTGTTGTTCTCGATGTCGACTGTTGATGCGGATAAATTTCAGGAACTTGCGGCTTCTTTAGCTTCTGCATTCAGTGTGCTTCCGTCAGGAGGTTCAACGATTAAATCCGACGGCATCTTAGTCGGAAGCGGTGCCAGCCAGTTAAATGAGCTGAGTGATTACTATAATAATATGGGTATGAACAGTGAAGGCGATGTTGAACTGGATAAGGAGAGTAATACCGTAGATGAAGCGTATGAAAAAGTACAGGAAGAAGGGCTTGAGCAGTCTGAAAAGATGGCAGATACCATACAGGCGGCATTGGATATGTCTAATGTAGATTCTTCCCAGGTTGAAATTACAACCACCAGTCAGTATGTTATGCTGAGCTTAAGCAGCGGAATTTTGTTTGATTCCGGTAAAGCGGACTTAAAAGCAGAAGCAATTTCGGTTGTAGATAAGGTTGCAGATGCTGTTAAGATTTATGATGACAATACCATTTCAATTGAAGGACATACCGATAATGTTCCGCAGAATACGGCACAGTACCCGGATAATATGGTGCTGTCAATGTACAGGGCATATTCTGTATATACATATTTTGTAGATACAAAGGGATTTAATGTCAACAGTATTTCATCAACAGGACGTGGTGAGGCTGTTCCGGTTGCTTCAAATGCGACAGCAGAAGGAAGGGCACAGAACAGACGCGTTGAGATTAAGATATATAATATGCTCAATAGTTAGTAGCGGCATAATATATAAATGATATTTAGGAGGAAGAGTAATGAAAAAGAGTATGCTGAATGTGATTACATTAGCGTTAGTACTTATTAATCTTATTTTGACAGTGTTGCTGACTTTTTCACTTGTTTCAACAAATAATAAGACCAATAATCTGATAACAAAAGTTGCTCAGATTATCGATTTGGATATTGGTGAAACAACCGTTAAAGATGACACCACTTCTGCGGGTGCAAATATCGCTGATATTGCATATGTAGATGTTAAGAATAATGACAGTACAGATATTACTGTATCATATACAGATGGCGGTAAAACGCATTATGCTGTATTAAATGTTACAGTAGGCTTTAATACAAAGGCAAAAGACTATGAAGAAAAAAAGTCCAGCCTTGAAAACAGCATGAAAGTAGTTGTCAGTCAGGTAAACACAGAAGCATTAAAGTATTCTTACAGTGAATTAAATGCAAATAAGGCAACAGTAGAAAGCAATCTGCTTAGTTATTTAAGAGATTTATTCCAGACAGATTCTATCACATCTGTCACATTGACTAAGATGGTTGTATCGTAATGATAGAAATAAGAAAATAAGACAAAGGAGGTGAGGAAGATGGGAGAGGTCTTATCCCAGGATGAGATTGATAACCTCTTGAAAGCTTTAAGCACAGGTGAGTTAGATGCTGATGAGATGAAAAACACGGATGAACGCCAGGTCAAAGATTATGATTTTGCACGTCCGGCAAAATTCTCAAAAGAACATTTAAGAACACTTGAGATTATATTTGAACATTTTGGAAGACTTTTAGCAACCAATCTTCCTGCATATCTTCGTAAATCTGTTAGTGTAGATGTGGTGAATTCGGAAGTTGTTATTTATTCAGAATTTTCCAATGCATTGTCCAATCCAGTTTTGCTTGGTGTAGTTGGAATGGATCCTTTAATGGGGAACGTTATTATGGAGATGGCATCCAATCTTGGGTTTGCAATTGTAGACAGACTCTTGGGCGGTGTTGGAAATTCTCTGGAAAAAGAAAGGGATTTTTCAGAAATTGAATTATCAATATTAGAGAGAGTATTTACAATCTGTGTGAATCTGCTTCATGAACCGTGGGAAAACGTAGTAGAGATTACACCGCGTCTGAACCGGATTGAAACGAATTCTCAGTTTGCACAGATTATATCGCCAAGTGAAACGATAGCGATTGTTACCATCAATTTAAAGATTGGTGATGTGGAAGGATTGATGAACATCTGTCTTCCATATACAACATTAGAACCGGTTATGGATAAGCTGAATACGAAGTACTGGTTCTCAACAATGAAAGAAAAAGACAGTAACTCCTATGAAGCTGCGATTGAAAATATTATTGACAATGCACTGATTCCAATGAAAGCAGTTCTTGGTACAAGTAAGATTAATGTACAAGACTTTGTAAATCTCCAGCTGGGAGATGTTATCAGACTGGATAGAAAGGTCGATGACGAATTGGAAGTTTACGTGGGCAATATTAAAAAATTCAAAGCTTTGCCGGGGTATTCAGATAATAAGTATGCAGTAAGAGTTACAGAAATTTTGAGAGAGGAGAGTGAGTAAGAATGGATGGCATGCTGTCACAAGAAGAAATTAATGCACTGCTCAATGGCATGGGCGGTGAAGATGCAGCACAGGATACAGCAGCAGATACAGCAGCAGATACAGCAGCAGATACAGCAGCAGATACAGCAGCACCACAGACGGAGGACTTTACACTTGCTGACTCAGATAAAGATGCAGTTGGTGAAATATCCAATATCAGTATGGGAACTGCAGCAACGACATTGAGTTCCTTGTTAAATCAGAAAGTAAATATTACAACACCGAAGGTTTCTGTTTCTTCATGGGATGATCTTGCAGAAAGATATGACAGACCATGTGTAATGATGCAGATTTCTTATAAAGAAGGTATTGATGGCAATAATGTGCTTATTTTAAAGGAAAACGATGTTAAGATTATTACCGACCTTATGATGGGAGGTGCGGGGGAAGTTGATGACTCCGAGCCGCTCAGCGAACTGCATTTAAGCGCAATTGGTGAGGCAATGAATCAGATGATGGGTTCTGCCGCAACATCAATGTCTTCAATGTTTAACAGAAAGATTGATATCAGTCCGCCAACAGCCAATGTGATTGAAACTTATTCTGACACAAGTATGGATACCATTCCGGACTTTTTGAAAAATAAGTTTGTATTAGTTGCATTCAGAATGCAGATTGGTGATTTGATCGATAGTGAAATTATGCAGCTCTATCCGATTGATTTTGCAAAGGAACTTTTAAAGATGTTTACAGCACCGGACGATGGTACGGTAGCACCACAGGTCGGCGGAGGAACAGCAAGTTCAGCTGCATCAGCAGAAGTACCGTCAGCAGCACAGCAGATGTCAGCACCACAGCCGGCACCTGTACCACAGCCGGCACCTGTACCACAGCAGGCACAGCCGATGGGATATGGACAGCCAATGCAGCAGATGCCGCCGATGGGATACGGACAGCCAATGGGCTATGCCCAGCCTGCCGGATACGCACCACAGCCGAATGTCAATGTACAGCCGGCAACATTCCAACCGTTCTCTGGCGATTTGAATGCAATTACACAGCAGGAAAACATTGATTTGATTAAGGATGTACCATTAGAGGTAACTGTTGAGTTGGGAAGAACGTCAAAATCAATCAAGGATATTCTTGAATTTGCACCGGGTACGATTGTAGAACTGAATAAGATTGCAGGCGAGCCGATAGACATTCTTGTGAATGGTAAAAATGTCGCAAAGGGTGAGGTTGTTGTTATCGAGGAAAGCTTCGGTGTACGTATTACGGAGATTATTAAAGACAGATAAAAACAGATGTTTATAAAATCGACATAAAATTTAAAAAAATAGTATGCAATTTTATGGTGATGATGTATAATAAACATGTTAAAAAGTAAATATCATTATAGTTAGATAGGAGATTATTTATGGCAAAGAATATTTTAATTTGCGATGATGCCGCATTTATGAGAATGATGATCAAAGATATTCTTACAAAGAATGGATATAATATTGTAGGGGAAGCAGAGAATGGTGCTAAAGCAGTGGAAAAGTATGCTGAATTGAAGCCGGATCTTGTTTTAATGGATATTACTATGCCGGAAATGGATGGTATTGAAGCTTTAAAGAAAATTAAAGCGGCAGATGCAAACGCTTCCATTATCATGTGTTCAGCAATGGGTCAGCAGGCAATGGTTATCGAATCCATTCAGTCAGGTGCTAAAGACTTTATTGTAAAGCCTTTCCAGGCAGACCGTGTTCTTGAAGCTGTTCAGAAAGTTGTAGGATAATGCAACAGTTATTGATTGGTAGCACGCTGGAATCATTGGCACAGCTGGTTACATTAATTGTAATTTTTGCTTTGGTGCTTGCTATTACATATTTTGCTACCAGATGGGTTGGGGGTATTCAGAAAGAAAAGATGATTGGCAGCAATGTCAAAGTTTTGGAAACAATGCGTATCTCTAACTCAAAGTATATTCAGATTCTGAAGATAGGTAATAAGTGTTTTGCAATTGCAGTTTGTAAAGACACTGTTACCTATTTATGTGAAGTAAATGAAGAAGAGCTGATATACAGGGAAAATTCAACGGGAGGAATTCACGTTGATAATTTCAAGGCAATATTAGATAAGTATAAAAAGGACAAGCCAGAGGATTAGGCAGGATAAGGCATTATGTTACGATTTTTAAAGAAACACGGGAAAAAATTTGTCAGAGCAGGACTGCTGATAGCAATTGTAGTTGCTGCCAGCACTATGATGACGAGTTCAGTTCCGGCGGCAGAGGACAACACTAATAAGCTGATTAGTGTGGGAATCTCGGCAGGTGATGGTTCAGATATGGCGAGTGTATTACAGATGTTACTGGTGTTGACAGTAATAGCACTGGCACCGTCAATTCTAATTATGCTGACATCATTTACAAGAATAGTTATCGTATTACATTTTACCAGAACTGCGTTAGGAACGCAGACAATCCCGCCAAATCAGATTATTGTGGGCTTGTCTTTATTTTTAACTCTTTTTGTAATGTCGCCGACATTTAACGAAGTTTATCAAAGTGCAGTTGTACCGCTTTCCAACAATGAAATTTCCATGCAGGAAGCCTATGAAACCGGAATTAAACCGCTTCGTACATTTATGCTAAAGCAGACCTCAAACAAGGATTTAGATACATTTTTGAAAATCAAAGGATTTGAGGCCGGTTCTATTGCTTCAGAGGATGATATTCCTACGGAAATACTGATTCCTGCGTTTATTATCAGTGAGTTGAGAATAGCATTTATCATAGGATTTTTGATATATCTTCCGTTCATTGTGATTGATATGGTTGTGTCTTCAACCCTGATGTCCATGGGTATGATGATGCTGCCACCAACGACAATATCAATGCCGTTTAAGATTTTATTATTTGTAATGGCAGATGGATGGAGTTTAATTATCGGCAATCTTATGACAACATTTAAGTAGCAATTCAGTTGGTTTTATGTAAGATTCCCCGCTTTTATAGTCTGGGGAATATCTTACTTTATAGGCAGATATTCTGCTTTGAAATCTAAAAATGGGAGGAAGACTTGTATGGATGCAGGCGATATTATTTCGATTGGAAGACAGACGGTCTGGATTATTATAAAGACATCGGTTCCAATTCTTCTGGTGTCAATGATTGTAGGTCTGATCATCAGTCTTTTGCAGACATTGACGTCAATACAGGAACAGACACTTACATTCGTCCCGAAACTGCTGGCAATTATGCTTGCACTGATGATTATGGGACCGTGGCTGCTGAATGAAATCGTTTCTTATATGAATATTTTATGGGGCAGTTTTGCCCAGTATATTAGCTGATTAAGGAGTTACAGATGATGGATTTCGAGGTTGCGTTAGATCAATTTGAAATTTTTATATTGATATTAATGCGGATGGCTTCTTTTGTCTATACGGCTCCTTTTTTTAATACATCGGGGACACCGCAGAAAACAAAAGTCGGCTTCTCGGTATTTTTATCTATTTTGGTTTACAGCTTACAGGGCAGTGATGTTTCTGTGTCATACAACGGGGTAATCGGATATGCGGCATTGGTGCTTGAAGAAGTGGCAGTAGGGCTTCTGCTGGGAGCGGTTACATCATTTTGCACACAGATTATTCTGTTTTCCGGTAAGATTATTGATATGGATACAGGTATTTCCATGGCACAGATTTATGATCCGACGACACGTATGCAGGTCGGTATCATGGGGAATTTTTATTACTACCTTGTCATGCTTCTGTTGATTGTAAGTGGACTGCACCGGTATCTGGTAGCGGCAATTGTGGAAACTTATAATGCAATTCCGGTAGGTGGCGTAAAGTTTTCCTCTACGATTTATACGGATATTTTGAAATTCGTCAGTGAATATTTCGTGATTGGATTTCGTATTGCGCTTCCGGTATTTGCGGTCATGCTGCTGGTAAACTGTATTCTTGCCATTATGGCGAAGGTTTCACCGCAAATGAATATGTTTGTAGTCGGTATCCAGTTAAAATTATTTGTAGGACTTTTGGTGATTTATTTTACAATTTCCATGCTGCCTGCGGTATCCGGCTACATATTGGAAGAAATAGAAACCATATTTGCAGCACTGGTAAGAGGAATGAGTTAGTGACATGATGGAATTGGAGAATTTGGTATTGGCATACAATCTCCAGTTTTTTGCAAAAGACGGTCCGGGTGGTGAAAAAACAGAACCGGCGACCAGCAAGAAACTGGATGATGTCAGAAAAGAAGGACAGGTAGCGAAAAGCAAGGAACTGATTTCAGCAGTATCTCTGCTTGCACTATTTGTATTGATTAAAGTTTACATTGGGATAGTAGGTGAAAAATTACTGAAAGTATTTCAGGATTTTTACAATACATTTGATAAAATTATATCAAGCAGTGCCACAGGGCTTCCGATGAATCTTTCACTGGAGGCAGTCAAACAGATGCTGATATCAATAGTGCTGATTGCGGCCCCGTTTTTGATTGTGGCAGTTATCATTGCATTTTTATTAAATGTTTTACAGCAGAAATGGATGGTAACGGCAAAGCCGTTACAGCCGAAAGCCAGTAAAATCAGTCCGTTAAGCGGATTTAAGCGGATTTTTTCGGTAAAACAGCTGGTGGAACTGCTAAAGGCTATTGCGATGATGGCGGTTATCGGCATAGTAGCTTATCAGACGATTAAAGATAAACTGCCGTTGATACTGACATTTTACAACATTCCGTTATATACGGCGATTGCGGCAGTCGGGAATATTCTGGTTGACATGGGAATTAGAGTAAGTGCCGTCTTTTTGATCATCGGCTTTGCTGATTTAATTTTCCAGCGGCATAAGTTTAAAACAGACAATATGATGACCAAACAGGAAGTTAAAGATGAATTTAAGAATTCCGAAGGTGATCCGCAGGTAAAAGGTCAGGTCAAGCGGCGTATGATGGAAATTTCAAGACGAAGAATGATGGAAGCACTGCCGGAGGCAGATGTTGTCATTACCAACCCGACACATTTTGCGGTTGCGCTAAAATATGAACCGAACTCGGGCAAAGCACCGGTGGTTATTGCAAAAGGTGCGGATTATCTGGCCTTCCAGATTAAGGATAAGGCAAAAGAATATCATATTGAAATTGTGGAAAATAAACCGCTTGCGAGAATCCTTTATCACAATGTCGATATTGGCATGGAGATTCCACCGGAATTATATCAGGTTGTAGCGGAAATTCTTGCGAGAGTCCTGCAGCCGGGTAAACAAAAAACGATGCTGTTATAAAATGGTATGGGGATCAGATAGAAAAAAAGACAAAATGTTACAAATATTTGAAATGTAAAAAGAAAAATGATAGAATAAATACATATGTGACATTTGAAAAAATATTAAAATAGACGAAAGGAGAATGGAATAATGAGCGTAAAGAAGAATGACTTATTCATGGGTTTGTATCTGCTTGCAGCAGTTATATTCTTCATTATTTCTATTCCTTCATGGTTGTTGGATATTATGCTTGCTATCAATATCGGAATAGCACTGATTATTTTATTTAATACATTATATGCAAAAGAGGTTCTGGATATGGCGGCATATCCGACCATGCTGCTCTTTACGACATTGTTTCGTATTTCGTTAAATGTATCTTCAACAAAACTGATTTTAAAAAATGGTGATGCCGGACATGTTGTTGAAACATTCGGAGAATTTGTGGGCGGCGGTAATTTGATTATTGGTGTTATTATCTTTGTCATCATCATTATTATCCAGTTTATTGTTATCAATAAAGGTACAGAACGAGTTTCAGAAGTAACGGCGCGATTCACACTGGATGCGATGGCAGGTAAACAGATGGCAATCGACTCCGATCTGAATACAGGTGCCATTACGGATAAGGAAGCGGCACTCAGAAGAAAGAAGTTACAGCAGGAAAACAGCTTCTTTGGTTCTATGGATGGTGCGACAAAGTTCGTAAAAGGTGATGCAACGGCAGGTTTAATTATTACCGGTATCAACATTATCGGTGGTATTGCCATGGGTATGCTCTATGGCGGAATGACAATTAATGAGGCATTGTCAAAGTATACCATTCTTACTATCGGTGATGGCCTGTCCAGCCAGATTCCGTCACTGCTCATTTCTCTTGCAACCGGTATTCTTGTAACGAAGGCTTCCAGCGAGGGTGAGCTTGGTGATGAGATGGTAGGACAGCTGTTCTCCATGGACAGGGTTTTGCTGATGGTTGGTGCGGCAATGGCATTTTTAGGAGCATTTACACCACTGCCGTGGTATGTCTTCATTCCGATTGGCGTGGCACTGATTATATACAGCCGTAAAGTGGGGGCAGATGCAGGTGCTGCCAAGATAGAAGAAGAGGTTGAACAGGAAGAAACAGAAGCACAGGAAATCCGTAAACCGGAAAATGTAGTATCACTGCTTAATGTAGACCCAATCGAACTGGAATTTGGTTATGGTATTATTCCGCTTGCAGATGTGAATCAGGGTGGTGACCTGCTTGACCGTGTCGTTATGATTCGTCGTCAGGTAGCCTTGGAGCTGGGTGCGGTTGTGCCGATTATCAGACTGCGTGATAATATCCAGTTAAATCCGAACCAGTATGTTATTAAGATTAAGGGAATCCAGGTCAGCGAAGGAGAAATTTTATTTGACCATTATATGGCGATGAATCCGGGATATGTCGAAGAAGAAATTACCGGTATTCCGACCTTTGAACCGTCTTTCCATCTTCCGGCAATCTGGATTACGGAAAGTCAGAGAGAACGTGCGGAATCCTTAGGCTATACGGTTGTTGATCCGCCGTCTATTATTGCAACGCATCTGACGGAAGTGATTAAGCAGCATCTTTCAGAACTGCTTACAAGACAGGATGTTCAGAATCTTATTAATAATATTAAAGACAATAATACAGCATTAATGGATGAACTTGTACCGAAGCTGATGAGTATCGGTGAAATCCAGAAAGTATTACAGAATCTTCTCTCAGAGGGAATTTCAATCCGTGACCTTGTTACAATTTTTGAAACCCTTGCTGATCATGCAGCAGTTACAAGAGATACGGATATTCTGACAGAATATGTCAGACAGAGTCTGAAACGTGCAATTTCAGGCAAATATTTCCCTGTTGATGAGGTAACAAGTGTTGTTACATTAGACCCGGCAGTGGAACAGGAGATTATGGGTGCTGTAAAGAATACAGAACAGGGGTCTTACCTGACGCTTGATCCGGAACGGACGAAAAAAATCATGCAGTCTTTGGGCGAACAGTTAAAGAAGCTTGAAGATATGGGAAAAAATCCAATTGTGATTACTTCGCCGATTGTCAGAATGTATTTTAAGAAGCTGGCAATGGATTATTATAAGGATATTATTGTAATTTCTTACAATGAAGTAGAATCAAATATTGAATTACAATCAGTTGGGATGGTGACAGCATAAATGATAGTAAAGAAATTTCAGGCACCGACGGAAACAGAAGCAGTATTAAAGGCGAGAGATGAACTGGGCAGTTCAGCCGTCGTATTAAATGTAAAAACATTGAAACAGCGTGGAATTTTCAGGCTGTTTCGGAAAGATATGGTAGAAATTACGGCTGCACAGGAAGAAAACGAAGGTGCAGGTGAAAAAAGCAGGACTTCTTTTGATGAAATTGCAGGGGATGTCCTTGCAGATACAGACATGCCGGCACAGGAAGGTCCGGCAGCGGCATATACACCGTCAGGTTACGCACCGCGCGTGTCAATGCCGGTAAGCAGCCCGCGCCCGGCAGGGGCCTATCAGCCGTCCTCACAGGTGTCGGCAGCGGATACTGCGGCAATTGAGCAGAAGTTAGATTCTCTCCAGCAGCTTTTAAAGAACCGCATGGATTATGACTATACGGTATCGAAAGAAAGAACGGCAGACCGGGCAGCGCAGGATGTTCAGAACAGCTATGAATTGAATGGTGCAGATGAAGGCAGACGTGTGGTGCAGGAACGTGAAAATACCAATTACAGATTTTTGCAGCTTATATATAAGAAGATGCTTGAAAATGATGTGAATGAAAAATGTGCAGACAGCATTATCGGTGATATTGAAAATTCTTTAAAAAAGGAATCCAATATTGACAGTATTCTGGCAGCAGTATATCAGAAAGTGATTTTAAAACTGGGTGAACCCCATATTATTACATTACAGGAAGATAAGCCAAAGGTTGCCTTTTTTATCGGTCCGACAGGTGTCGGAAAGACAACGACGATTGCAAAGATTGCTTCCAAATTTAAACTGGAAGAACATGCAAGAGTTGCATTTATTACATCAGATACTTATAGAATTGCAGCGGTTGAACAGCTCAATACCTATGCTTCTATTATATCCTGTCCGGTGAGTGTCGTTTATTCGGCAGACGAACTGGAACATTGTCTGGAAGAGTATAAGGATTATGACCTGATTCTGGTAGATACAGCAGGAAGATCCCATAAGGCTGAAGGGCAGATGGATGAGCTGATGGAACTGATTGAAAGAACCAGACAAAAAAGCGATGAATTTGATGTGGATATTTATCTGACATTAAGTGTTACAACCAAAAGTAAGGACCTTGTCAGCATTGTAGAGCGCTATCAGGATATTAAAGACTGGTCGGTTATTTTTACAAAACTGGATGAGACCTGTTCGCTTGGCAATATTCTCAATATCAGAATGATAACAGATGCACCGTTGTCATATACGACACTGGGACAAAATGTGCCGAATGATATTGAAGTGATTGATAAGCAGGCGTTGGCAAAACAACTTCTGGGAGGAGCTGAATAATGGATCAGGCAGAAAATTTAAGGAAAATCATGCAGCAAAAGGAAGAACAGGCAAAAGAAGCAGCACGTGTGATTGCAGTTACCAGTGGAAAGGGAGGCGTTGGAAAATCCAGTGTGTCCGTTAATCTGGCGATTCAGTTTGCGCGAATGGGAAAAAGTGTTGTAATTTTAGATGCCGATTTTGGTCTTGCCAATGTAGAAGTTATGTTTGGTGTGATTCCGAAATATAATCTGAGTGATTTGCTGTATAACGGGCGGGAATTGAAAGAGATCATCTGTGAGGGACCGGAGGGAATCCAGTTTATTTCCGGCGGTTCGGGAATTGCCAATCTTGCAAATTTTGACAAAGAGCAGGTGAAACGGCTGATTAATAAAATGACGGAACTTGAAAAAATAGCAGATATTGTTATTATTGATACAGGCGCCGGTATTAACCCAAGCGTTATGGAATTCCTGATTTCCAGTCCTGAAACGATTCTGGTAACAACACCGGAACCGACTTCTGTAACAGACTCTTATGCGCTGCTAAAGGCTCTGAGCATGACAGAAGGGTTCCAGGGGAAAAATACAACCGTTAAAATGATTGCAAACAGGGTGTCTGATGCAGGTGAAGGAAAGAATCTATATGAAAAGCTGAGTATGGTTGTTTCTAAATTTTTGAATATTAATATTGAATTTCTCGGTGTTATTCCGCAGGATAGTTACATTACAAAGGCAATTATGAAACAGAAGCCGGTTTCCATTATGTATCCGAATGCGGCGGCTTCAAAGCAGTTTGAAGCGATTGCAAAGAAATTGTCCGGCACACAGCAGGATGTTTCGGATTCAAGAAGAGGGATCAGGGGATATTTTAAGAACTTTTTTGCAAAAAAGAATGTGTAAAAGGAGTTGATAAATATGTCGAAAAAAATATTAATTATTGATGACTCTGCACTCATGAGAAGAGTAATATCTGATATAATTAAGTCAGGCAATGAGTACGAGGTTGCGGCAATTGCAAAAGACGGCCTGGAGGGATACGAATATATCCGCCAGAATCCGACACTTTACAGTGCAGTTATTCTTGATATTAATATGCCAAAGATGAATGGATTACAACTCCTGCAGAAGCTTCAGCGTGAGCATATTGAGCAGACCGTTATTGTTGTCAGTACGGTGGCGAAAGAGGGCGCACGGGAAACAATTCAGGCATTGGAATACGGGGCATTCGATTTCGTTACAAAACCGGAAAATTATCTGGAAACGAAAAGCGAAAGCTTTAGAAAACGTATTCATGAGATGCTTAATGTTGCGACCAGCACTAAAAAGACACTTGAAAGAGTCAGTGCTTCTTCCGTATCCAGAGCCGTACCGTCAGGAAGCAGCCGGTTTACACCGGGAAAAACGCAGGATGAAGCTGCAAGAGAACAGCGCCGCATGGCGGGCGCAGAAGCTTTAAAGGCAATCCGTGCCAGAACCGGGACAGCACAAAGTGCGGCACCGGCTAAAAAAGTAGATGGGAAGTTATATAAGGATGTGAAAACGAATTGTAAAAAGGTCGTGGCACTTGCCTGCTCAACAGGCGGACCAAAGTCCTTGCAACAGGTCATCCCGATGCTCCCTAGAAATCTGGATGCAGGTGTTGTGCTGGTACAGCATATGCCGGCAGGTTTTACAGCCTCGCTTGCACAACGGCTGGATGAGATGAGTGACGTACAGGTAAAGGAGGCAGAAGACGGAGATATTATCCGCAGAGGGCATGTCTATATTGCGCCGGGCGGAAAACATTTAAGAATTGTAAAAAATGGTTCAGGACATAAGATACAGTTAAGTGATGAACCGGCAATTGAAGGATTAAGACCTTGTGCCAACATTATGTATGAATCATTAGAACGGTGTGATTACGATGAAATCACCTGTGTAGTGCTTACCGGTATGGGAGCAGATGGAACCAAAGGAATCAAGGGCCTTTCAGACAGACATAAAAAGATTTATGTCATCGCGCAGGATGAAGACACCAGTGTGGTGTATGGAATGCCAAAGGCCATCGCTCAGACGGGACTGGTTAATGAGGTAGTACCGCTTAACCGTGTCGCTGAAGTAATTACGAAGAACGTGGGGGTATCATAAGATGGATGTTAGCCAGTATTTAGAGATTTTTCTTGATGAATCAAATGAACATTTACAGACACTGAGTGACCAGTTAATTATTCTGGAAAAAGAACCGGATAACAGTGATACGATTAATGAAATATTCCGTGCAGCCCATTCTTTAAAAGGTATGGCCGGCACAATGGGATATAAGAGAATGCAGAATCTGACACATGATATGGAAAATGTATTTTCCGAAGTCAGAAACGGCAATATGGAAGTGAATTCAAATCTTGTGGATGTATTATTCCAGTGTCTGGATGCACTGGAAACCTATGTGGACAACATCAGGGAAACACAGGACGAAGGAACAGATGATAATGAACCGATTATCAAAGCACTGAATGCGTTTATCGCATCAGAAGGTAAAGGAAATGCAGCACCGGCGGCAAAGAAGGAAGAAGCACCGGCAGCAACAGCCTCAGCTGCACCGGCAGATGATAAGGATATGCCGCTTGCAGATTTTGAAAAGAATGCAGTTAACGAAGCGTTAAAAAAGAATCTTCATGTATACAAGATTAAGGTCAGCGTAGATGAGAATTGTATTTTAAAGGCTGCCAGAGCGTTTCTTGTATTTAAAAATCTTGAAGGACATGGTGATATCATTAAATCAGAACCGTCTGTACAGGATATTGAAGATGAGAAGTTTGACTTTGATTTCAGCATTATTGTTGTAACAGAAGAAAAATATGATAATATCATTGCATTAATTAAGAATGTATCTGAAATCAAGGATGCGGCAGGCCAGGAAATTACGCAGCCTTTCCCTGAGGAACAGACAGAAGAAGCAAAAGAAGAAAAGAAGGAAACATCAGCAGTATCACAGACTGCAAAACCGGCAGCTGCAAAACCGGCTGCAAAGAAGCCTGCTTCTACAGGCAAGACATCCGGTTCAGTCAGCCATACAGTACGAGTAGATATTGAAAAGCTTGATGTTTTAATGAACCTTGTCAGTGAATTAATTATTGCAAAGAACGGTCTTGTATCTGCAAGTCATGTTGAAGGTGATGAAGCAGCTGCACTGAACCAGAGTTTCACAGAACAGATTGAATACCTTGAAAGAGTAACAACGAACCTTCATGAATCCGTTATGAAGGTGCGTATGATGCCAATTGAAAGTGTATTCAGCAGATTCCCACGAATGATTCGTGATCTGAACAAGAAGCTTGGCAAGAAGATGGAGTTATATATGTCAGGTGAAGATACAGAGCTTGATAGAACGGTTATCGATGAAATCGGTGACCCGATTATGCACTTATTAAGAAATTCTGCTGACCACGGTCTTGAAAGCGCTGAAATCAGAAAAGAACGCGGTAAGAGCGAAGTGGGCTCTATTTTCCTTGATGCGTTCCAGGAAGGTAACAATGTTGTTATCGAAGTCCGTGATGACGGTAATGGTATTGATACAGAAAAGGTAAAAGCAAAGGCAGTTGAAAAAGGTACAATTACACAGGAACAGGCTGATGTCATGACAGATAAAGAAGCAATCGATTTATTATTCAGACCAAGCTTTTCAACTGCTGAAAAGGTAACAGATGTATCCGGTCGTGGTGTTGGACTTGACGTTGTAAAATCAAAGATTGAAGCCCTGGGTGGTGATGTTGAAGTTAAGACAAAGTACGGTGAAGGAAGTACATTCAGTATCCGTCTTCCATTAACACTTGCCATTATTCAGGCATTGATGGTTAAGCTCGGAGATGAAAAGTATGCGATTTCACTTGGTTCTATTGAAACCATCGAAGATATTCCTGTAAGTGATATCAAGTATGTACATGCCAAAGAAGTGATTCATTTAAGAGGTAATGTTATTCCGTTAATCCGTTTAAGAGATTTACTGGATGTTCCGGGAGAACCGGAAGAATCAGAAAATATTACAGTCGTTGTCGTAAGAAAAGGCGATAAGCAGGCAGGACTTGTAGTAGACAGTCTGATTGGCCAGATGGAAATCGTTATTAAATCACTTGGTAAGTATATCCGTATCAATAAGATGATTAGTGGCGCAACAATCTTAGGAGATGGTTCTGTAGCCCTGATTATTGATGCAAATACGCTTGTATAGGGGAAGATGCTACAGAAAGGATGGGTATAAATATGGAACAGGTAAAAGCAATTACAACAGAGCAGGAAGCAGAAACTGCCGTTCAGTATATCGTGGTAAGAATTGGCAACGAACAGTATGGTATCAATATTAAATATATTGATAATATTGTCAGGAACCAAAAGATTACCCGCGTGCCAAAGACACAGACATATTATAAAGGTGTCATCAATCTGCGCGGTGAAATTATTCCGGTTATGAGCATCCGCTTAAAACTGGGACTTGAAGACGATGAATTTACAGATAAGACCAGAATCATCATTGTAAAAATCGAAGGTGCTACCATTGGTGTTATTGTAGATCAGGTAAGAGAGGTTGTAACACTGGATGATGACAATACAGAAAAAATCACAAGAACCTCAAGAGATGATGCAGCATCAGGTTATATCAGCAGCATCGGAAAGAGCAAGGGTGAACTGATTTCTTTATTAGATATTGTCGGTCTGATCGTAGAGAACTAAAGAAAGCGGTGGGAATATGGCAAAAATAAGTCTTGACGGATTGGACGCCATGCAATATGACGTTTTAAAGGAAATAGGAAATATTGGTGCAGGAAATGCAACAACAGCATTATCAAAGTTGTTAAGCATCAAGATGGATATGTCTGTTCCGAATGTTGCATTACTGCCTTTTCAGGATATTTCTTCCGTGATTGGATCAGAAGATCAGACAGTAGTTGGAATCTTACTGGGTATTGAGGGTGACATTGATGGGATGATGATGTTCTTATTTGATATGAAATCAGCACACCATCTTGTAAATTCATTAATGATGAGAGATGTTACAACCGATGAAGATTTGGGCGCGGAAAGCTTTACGGAAATAGAAATGTCAGCATTAAATGAAATTGGAAATATTGTTTCTGGTTCTTATTTAAATGCGCTTTCCACCCTGACAAATTTAAAGATGATATGTACAGTACCGTCACTGACCGTAGATATGGTAGGTGCACTGCTGAGTGTGCCGGCAGCCGAGTTTGGTAAATATGGCGATAAGCTGCTTATGATTCAGTCAGAATTTGGCGAGATGGATTTTGTTACAGGATACTTCCTGTTAATCCCTGAACTTGATTCTTATGACAAAATTTTGGCATCACTTGGTATGTAAGACTTAAAATTTTTTTTCAGCTTGCGGGAGAAATTTGTCCCGCAGGCTGTGTTTCTTGAAACTGTAAAGATTAGAAAAAAGAATGGACAGTTGTATATGGGGAATATGATAAAAGTTGGCATGGCGGATCTGAAAGTCTGTAAATGTCCAGATGCGCTTACAACATTAGGTCTTGGTTCCTGTGTGGGCGTTGCATTATACGATCCGGTGACAAAGGTAAGTGGATTGCTGCATTGTATGCTTCCAGACAGTACACAGATTAGAAATAATTCAAATGTTGCAAAATTTGCAGATACAGGAATTGATGAATTAATTCGACAGATGGAAAACCTCGGGGCTTCAAAAAGCCGCCTGGTCGCAAAAATGGCGGGTGGTGCACAGATGTTTGCCATGGCATCGCAGAATGAATCACTGCGGGTAGGTGAACGGAATGCAGCAGCAGCCAGAGCTAAATTAAAAGAATATAGAATCCGTCTTCTCGCAGAAGACTGTGGTTTAAATTATGGACGAACTGTAGAGTTTTACTCAGAGACAGGGGATTATGTTATAAAGTCGGTAGGTAAGCCTCAAAAGACAATTTAATAACAAACAGCAAAAAAGAAAAATAGATTGGGAGGGAATATGCGTAAGTTTAGAAATATTCCTGCGTTGGTTACATTGCTTGCAGGTTTTGTCAGTAGTGTGGTTATGATTATACAAAAGTATTCGCTGGTACATTTTCTGTGGGTATTGGTCGCAGTTATGGCAGGGTTTTATATGGCAGGGCTTCTTTTGAGAGTAATATTAAATAAGGCATTTAAGGATTTAGAAACAGAAGAAGAAAAACCGTCAGAGGATGAAGGTACAGCAGGAGAAGGCGAAGGCACGCCGGAACAGACAGAAGAAGAACAGCAGGAAGAAAAGTAATTTTCCGAAGTAGTTTAATCAAATGATGGGCTGGGGGCGGCAGTAATGGACGAAGTAGGTAGAAATAAACTGTGGCAGGAATATATGCAGACAGGAAAGAGTGAAATCCGGGAACAGCTTATTGCAGAATATGCGCAATTGGTCAAGCTTGTCGCCGGACGACTCAGTATGTATCTGGGCTATAATGTAGAATATGATGATTTGGTAGGCTATGGCATTTTTGGATTAATCGATGCCATAGATAAATTTGATTACAGCAAAAATGTAAAGTTTGAAAGTTATGCTAGTCTTAGAATCCGTGGCGCAATACTGGACCAGATTCGTAAAATGGACTGGCTTCCGCGGTCAATCCGTCAGAAGCAGAAAAAAATAGATGCGGCGATGTCTAAAATTGAAACAGAAAAAGGGCATGTGGCAACCGATGAGGAAATCGCCGAAGAATTAGAAATAACAGTAGACGAATTAAACAGCTGGCAGGGGCAGACCAAAGCCTCTAACCTGATTTCATTGGATGAATATACGGAAACGGGCAGTGAGGCAAAGATAGAGTCAGTAACAAATACGCACTTTGACCAGCCGGAAGAAGTGCTGGAAAAAGAAGAATTGAAAATAAAATTAACAGAAGCAATCAATTCCTTAACAGAAAAAGAAAGAAATGTTATTACATTGTATTATTATGAGGAAATGACATTAAAAGAAATTAGTCTTGTATTAAATGTTTCAGAATCAAGGGTTTCCCAGCTGCATACCAAAGCACTTGGCAGAATGCGTAAAACACTGGGTGAGTATCTGGACATTATATTATAAAGGAACTGCATCAGCCCGGATTTATAATTTAGAAGTGTTGTGCAGGTGTAAATACATCAGATGGGAGAAAGCATATGGTAGAGTGTATTGGCGGGTATTTTCAATTTTCAGTAAAAGCGGACGGGTTGTATTTTACAGTATATCCTCCGAAAAGCGGCGAACAGCCGGCAACAGTGGCAGATGCATTATATTATCTGGATAAAAAGAAAATTATGGATTGTGACACCGTAAAGATGAAAGAAGCTTTTTCAAAAGCGAAAGAAGCACCGTTTACGGTAAAGGTTTCAGATGCAGGAGCGTTGGAGAGCCGGGAGTTCGGCATATATACCATGAGTTCGGATTTAATGGAGATGGAAGCTGTATTTTATCCGCCGTTTGAAGGTGCGGGAATGCTGGATGAAGATGAAATTATCAAAGATATCCAGCATCTGGGCGTGAAAAACGGAATTAAAACAGACGTTGTCAAAGATTTTCTGGCACACCGCCGTTACGGACACCGTTATGTGATTGCGGTGGGAACGGCAGCGACAGAGGGCAGTGACGGTTATATTGAATATAAATTCAATACAGAATTAAAACCGACACCAAAGATGAACGATGATGGTACAGTTGATTTCCATACACTTGAAAATGTGAATCACATCAGAAAGGGTGAGGTTGTTGCCGTGCTTCATCCGGAAGACCGCGGTACACCGGGAGAAGATCTGCTTGGAAGAAAGGTCATGCCGAAAAAGGTAAAACACGTGATTTTCCGCCATGGACGGGATCTGACGGTTTCGGAAGACGGATTACAGCTGATTAGCAGTGTCAGCGGTCATGTAACCCTGGAAAATGACAAAGTATTTGTATCCAATGTACTGGAAATCGTTGATGTAGATAATTCTACCGGTGATATTGATTACCAGGGGAATGTTAATATTAAAGGCAATGTCCTTGCGGGATTCAGTGTAAAAGCGACCGGCGATATTGCAGTAAGTGGTATCGTGGAAGGTGCAACAATTGTCGCAGGCGGCAATATCACCTTCAACCGTGGTGTGCAGGGGATGAACCGTGCAGTCATTAAAGCAGGCGGCAATATCGTTACGAAATTCCTTGAATCTGTAGAACAGGTAGAAGCAGGCGGCAGTATTGAAACAGATTCTATTTTACATAGTAAGGTCAATGCAAAAGGCAGCATTAAGGCGGCAGGCAAAAAAGGACTGATTATCGGTGGGGAAGTCCGTTCCATGACACTGGTTGAAGCAAAAGTGATTGGCAATGAACTTGGTACGGCAACGGTTATCGGTGTCGGTGTTGACCCGGCAGCCAAAAGACGTCTGGACGAATTGCAAAAGAGTCTTCAGACAATGGGTGCAAATAAAATACAGTTGAATCAGATTATAACAGCATTGCGTAAAAAGCAGGATTTAGAAGGTGAACTTTCACAGGATAAAAAAGAAATGCTGCAAAAAACTATGAAAAATATGCTGATAATTGATAAGGAACTGGCAGAACAGAAGAAAGAATTTGAAGATTTACAGTCGGTTGTTTCGGAAGACAGCAATGCCAGAATTAAAGTATACGGAACAGCGTATGCAGGAACGAAGCTTGTATTTGGTGATCAGTTTATGTTTATCAAAGAAAAGTATGACCATTGTCAGTTTATCAAAGAGCGGGCAGACATTAAGAGCGCTTTATTATAAAAGCAGAATGGGAGCGGAAAATGATTGTAAGGCCGGTAGATTTTGCAGTAGTACAGCAGATGAATGAAGTTTCACATATTAAACAGGAAGAAAACCAGAGACCTGTTGTGGAACAGCAGACGATAACGACACAGGTTCAAAAAGAAACAGATACAAAAGCAGAACAGGTTCAGCATAAAGAGAATGCCGATAACCACCAGAAAAAGTATGATGCCAAGGATAAGAGCCAGAATGAATATCCGGATGGACACCATCAGGGTAAAAAGGGTTCTAAAGACGGAAAGTTCTTTATAAAGGGACAGGAAATCGTAGACATCGATATCAAAATTTGAAAAGACACGGAAAAGAGGAACATATGGTAATACTGGAAGTCATTTTGGCTGTCTGCGGAATTTTGTGTATTGCTGCAAGCTTTCTGCTTACAGAAGATGAACAAAAAACTTCAGAGCAGGCAAAACAACCGGAAAAGACAGTGTTGTCCGACGGACAGAAAGAGGAAATCCGCCGTCAGGTCAATGAACTGGTGACAGAAGAACTCAATGCAATTAATGAACGCACAGAAGCATCTCTTGATAAAATTTCCAATACAAAAATTTTGGAAATGAACGATTATGCAGATACGGTGATGGGTGAGATTAATAAAAGCCACAATGAGGCCGTATTTTTATACGATATGCTCAATGAAAAGGCAAAGGAAGTAAAGAATACAGTTAAAGACGTCAACATTGCAAAGCATGAAGTAAAAAAAATGCAGAACGATATAGCAGCTGAACCGGTATCGTCAGTGCAGCAGGCAGTGCCGTCACAGCAGGAACAGACGGACAACGCGGCATATACCGCTACCGTGCGGGATGTTGCAAAAGAACGGTTGTCTGAACTGGTGAAGCAGAGCAACGAAAAGGCAAGAATTTCAGAAGAACAGGGCAAATCCAAAAATCAGGCAGGAAAGTTAAAGTCGATTGTCAGTGGTGAGCCGGAAATTGATGAAATACCGGAAAATCCACAGGACGGCAGTCCGGAAAGCATTGTATACCTTTACAGAAAGGGAATGATGGTGCGGGATATTGCAAAACAGCTTGGTATCGGCGTTGGCGAGGTCAGTCTGATTATCGGGCTGCATGAGAAAGAAAAGCAGAGTGCAGAATGAGGATGGCAATGAAATTAAAATATTATTTAAGAGGAGCCGGTATTGGAATAGTGGCAACAACACTTGTTTTTTCTATTGCCAATGCAGTTTCATCAGCAAATAAGAGGCTGGTAACAGGGACAGAGCAGACATCAACAGAAAGCTCAATACTTGCATATACCCAGAAAGATACACAGGCAGAAACCATAAAACAGGAAGAAGAGACTACAAAAGAACAGACAACTGTTGTACAGGAAGAAACCACTACACAGGAAGAAACGACAATCGGTCAGGAAACAACGGCAGCCACAGAAGCATCAGAACCGGAAACACAAGGCCAGCCGCAGACCCGGGCAGCACTTTATCTGCCGGGAGATGAGGTACAGATTGAAATCGGAAGCGGATATACGGCGACACAGGTGGCAGATATGTTTCTGTCAGCAGGGATTATCAGTGACAGAGATGGTTTTATCGGTTATATGGCAGCGTCCGGCAACTCAACCAAAATGATTGCAGGAACGCATATTGTAAAGAAAAATGATTCTTTTGAAAATCTGGCGAATGTCATTACAAGCCGTTAGCAGAAGCATTAGCAAAAAAATGTAAAAAAACGCTTGCATTATTTTAAAAGAATTGTTATAATTCAATTCGTGTGAAAAAACATATAGGTGGATTTTATAGCTGGTGCCGGTATACGCGCCGGTGGTTATAAGAGCAGAAGCCTATAAAAGAATCAAAACCATGGAGGTATTAAAATGAGCGTAATTTCAATGAAGCAGTTACTTGAAGCAGGTGTTCACTTCGGACATCAGACAAGAAGATGGAACCCTAAGATGTCTGAGTACATCTACACAGAAAGAAACGGTATCCATATCATCGACTTACAGAAGTCTGTAGGTAAGGTTGATGAAGCTTATAAGGCGATTTCTGATATCGTAGCAGATGGCGGCACAATTCTTTTCGTAGGTACAAAGAAGCAGGCTCAGGATGCAATCGCAACAGAAGCAGAGCGTTGTGGAATGTTCTATGTTAACGAAAGATGGTTAGGCGGTATGCTTACAAACTTCAAGACAATCCAGAGCAGAATCAACAGATTAAAAGAAATCGAAGCAATGCAGGAAGACGGCACATTTGATGTTCTTCCTAAGAAGGAAGTTATCAACTTAAAGAAGGAAATGGAAAAGCTTACAAAGAACCTTGGCGGTATCAAGGAAATGAAGAAGCTTCCGGATGCAATCTTTATCGTTGACCCTAAGAAGGAAAGAATCTGTGTACAGGAAGCACAGGCACTTGGCATCAAGTTAATCGGTATTGTAGATACAAACTGTGATCCGGATGAATTAGATTATGTAATTCCGGGTAATGATGACGCTATCAGAGCTGTTAAGTTAATCGTTTCTAAGATGGCTGATGCAGTAATCGAAGCAAATCAGGGTGTAGAAGAAGCTCCGGCTGAAGAAGCAGAAGCTGTAGAAGAAGCTTAATTTACACGAAACACAGATAGAAATGCTGATAAGTAGTTGAGAGATTATTTATGGCTCTAAAATGCTTCAGCCTGAAAGAAACAGGTTGAGGCATTTTTTAAAGTTTTTTAATAAATGAAAGTGGAGGAATTACAAATGGCAGCAGTTACAGCAGCAATGGTAAAAGAATTAAGAGAAATGACAGGCGCAGGTATGATGGATTGTAAGAAGGCTCTTGCAAACACAGACGGCGATATGGACAAGGCTGTAGAATATTTAAGAGAAAACGGTATGGCAAAGGCAGCTAAGAAAGCTGGCAGAATTGCAGCAGAAGGTATCGTTAAGACTGTAGTTGAAGGTACTAAGGCAGCAATCGTAGAAGTAAATTCAGAAACAGACTTCGTTGCAAAGAATGCAGATTTCAACGCATATGTTGAAGATGTTGCAGCACAGGCTTTAACAACAAAGGCAGCTGATATTGATGCATTTTTAGCAGAAAGCTGGAACAAGGATTCATCTAAGACTGTAGCAGATGCTTTAGCAGGACAGATTGCCGTAATCGGTGAAAACTTAAAGATTAGAAGATTCGCCCAGTTAGAAGAAGCAAATGGTTTCATTGCTTCTTACATTCACATGGGTGGTAAGATTGGTGTATTAGTAGATGTTGAGACAGATGTTGTAAATCCTGCAATTGAAGAAATGGCTAGAAACGTAGCTATGCAGGCAGCAGCTTTAAAGCCAATGTACACAAACAGAGATGAAGTTGATGCAGACTACATCGCTAAGGAAACAGAAATCATTACAGCAGCAGCTAAGAATGAAAAGCCGGATGCAAACGATAAGATTATCGAAGGTATGGTTAAGGGACGTATCAATAAGGAATTAAAGGAAATCTGCCTTCTTGACCAGGTATACGTTAAGGCTGAAGACGGAAAGCAGAGCGTATCTGCATACGTTGCTTCTGTAGCAAAAGAAAACAATGCTAACATCAAGATTAAGGGATTTGTTCGTTTTGAAACAGGCGAAGGTATCGAAAAGAAGAACGAAGACTTCGCAGCAGAAGTTGCAGCACAGTTAAAGTAATCTTTGATTCAAATCATGCACTGATAATACAGATAAATCATAATAGTCCTCAGATTGCCGGGAAGACCGGCGGTTTGGGGATTTTTGTATTATGCCGGATTAATATAAAGAATGTATTATCTGAATCAAAGGATAAAATAACATCTTCATTTATCAGACATTTTATGATATACTAAAAAAGCAGTGCAAAGTGGTTGGAGGTGTGCGACAATGGGCTTATTTAAAGACAATAAAAGTGAATCCAGACAATTTTTTGAACCGGACATTCAACCGGATATTTTGGAGGAGAAAAAGGAAATGTTATCTGAAGGTGAACAGCTGGGTTCTGATATTGACAGAGTGATTAATGAAAGAAGTAATGATATAGAGCATATGGACATATTAGATGATGATTCAGTAGAAGAAACAGCAGTCATTACCGCGGGACTGACTGTTACAGGTAATCTTGATTCTACGGGTTCTATTGATATCTATGGTACGGTGGAAGGCGATGTCAGCTGTATGGGCAAATTAACCGTCAGTGGTGTAGTACGCGGTGCAATCGGCGCCAATGAAGTGTTTGCAAATGATGCACAGATAGAAGGTGACATTCACGCTACCGGTTCTGTAAAGATTGGCAAAGGCACTGTAATTATCGGTGATTTATACGGAACTTCTGCGGTAATTGCAGGTGCGGTCAAGGGAAATATTGACATCGAAGGTCCTGTTATTGTAGATTCTACAGCAATCGTCGTTGGCGATATGAAATTTAAGACGGTACAGATTAACAACGGTGCAACCATTGAGGGCAGATGCTCCCAGTGCTACGGTGATGTCAATACAGAGGCAGTGTTCCAGAAGAATCCTTTTGCAAAGGCAGAACAAAAAGCAGAACCGGCAGAGGTGGCAGAAGAAACGGATATGCAGTAAAATCCAGAAGATATTTAACGGCAGAAGCTGACTTGCCGGAGCAGATATACATAAAGAACAGCATACCGGCAGTAATGAAGAAATAAAAAGCGCGAGAGCAGCAGAGAGGAAATCAAAACACATGAAAAGAGTTATTTTAAAATTAAGCGGAGAAGCATTAGCAGGTGAGCAGAAGTCAGGATATGATGATGCACTGATTGCAGATATTGCAAGACAGGTCAAGGCAATTATTGATAAAGGAATTGATGTCGGCGTGGTAATTGGCGGTGGCAACTACTGGAGAGGACGCTCCAATGATAATATCGATAGAACAAAGGCAGACCAGATTGGTATGCTTGCAACCATTATGAACTGCATTTACGTGTCAGAAATTTTCCGTTCAGAAGGATTAAAGACCAATATCTTAACTCCGTTTGAATGTGGCAGTATGACAAAGCTGTTCTCAAAGGACAGAGCCAACAAGTATTTTGAAAAAGGCATGGTAGTCTTTTTCGCAGGTGGTACAGGTCATCCGTACTTCTCTACAGATACCGGAATTGTGCTTCGTGCGATTGAACTGGATGCAGATGCCATTTTACTGGCAAAGGCGATTGACGGCATTTACGACAGTGACCCGAAGATTAATCCACAGGCAAAGAAGTATGACAAGATTTCCATTCAGGAAGTTGTTGATAAGCAGCTTGGTGTTATTGATATGACCGCATCCGTTATGTGCATGGAAAATAAGATGCCGTTAATGGTATTTGGCTTAAATGAGGACAACAGCATTTTAAATGCCATGACAGGAAAATTCAACGGAACAGTTGTAACAGTTGACTAATTGTCAAAGATATGATAAACAGATAGTAGAAAGAAAAATACAAAACACAGTGAGGTAATTATGAGCGAAATGAAAGAATTCGAAGAAAAAATGGGCAAATCCGTAGATGCGTTACAGGAAGATTACGCAACGATCCGTGCAGGAAGAGCCAATCCGCATATTTTAGATAAGATTAAGGTGGATTATTACGGAACACCGACATCCTTACAGCAGGTTGCCAACATTTCCGTACCGGAAGCCAGAATGATTCAGATTCAGCCTTGGGAAGCCAGCCTGATTAAGGACATTGAAAAGGCAATTTTAGTATCTGAATTAGGTATTACACCGAATAACGACGGTAAGGTTATTCGCCTGGTTTTCCCGGAACTGACGGAAGACAGACGTAAGGAACTGGCAAAGGATATCAAGAAAAAGGGTGATAATGCCAAGGTTGCAATCCGTAACATCAGACGTGATGCCAATGATGCATTTAAGAAGATGAACAAGGGTGGAGAATTATCAGATGATGAACTCAAAGGCAAGGAAGATGAAGTTCAGAAGCTGACAGATAAATATGTAGATATGATTGACAAAGCAATCGACGAAAAGACAAAAGAAATTCTTACAGTATAATACAGGGAAAGCTGTCGCACTAAGGTAAATACATGAATTGTTCCGGTCATAGAAGAATGTATCGGATTCCTTAGTGCGGCAATTTCCATTTTTATTGAAGATGACGGAGTAAAAAAAGAATCTGTGGAATGCAGTTTCAGACTTTTGTTATCGGCAGATATGAATATTGCAGCAGGAAAATGCAGGAATGAGGCAGATATGGATACATTAAATGAAGCATTGGGATTAAAAATTCCGCAGCACGTTGCCGTTATTTTGGACGGAAACGGCAGGTGGGCAAAGCAAAGACACATGCCCCGCACATATGGACATAAGGTTGGCAGTAAGGTTGTTGAAGATATGCTGACGGTTGTAGACGATTTAGGCGTAAAATATTTTACAGTGTATGCATTTTCAACAGAAAACTGGAAGCGTTCTACGGAGGAGGTTTCAACACTGATGACCATTCTGCGTACATATTTAAAGGACTGTGTCAAAAAATCCATGAAAAATAATGTACGGTGCCGTGTGATTGGCAGACGTGAGGAATTAAGTGCAGATATTATCGAAAGCATTGAAAATCTGGAACAAAAGACGAAGAACAACACCGGCTTGCAGTTTACGATTGCGATTAATTACGGTGGCAGGGATGAGATTACAAGAGCGGTGAGAAAGCTTGCCACAAAGGTTTCAAACCACGAACTTGCCCCGGAGGATATTACAGAAGAAATGATTTCTAAGAATCTGGATACATGGGAACTTCCGGATCCGGATTTACTGATCCGCACCAGCGGTGAACAGCGTCTCTCCAATTATCTGCCGTGGCAGCTTGCCTATACGGAATTTTACTTTACAGATGTACACTGGCCGGATTTTAATAAAGAGGAATTGATTCGTGCGTTTGAGAAATATAATAAAAGAGAACGCAGATTTGGCGGTGTAACGGAGGAATAGGACAATGAAAACAAGAATTTTAAGCGGAATTGTTCTGGTAATTATTATGGCTTCGGCATTGGTATGCGGGAGCTGGTATTTATTCGGATTAAATCTAATGATTGCACTGATTGGAATGTTTGAACTGTACCGTGTCATTCATATGGAAAAGACAGTCATGGCATATGCAGGATACATAGCGTGTATACTCTATTATATCTGTATCGGGGCAGGACGGGATGAGTATCTTTTACTGGTACTGGCAGCAGCCGTTATAGCGGTTATGGCAGTCTATGTCTTTGCCTTTCCGAAGTACCGCACGGAAAATGTGTGCATTACCCTTTTAGGACTTGTCTATGTGGCAATGCTGCTTTCTTACATTTATAAGGTGCGTACCTATCATGACGGCATTTACACCGTATGGCTGATATTTGCGGCTTCATGGGTAAACGACACCTTTGCATATTTTACAGGGGTATTTTTCGGCAGACATAAAATGGCGCCGAAGCTTTCACCAAAAAAATCGGTTGAAGGTGGTATCGGCGGTGTTGTAGCATCAGCGGTGATTGGCGGTATTTACGGATTTCTTGTAAGTCCGCATATGTCCGGCGTAATTGCTTACCCGGTTGTGACATTTGCGGCGGCAAGTTTTATCGGCGCATTTTTTGCGATTGTAGGCGATTTGGCGGCATCGGCGATTAAAAGAAACCACGATGTCAAGGATTACGGAACACTGATTCCGGGACACGGCGGCATTTTAGACCGCTTTGACAGTGTTATTTTTACGGCACCGGCAGTTTACTGGGCAGTGTATTTAATCAATCAGTTTTTATAGATTTTAAATGTCAGAAGATTTTATCGGACAGATAAGACAGAAGCGCTGTTTTGGGCGCAGAAAAGAGGAAAAAATGAAGACAATCTCGTTACTGGGTTCTACAGGTTCTATCGGGACACAGACACTGGATGTAATCAGAAGAAATAAAGATATTAAAGTTGCGGCGCTGGCAGCAGGAACAAGGGTCAAAGAACTGGCAGCACAGGCACGTGAATTTAAGCCGGAACTGGTCTGCATCGGCAGTGAAAAACTGGCAGGCGATTTAAAGACAGAGCTGGCGGATATGGACGTACGTATTGTTTCCGGCAGTGAAGGATTAATCGAAGCGGCGACAATCTCTTCAGCAGATATTGTGCTGACGGCAGTTGTCGGCATGATGGGCATTGTACCGACTATCCGCGCAATTGAAGCGGGAAAAGACATTGCACTGGCAAACAAGGAAACACTGGTAACGGCGGGACACATCATTATGCCGCTTGCCAAAGAAAAAAACGTACATATCTATCCGGTAGACAGCGAACATTCCGCAATATTCCAGTCATTAAACGGTGAAAATAAAAAGCAGGCAGAAAAGATTCTGCTGACGGCTTCCGGCGGACCGTTCCGCGGAAAGACAATTGCGGATTTAAAAAATGTAACGGTAGAAGATGCGCTGAATCACCCAAACTGGTCTATGGGTAAAAAAATCACAATAGATTCTTCCACTATGGTAAATAAAGGATTGGAAGTTATGGAAGCACAGTGGCTGTTTGACGTACCGGCAGAAAAGGTGCAGGTTGTTATCCAGCCGCAGAGTATTATTCATTCCATGGTGCAGTTTGTGGATGGCGGCATTATGGCACAACTTGGCAGTCCCGATATGCGTCTGCCGATTCAGTATGCGCTGTATTATCCGGAGAGAAGACCGCTCAATACCGGGCGCGTAGATTTCTTTGAACTGGGTAAAATAACATTTGAAAAACCGGATTTTGAAAATTTCAGGGGCTTAAAGCTTGCCTACGAAGCGGCATCACAGGGCGGCAATATTCCGACGGCATTCAATGCGGCAAATGAAGTGGCAGTCCGCAAGTTTTTAAACCGTGAAATTGCATATCTGGATATACCGGAAATGATTGCATATGCAATGGAGCAGACCGCGTTTAAAGAAAATCCGGACGTAGCACAGATTCTGGAAACGGAACGTGCCGTGACGGAACTGCTTGAGAGCCGTTGGTAAATAAAGGAGGCAGAGGTTGATAGTAAATGTAATACTTGCCATACTCGTTTTAAGTGTCATTATTATCGTACATGAGTTCGGGCATTTTATTGTGGCAAAAGCAAATGGCGTAACAGTTTTGGAATTTGCACTGGGATTTGGTCCGAAGCTGATTCATTTTAAAAAGGGAGAAACCGTATACAGTATCAAACTGCTTCCGTTTGGCGGTTCGTGTATGATGTTAGGCGATGAGTTTATGGAAGCCCAGACCGATGAAGATGAGGACGAACAGGCAGACGAAAAGGACGGCAAGGCAAAGACACTTGAAGAAGAATACGATGCGGACCGTGCATTTTCCAATAAATCTGTGTGGTCGAGAATTGCCATTATCGCGGCAGGTCCGCTGTTTAATTTCCTGCTGGCACTGATTTTATCTATTATTATGATCGGTGTGGATGGCTATGATTTGTGTACCGTTGATAAGGTTTATGACAATTCACCGGCGCAGGAAGCAGGACTTGCAGAGGGCGATACCATTTTAAAAATTAACGGCGATAAGATGAGCTGTTCGAGAGAATATTCATTTTACCGTTATTATAATGCGGCAAAGACCATGAATATTACGTATGAGCGGGACGGACAGAAGTATACAACGCAGCTGACACCGCAGTATACGAAACTCAGCTCTTATAAAATGGGTGTTGTCATCGAACCGGACTGTACAATTCAGAGCGTGACAAAGGATTCCCCGGCAGAAGCGGGTGGCATGCAGGCAAAGGATATTATTCTTTCCGTAGACGGCATTGCCATGGAAAACAGTACACAGTTTACCGAATATTTAAACCGGTCTACAGGGGAAACGTTATCGGTTGTGGTAAGCCGTAACGGGAATCAGGTGACACTTGCGGTTACACCGCAGCTTGTCGAACAGGAAAGCTATTATACAGGACTGGCATCATACGGAGAGTATGTCAAATTATCTCCGGCACAGACGATTGTCTGCGCATTTAAGGAAGTCGGTTACTGGATTGAAATTGTTATTGAAAGTCTTGGCATGATGTTTACGGGACAGGTCGGCATTAACGATTTGACAGGACCGGTAGGAACGGTCAGTGTTATGAGCTCTGTTGTGGAAAGCAGTAAACCGGCAGGCACGGTAGCAGTTTTAATGACATTATTCAGTCTTGCCATTATGATTAGCGCCAACTTAGGTGTCATGAACCTTCTGCCGCTCCCGGCTTTGGACGGCGGACGGCTGGTATTTTTCATTTTAGAGGTGCTGCGCGGCAAACCGGTTAAAAAAGAGCATGAAGGCATGGTGCATTTTGTGGGCATGATACTTTTAATGCTGTTAATGGTCTATGTCATGTTTAAAGATATCAGAGGGTTGTTTTAGATTCGGCAGTAAAATGTCTGCAAAAATAGGAGAGTAAGATGTTTAGAGAACATACGAAAACAGTAACAATCGGCAATAAAAAAATCGGCGGCGGAAATCCGGTGCTGATTCAGTCCATGACCAATACCCATACGGAAGATGTAGAAGCAACGGTCAGACAGATACTGGAACTGGAGGCAGCGGGCTGTGAAATTATCCGCTGTACCGTGCCGACCATCGAAGCGGCAAAAGCGGTTTCGGAAATCAAAAAATACATTCATATTCCACTGGTTGCGGATATTCATTTTGATTACCGCATGGCGATTGCGGCAATGGAAAACGGTGCGGATAAAATCCGTATCAATCCGGGCAATATCGGCGGTGCCGATAAGATTAAAGCTGTAGTGGACGTGGCAAAAGAACGCAATATTCCAATCCGTGTCGGTGTCAACAGCGGTTCGCTGGAAAAAGAACTGGTGGAAAAATACCATGGTGTGACGGCAGAAGGTATTGTGGAGAGTGCGATTGACAAGGTACATATGATTGAGGAGCAGGGATATGACAATCTGGTTGTCAGTATCAAATCTTCCGACGTCATGATGTGTGTCAAAGCCCATGAATTGATTGCACAAAAAATAGCGTATCCACTGCATGTCGGCATTACAGAATCCGGTACGGCATTTTCAGGAAGCATTAAATCCGCACTCGGACTGGGACTGATTTTGAATCAGGGAATCGGCGATACCATCCGTGTTTCACTGACGGATAATCCGGTCAAAGAAGTGGAAGCGGCAAAGATTATTTTAAAGACACTGGGGCTTAAGAAGGGCGGTATTGAAGTCGTTTCCTGTCCGACCTGTGGCAGAACGCGCATTGACTTAATCGGACTGGCAAAGCAGGTAGAAGAAATGGTGTCTTCGTATGATTACGATTTAAAACTGGCAGTCATGGGCTGTGTTGTCAACGGACCGGGTGAAGCAAAGGAAGCGGATCTGGGCATTGCAGGCGGTGACGGCTGTGGTGTGTTAATCAAACACGGCGAAGTGGTGCGCAAAGTACCGGAAGACGAACTGCTTTCAACCTTAAAGTACGAATTAGACCATTGGGGTGGTACAGGTGTATAAATTTTTTGAAGTATTTAAAACACTCCGCCTGCCGGAGGAACTGGGCAGTTATCTGGCAGATACGGAAGTGACAAGAGTATCCAAAACATCGACCAATACGCTTGCGCGTGTATATTTAAAAAGTGACAGGCTGATAGGAAAGCCTGTCATTTATAAAACAGAGGATGCCCTAAAAAAGCAGGTATTCCGCATGAAAAATATGGATGTGCGGATTATCGACCGGTATCATCTGTCCAAGCAGTACACACCGGTAACGATTATGGAAGTATACTATGACAGTATTTTGTTTGAACTTGAAAAATACTGGACACTGGAATATAATCTGCTGAAAAACTCGTCCTGGGAATTTGAGGAAGAAGACCGTCTGGTTTTAGAACTGGAGGATGGCTTCCTTGCAAGAACCTATGCGGATTCTTTGGCAGATTATTTTCATAAGGTTTTCTTAAACCGCTTCGGTTTTGAGATTGATGTGGTATACCGCTATAAGACGAAAAACGGCAGCCATTACCAAAAAGAAAACGAGCATAAGTTAAACCTGCGTGTAAAGCAGATTCAGCAGAAAATGGAAGCGGCAACGGGCAGTCCTGCCGCGGCGGCAGCTGCGGTTCTGGAAAAAAAGTCCGGTGCGGGAAATAAGAAAAAAGCCGCAGGCAAAGAAGCGGCCACACAGACAGCTGCAAAGGCGGCAGGCCCTATACAGGGCAAAAGCTTTGGCGGACAGGAAAACAGAAGCTTTTCAAGAAATGATAAATTTTATAAAAAACCGTCCAACGATGACGTTTTATACGGCAGGGATTTTGATGAAGAACCGATGCCGATAGAACAGATTGATACGGCGCTTGGAGAAGTCGTTATTTCCGGCATGATCCGGAAGGTCGAGGAGCGGGAAATCCGCAATGAGCGGACAATTATGATGTTTGACATCACGGATTTTACGGATACCATTACGGTAAAAATCTTTGTCCGCAACGAACAGCTTCCGGAAATGCGGGAATTTATCAAAAAGAAAAATTTTATCAAAGTCAAAGGTATTGCGGCGCTTGACCGCTACGACCAGGAAATTTCCATTGCAAACGTGTCCGGTATCCGCAAGTCTTACGACAACCGTGAAGTGCGCAACGACCTTGCCTTAAACAAAAGAGTAGAGCTGCATTGCCATACCAAGATGAGTGATATGGATGGGGTATCAAGTGTCAGTGACATCATGCGGCAGGCAATCCGCTGGGGACACAAAGCCCTTGCGATTACAGACCACGGCGTTGTACAGGCATTTACAGAAGCCTATCATACATTAAAAGATATTCAGGGCGATTATAAGAAAAAAGGCGAGAAGCTGGATTTTAAATTGATTTACGGTGTGGAAGCCTATCTTGTAGACGATACCAAGCAGATTGTTACAAATCCAAAGGGGCAGCAGTTTACGGATACATATGTCGTATTTGACCTGGAAACCACCGGATTTTCGGCAGAAGCCGACCGCATTATTGAAATCGGTGCGGTAAAAATCACGGACGGAAAAATCGTGGACAAGTTCAGCACTTTTGTCAATCCGCAGATACCGATTTCATTCAGAATTGAGAAACTGACCGGCATTACCGATGCCATGGTGCTTTCAGCGCCAACCATAGAGACGGTTTTAAAAGAGTTTCTGGACTTCTGCGGCGATGCCGTACTGGTAGCGCACAACGCGGAATTTGATACCAGCTTTATTGCCAACAAGGCGCAGAAACAGGGGATTACCGTAAACAATACAATTCTGGATACGGTACTTCTGGCACAGTTTGTCATACCGAACCTGCACAATTATAAGCTGGATACGCTCTGCAAGCATCTGGGTGTATCCCTGGAAAACCACCACAGGGCGGTCGATGATGCGGGCGCAACGGCAGATGCCTTTATCAAACTGATTGAAATGTTAAAGGAGCGGGACATTTTCGATTTGGAAATGCTCAATGAAAAGGGTAAGCTCGATGTGGATTCCATCCGTAAGCTGCATCAGTACCACTGTATTATTTTGGCGGCAAATGAAACGGGCAGAATCAATCTGTACCGTTTGATTTCAGCGTCCCACCTGACCTATTTCAGCCGTTTTCCGAAAATTCCGAAAAGTCTTGTCAACCAATACCGTGACGGGCTGATTGTCGGAAGTGCGTGTGAAGCCGGAGAATTATTCCGTGCGATGTTAAGCGGCCGTTCCGATGCGGAAATTGCAAGAATCGTAAACTTCTATGACTATCTGGAGGTTCAGCCGATTGGCAACAACCACTTTATGATAGAAAAAGAAGACTGCTATGTGCAGAATGAAGAAGACCTGCGTGATTTAAACCGCAGGGTCGTGGCACTCGGCTCGAAATTTCACAAGCCGGTTGTGGCAACGTGTGACGTGCATTTTTTAAATCCCGAAGATGAAATCTACCGCCGTATCATTATGGCGGGAAAGGGCTTTGACGATGCGGACAATCAGGCACCGCTGTATCTGCATACCACGGAAGAAATGCTGCACGAGTTTGACTACTTAGGCAGTGAAAAAGCCTATGAGATTGTCGTGGAAAATACGAATAAAATCATGAACCTGTGCGAGGAAATTTCTCCGGTACGCCCGGATAAGTGTCCGCCGGTCATTGAAAATTCCGATGAAATGCTGCGTAAAATCTGTCATGACAGAGCGCATGAAATTTACGGTCCAGAGCTTCCGCAGATTGTAACGGAGCGTCTGGACAGGGAATTAAATTCCATTATTTCAAACGGCTATTCCGTAATGTACATCATTGCGCAGAAGCTGGTGTGGAAGTCCAATGATGACGGTTATCTGGTAGGTTCGCGGGGGTCGGTCGGTTCGTCCTTTGCGGCAACCATGGCGGGTATTACGGAGGTAAACCCCTTAAGTCCGCATTATCTGTGTCCGAAATGTTTTTACAATGAATTTTATTCGGAAGACGTTAAGAAATTTGCGGGCGGTGCGGGGTGTGACATGCCCGATAAAATCTGTCCAAACTGCGGACATAAGCTTAATAAACTCGGATTTGACATTCCGTTTGAAACATTCCTTGGATTTAAGGGAAATAAAGAGCCGGATATCGACTTAAACTTTTCCAATGAATATCAGAGTAAGGCGCATGCATTTACCGAGGTTATCTTTGGAAAAGGACAGACATTTAAAGCCGGAACAATCGGTACGGTTGCCGAAAAGACGGCATACGGCTTTGTAATGAAATATTTTGCGGATAAATCCGAAAAAACAGGCCATCCGATTGTAAAGCGCCGGTGTGAAATCGAGCGTATTTCAGAGGGCTGTACGGATATCCGAAGAACCACCGGGCAGCATCCGGGCGGTATCGTTGTACTGCCAATCGGTGAGGAAATTCATTCCTTTACACCGGTACAGCACCCTGCTAATGATATGAAAACGTCGATTACAACGACCCATTTCGATTACCACAGCATTGACCACAATCTGTTAAAACTCGATATTTTAGGACATTTAGACCCGACGATGATTCGTATGCTGCAGGATTTAACGGGGCTTGACCCACTTGAAATTCCGCTGGATTCCAAAGAAGTCATGTCGCTGTTTCAGAATACATCGGCACTTGGAATTACACCACAAGACATTGGCGGCTGTAAGCTGGGGGCGCTCGGTATCCCGGAATTCGGTACGGATTTTGCCATGCAGATGTTAATTGACACCAAACCACAGTATTTTTCGGATCTGGTCCGTATTGCCGGTCTGGCCCATGGTACTGATGTATGGCTTGGCAATGCACAGACTCTTATCAAAGAGGGAAAGGCAACCATTTCCACGGCGATTTGCACGCGTGATGATATCATGGTCTATCTGATTCAGAAGGGACTGGAGAGTGAACAGGCGTTCACAATCATGGAAAAGGTGCGTAAGGGTAAAGGCCTGACACCGGAACAGGAAGAAGTCATGCGTGCGCATGATGTACCGGACTGGTATATCTGGTCGTGTAAAAAGATTAAGTACATGTTCCCGAAAGCCCATGCGGCGGCTTACGTTATGATGGCATGGCGCGTGGCTTACTGCAAGGTCTTTTATCCGCTCGCGTATTACTGCGCGTATTTTAGTATCCGTGCCAATGCGTTTGACTACGAAAAAATGGCAATGGGCAGGGATAAGCTGGAATATTTCCTTGCGGATTACAAGGCGAGAAAAGCCGAAAACCAGCTGACCAATGCCGAAGAAGACGAGTTAAAGGATATGCGTATCGTGCAGGAAATGTATGCACGTGGATTTGATTTTACACCGATTAATCTGTATCAGGCAAAGGCACGGTCATTCCAGATTATTGACGGAAAAATTATGCCGTCTTTTAAAGTCATCGACAAGGTTGGTGAAGTTGCCGGAGAATCCATAGAGATTGCGGCAAGGGGCGGCGAGTTCTTATCCAAAGATGACCTGCGCCAGCGTGCAAAGGTCGGACAGACGGTTATTGAAAAATTAAGCGATCTGGGGCTGTTACAGGGAATGGCAGACAGCAACCAGCTGTCGCTGTTTGATTTATAGGAAAAGGCAAGTATGAAGAATCCTTAAATCTAAGATTCTTCATACAGATATTTGTGCCGCAGGCAGCACAAATATCTTTTATCGCAGGACTGAATAAATTCAGTCCGCGGTTCCTCTGGCATTAAAATGCCTGCGGAAAAGAGGTACATATGAAACGTGTAGGAGCGGTAATTTGTAATTTTAATAAAAAAGAAGATGTACTGAACTGTATCCAGTCAGTGCTGGAATCGAAATACACAGACTATGATTTATACGTTGTAGATAATGCTTCGTCAGACGGTTCGGCAGAAGCAATCCGTGAAAAGTACGGCAGTCAGGTAACGGTGCTTGTCAACGCAGAGAATCTCGGTGGTTCGGGTGGATTTAATACCGGACTGCGGAAAGCTTTGGAAAAAGGATACGAATATCTGTATTGTCTGGACAATGATGTGCTGGTTGATGAAAATGCAATGGGTGAGCTGGTGGAGTTTCTGGACACACACCCGGACAGCGGCATGGCAGGTTCGCGCGTGTATCACATGGAAAATCCGGGTGTTATCCAACAGTTTGGTCAGATTGTGGATTTTAAAGACTACTGTACCGAAGCCAAATTCCTTGGAAAAACCGATGCAGACGGAATTCCCGATGTCGAATATTCCGATGCGGTTGCCGCCTGCTCTCTTATGGTGCGGAAAAGTCTGATAGATGAAATCGGACTGATGCCGGAAGATAATTTTCTCTACTGGGACGATACCGAGTGGGGATACTGCTGTAACCTTGCAGGTTACAAAGTGGCATCAGTCGGCAGTTCCGTAGTGCTTCACCGCATGGGCGCAAAAAAAGAAGTTGTTAATACATTTCCAACATATTATGCGTGGCGCAACTGGATATACTTCTTTATGAAATATACCCCGCAGGATGAGTGGGGAAAAATGTGTGATACCTTTTTAAATTCCGTATTTGAAGTGCAGTATGAAGGCATGTACCGCGGTGAGTATAATAAGGCAAAAACAGTCATGTTTGCCTATGATGATGCGATTCACGGTGTCCGCGGAAAAGCGGCAGACGGACGGATATTTGAAGTGGACTGCAAAGATACGGCACTGCGTGAAGTGCTGGCGGGAAAGCAGTGTATTTATTTAGAACGCGGTCAGGGAGAAGATTTTTCCTACGATCTTGCGGAGCGGATTTTAAAAATCAGTCCGCAGGCACAAATTACAGTCAATCCAGACGATACATACGACTGTAAGCTGGTATTGTGCGATTCCGTTTTTGCAGTCAGCGACATGAGCCTGCAAAACGTATATGTTGACAGTGCCATGAACGTCTTTGCGACGGAAGACGATGCCATGAAAATCATCAACTATCCATACGCAAGGGAACTGTTCCGCTTCGCCAACAAGCCGCTGTTCTTAGACAGCCTCCGTCATATGCACGAATAAAAAAATACTTGCTTTTATCAGTATACTTTTGTAACATAGATTGTGTGCACAGCGCATAAAATAAACCGTGTATGCGGAGAGAATGGAGAAAACTAAATTTATGTTAAAAAAATATCTTATGATTTTTCTGGTATCCATGGTGCCAATCGTAGAATTGCGAGGTGCGATTCCGATTTCGCAGGGCTTTCAGCTGCCGTTATTACAGTCCTACATCATCTGTGTTATCGGCAACATGCTTCCGGTTCCGATTATTTACCTTTTTGCAAGACGGGTGCTTGAGTGGGGCAAGGATAAAAAATACATTGGTAAGTTTTTTACCTTCTGTATTGAAAAAGGTCACAAGGGCGGACAGAAGCTGAAAGAAAAAGCAGGAAACGGGTTATTTATCGCACTGCTTTTATTTGTGGGTATTCCGGTTCCGGGTACAGGTGCATGGACAGGAACATTGGCAGCCAGTTTTCTGGATATGGGATTTAAAAAGAGTGTACTTGCCGTATTGGGCGGTGTGCTTCTGGCAGGTATTGTCATGGGTGCTGCCAGTGCAGGACTTTTCAGCGCACTTTTTGCAGTCTTTTAAAGAAAAATACAAAAGCGGTTTTAAATTTATAAACAGAACGGGCAGCAGCAGGGCATGGGAATTCCTTATCCCGGAAGATGCCCGTTATTTTTTGCCTGAAATAAAAGAAAATGCAAAAAAATAAAAAAAGTGCTTGCAATGTGCATAAAAAAAGTGTATTATATGAAAGTACTGTTAAACGCACGTTGTAAATACGGCATACAGTTACAGGAATATGGCTAATTGGTCAAGTGGTCAAGACGTCGCCCTCTCACGGCGAAGACAGGGGTTCGACTCCCCTATTAGCTATTCTGTATTATAGTGTTCTGGAAAGAGTGGGCAGAAATGTCCACTCTTTCGTTGTTAGGCATAATACAGGCGGACTGACAGGCGGGGATTCCTGCGATTTAAAATAATGGAAAGGCGATGAATAAATGGGTAGAAAGATAAGCTACGAAGAAAAAACAGAGCAGCTCATTCAACCGTTCATTGATGCGCATCATTTTGAGCTGGTTGATGTGGAATATGTGAAAGAGGGCAGTGACTGGTACTTGAGAGTTTACATCGATAAAGAAGGCGGCATTACCGTAGATGACTGTGAGGTAATCAGCAGAGAATTTAATGAAGTCCTTGACAAAGAAAACTATATTCCGGATCAGTATATTTTTGAAGTCAGTTCTCCGGGGTTGTTAAGACCGTTAAAGAAAGAAAAAGATTATCAAAGAAGCATTGGAAAATTAATTGATATTAAGCTTTACCGTGCCGAAGACAAACAGAAAGAATTTACAGGCGTGTTAAAAGCATACGATGAAAAAACAGTAACACTTGCATTTGAAAAGGATGAAGAAAAGACATTTGAAAGAGCGAATCTGGCAATGATTCGTCTTGCATTTTGTGATTAATAATAAAGAATAAACGATGCCGCAAGGCCAAATGGAGGAAATTATGAGTAAAGAATTAATAGCAGCACTTGATGCGCTTGAAAAAGAAAACGGAATCAGCAAGGAAGTGATGTTTGAGGCAATTGAAAAATCACTGATGGATGAATATAAGACACAGTTTAACACTGTAGAAAACGGCCGTGTTGTATTAGACAGAATCACAGGGGACTTCCACATTTATTCAGACAGACAGGTCGTTGAAGAAGTATCTGTTCCGGAACCGGCAGAAGGAAGCAATTCCAGAAAAAATACTGAAAAGTATATTTCTGCAACAGAGATTTCCCTTGCCGATGCAAGAAAGATTAAGCCAAACTGCCAGATTGGTGACATTGTTACCGTAGAGGTAAAATCAGAAGAATTTTCAAGACGTGCGGCAAAGAATGCAAAGGGTACAATTGTACAGAAGATTCGTGAAGAAGAAAAGGCAGCACTTTACAATGAATACCATTCAAAGGAAAAAGAAATCATCACAGGAATTGTACAAAGAATTGATGAAAAGGGTAATGTTTTGGTAGACATCGGAAGAACACAGACAACCTTAAAGGTCAGTGATCAGGTAAAGGGTGAAACCTTTGAACGCGGCGACAGAATTAAACTTTATGTTGTAAGCGTTTCCAACAAAGAAAAACCGGGGACACTGGTAAGAGTATCAAGAACATCACCACAGCTTGTAGAACGCCTTTTTGAAGAAGAAGTAACGGAAATCAAAGACGGCATTGTTGAAATTATGGGTATTGCAAGAGAAGCCGGTTCAAGAACTAAAATGGCAGTCCGTGCAAAAGTACCGAATGTTGATCCGGTTGGTGCATGTGTCGGTGTAAACGGTGCGAGAGTAAAGGCAATCGTTAATGAACTGGGCAACGAACAGATTGATATTATCGAATGGGATGAAAATCCGGCACAGTTAATTGTCAATGCGTTAAGTCCGGCAAAGGTTGTATCCGCAACAGCAGATGACGAAGAAAAGAAAGCGGAAATCATCGTTTCAGAACAGCAGCTTTCTCTTGCAATCGGCAAATCAGGACAAAACGTAAGACTTGCAGCGAAGCTTACAGGCTTTGGCATTGATATTAAGAGTGAAGCACAGGCAAATGAAGACATCGACGAAACAGCCGGTGACGAAGAAGACGTTGAACTTACATTGAGTGAAGAAGAATAAAAGATCAGGGAGTGATTTATTTGGCCGGAACAAAAAAGATTCCTCAAAGACAGTGCATAGGCTGTCGTGAAATGAAGAATAAAAAAGATTTAATCAGAATCTTAAAAACAGATACGGAAGGCATTATCATTGATGTGACAGGCAAGAAAAACGGCAGAGGTGCATATATATGTCCTAATGCGGATTGTTTTGCAAAGGCTGTGGCATCAAAGGGACTGGAACGTTCCTTTAAAATGCCGATAGAAAAGTCTGTGTATGACAAGTTGGCAAAGGAGCTGGAAAATATTGAAGCAGGATAAGGCATTAGCAATGATCGGACTTGCGCAGAAAGCAGGAAAAATCGTAAGCGGAGAATTTGCAACAGAAAAGGCAGTCAAGACCGGGAAAGCCGCACTGGTTATTGTTGCAGGAGATGCATCGGAAAATACAAAGAAGATGTTTACAAATATGTGTGCATTTTATGAGGTGCCTGTTTACTTTTACAGTGACAAAGAAACACTTGGTCATGCAATCGGCAAACAGTTTCGGGCATCACTCGCAGTCGCAGATGAAGGCTTTAGAAATACAATCGAAAAGCATTTAAAAAATGGTTTGGAGCAGCAGATGTAAGCGGTTGTTCGGAAGAGAGGTTAAATGGCAAATATGAGAGTTCATGAATTGGCAAAAGAGTTAAATATATCATCAAAAGAAATTATAGAAACATTGAGTAACGACACAAAGAAGTATACCGCTTCCAACGGTCTGACAGACTCAGAAATCACGTCTATCCGCAGCAAGTTCGGTAAAAAGGCGGCACAGCCGGAAAAACCAAAGACAGAAGCAAAGCAGGAAGATAAAAAGTCCCATATTTCACAGGTGTATTTTCCACAGAATAGTACAAAAGCACCGGGAAATGATACAAGAAAGGGAAATCAGAATCAGACAAAGAACGATAATCAGATGAATAATAGAAATAACAATCAGAATAACAACAGAAAATCAGATACACCAAGAAACGAAAACGGTAGAAATAACTATGCCGGAAACCGTGACAACAACCGTAACGACCGTGACAGAAATGACCGTAGCGGAAACGGAGACAGACATAACGGTTACAGAAATGACCGCAACGGAAACGGCGGCGGAAATAATGGCTATAGAAATGACCGCAACGGAAACGGCGGTGGAAATAACGGTTACAGAAACGATCGGAACGACCGCAACGGAAACGGCGACAGAAATAACGGCTATAGAAATGACAGAAATGACCGCAACGGAAACGGTGGCGGAAATAACGGCTATAGAAATGACCGCAACGGAAACGGCGGCGGAAATAATGGCTATAGAAATGACCGCAACGGAAACGGCGGTGGAAATAACGGTTACAGAAATGACAGAAACGACCGCAACGGAAACGGTGGCGGAAATAACGGCTATAGAAATGACCGCAACGGAAACGGTGGCGGAAATAACGGCTATAGAAATGACCGCAATGGACAGGGTGGAAACAGCGGACGCAGAAATGACCGTGACAGAAAAGAAAGTCTGCCAAAGAATGATTTTCTGTTTGAAACCAAGCCAGATGCAAGAAAGCCGGAATCCAGAAGGGACAACAAGAAGAACGACAGAAGAAAAGATGAAGAAAAAGAAAATCTGAAGTTCGCAAACAGCCAGGCAAACAAGAAGGTAAACAAGCCGGTAGAAAAAGAAGAAGAAACCATTAAGCAGCTGGTTCTGCCGGACAGCTTAACCATCAAGGAACTGGCAGATAAGATGAAAGTCCAGCCGTCCGTTGTTGTAAAGAAGCTGTTTATGCAGGGAAAAATTGTAACAATCAATCAGGAAGTGGATTATGATACAGCAGAAGAAATCGCACTTGAATTTAACTGTATCTGTGAACACGAAGAAAAGGTTGATGTTATTGCAGAACTGTTAAAGGAAGATGATGAAGCAGAAGATACACAGGTTACAAGACCACCTGTAGTCTGCGTTATGGGTCACGTTGACCACGGTAAGACATCATTACTGGATGCCATCCGTGAAACACACGTAACGGCTAAAGAATCCGGCGGTATTACACAGAAAATCGGTGCGTATACGGTATCAATCAATGATCACCTGATTACATTCCTTGATACACCGGGTCATGAAGCGTTTACAGCCATGAGAATGCGTGGTGCACAGGCAACAGATATTGCCATTCTGGTTGTTGCGGCAGATGACGGTGTCATGCCTCAGACAATTGAAGCCATCAACCATGCAAAGGCAGCAGGTGTTGAAATTATCGTTGCTGTCAACAAGATTGATAAGCCGAGTGCCAATATCGAAAAGGTAAAGCAGGAACTGACAGAATACGAACTGATTCCGGAAGACTGGGGCGGTTCAACCATTTTCGTACCGGTATCCGCACATACAAAGGAAGGTATTGATGACTTACTGGAAATGATTCTTTTAACCGCAGAGGTACAGGAATTAAAGGCAAATCCGAACCGTAAGGCAAGAGGTATCGTAATTGAAGCTGAACTGGATAAGGGACGCGGTCCGGTTGCAACCGTACTTGTACAGAAGGGTACATTAAAGGTTGGTGACCATGTGGCAGCCGGTGCATGCCATGGTAAAATCAGAGCGATGGTAGATGATAAGGGACACCGTGTAAGAGAAGCAGGACCTTCTATTCCTGTTGAAATTCTCGGTTTAAATGACGTGCCGAATGCCGGTGAAATTCTCGTTGCAATGGATTCTGATAAGGAAGCCAGAAACTTTGCAGAAACCTTTATCAGCGAAGGCAGAAAGAAGCTCTTAGACGATACAAAGCACAAGGTATCCTTAGATGCATTATTCGAACAGATTCAGGCAGGTAATGTAAAGGAACTTGGTATTATTATCAAAGCCGATGTACAGGGGTCTGTAGAAGCTGTAAAGCAGAGTCTTGTAAAGCTTTCAAACGAAGAAGTTGTGGTTAAGATTATCCACGGCGGTGTTGGTAATATCAACGAATCCGATGTTGTTTTAGCTTCTGCTTCCAATGCAATTATCATTGGCTTTAATGTTAAGCCGGATAATCAGGCAAGAATCGTTGCAGAACGTGAAAAGGTTGATTTAAGATTATACAGTGTTATCTACAATGCAATTGAAGATGTAGAGTCCGCTTTAAAGGGTATGTTAGAGCCGATTTATGAAGAACAGGTTATCGGTCATGTTGAAATCCGCCAGATTTTCAAGGCATCCGGTGTCGGCAACATTGCCGGTTCATTTGTAACAGACGGTAAGATTACAAGAAATGCTTCTGTCCGCATTACAAGAGAAGGCGAAAAGACGTACGAAGGACCGATTGCTTCCTTAAAGAGATTTAAGGATGAAGTCAAGGAGGTAAAGGCCGGATATGAATGTGGTCTTGTATTTGAAAAATTTAACGACATTCAGGAAGGCGACATCATTGAAGCTTATGAAATGGTAGAAGTGCCTAGATAAGTTTTAGAAAGGGCATAAGGTTTTTAGAATGCGTAAAAACAGTGTAAAAAACACCAGAATTAATGGTGAAGTATTAAAGGAACTCAGTAACATTATCAGGGGAGAAATCAAAGACCCGCGGATAAACCCGATGACCTCGGTGGTATCCGTGGAGGTTGCCCCGGATTTAAAAACCTGTAAAGCATATATCAGTGTCCTTGGGGACAAAGAATCCCAGGAAGACACGATGAAAGGGTTGAAAAGTGCAGAAGGATATATCCGCAGGCAGCTTGCAAAGAATATCAATCTGCGCAACACACCGGAAATTACTTTTATTTTGGACCAGTCCATTGAATACGGTGTCAATATGTCAAAACTGATTGACGAAGTAACACAGTATGACAATGAACATCATGTTGAGGAACCTGTACAGGATTCAGAGGACTAAGTATGAATGTTTTAGAAGAATTAAAAGGTGCAGAAACGGTAGGTATTACCGGACATATCAGACCGGACGGGGACTGTATCGGTTCCTGCATGGGATTGTATTCCTATTTAAAGGATAATTGTCCGCAGCTGGATGTAACAGTTTATCTGGAAACACCGGGCAGTGAATTTCATTATATCCGTGATATTGATAAAATTCAGACAATCCCGGATATCAAAAAAGAATATGATGTCTTTTTTGTACTCGATTGCAGCAGCTTAGACAGAATTGAGCCATTCCATAGCTGCTTTGAAAATGCAAAAAAGACTGTCTGCATTGATCATCATATCAGCAACGGAAGCTTTGCTGATGTCAATGTAGTAGACGCGCAGGCCAGCTCTGCCTGTGAAGTGCTTTACCGTACACTGGAAGATGATAAAATCAGTAAAGACACAGCAGCCTGCATTTACACAGGTATTGTGCATGATACGGGCGTGTTTAAGTACAGCTCGACGTCGGCACAGACGATGCTGATTGCCGGAAAGATGATGGAAAAAGGAATTGATTACTCAGATATTATCGATAACAGCTTTTATACAAAGACATATATCCAGAATCAGATTCTTGGCAGGGCATTATTAGAGAGTGTTTTATTCTATGACGGCAAATGTATTTTCTCACTGGTTACACAGGATGAAATGAATTTCTATGGTGTTACCGGCAGGGAGCTGGGCGGCATTGTGGAACAGCTGCGTCTGACGGAGGGCGTGGAAGTTGCCATTTTCCTGTATCAGACCGGTGAGGAAGAATATAAAGTCAGCTTACGTTCCAAGAAAGTCATTGACGTGAGCAAAATTGCAATGCACTATGGCGGCGGTGGACATATCCGTGCGGCGGGCTTTACGGCAAACGGTGCAGTGCATGACATTATTAACAATATCGGTGCCAGAATTGAGGAGCAGTACAATGCACTTTCCGGCGCAGAAAATGTTGAATAAAAACTGTGAAAACAGTATATGAGGAATGTTATGAATGGTATCATAAATGTATATAAAGAAAAAGGATATACTTCGCATGATGTCGTTGCAAAACTCAGAGGAATTCTCCATATGAAAAAAATCGGACATACAGGTACGCTTGACCCGGAAGCGGAAGGCGTGCTGCCGGTATGTCTGGGCAAAGCAACAGGGCTTTGCAGCATGATTACAGACTGGGGAAAAACGTATGAAGCAGTGATGCTTTTGGGAACAACGACAGATACACAGGATACCACCGGTACCGTAACGGCAGAAAATGAAGTCCATGTCACCGAATTAGAGGTGATAGAGGCGTGCAGCAGCTTTGTAGGCGAATATTACCAGACACCGCCGATGTATTCGGCTTTAAAATATAAAGGCCATAAGCTGTATGAACTTGCAAGACAGGGCATTGAGATTGAACGTGCAGCCAGAAAAATTACAATTCATGCACTGCATATCAATGAAATGAATCTGGCAGACGACGAAAAAACCGTTACTTTTACCGTGGAGTGTTCCAAAGGAACTTATATCCGTACTTTATGTGAAGATATCGGAAAAAAACTGGGCTGTGGTGCCTGTATGAAAAAACTGGTGCGGACAAGGGTTGGCTGCTTTGGGCTGGATGACAGTCTTACACTGGAACAGATTGAAGAAATGACACACAATCAGACGGTGGAAGAACATATCGTTCCGATTGATGAGATGTTTCCGGATTACAGGAAGCTCACCGTCTTAGAGGAGTACGAAAAACTGCTCTATAATGGCAATGCTTTTCCTGCGGCGGCAGTGTCCATGCAGGAAGCGGATCTGATGGAGCAGGAGTGTTTCAGAATTTATGACAGCCATGCGGCATTTATCGGGATATTCCGATGGAGTGCGTGTGTATTTAAACCGGTGAAAATGTTTTATTCGCATGAACAGCCGGGAAAATAGCATTTCGCAGCAAGATGCTCAGAAATGGAGATTAATATGAAAGGGGTGTGAACGTTTTGCAGTATATTCAGGGAATCCGTGATTTTAGTCTGGACAGGCCCTCTGCTGTTACGCTGGGAAAGTTTGACGGCGTTCACATGGGACATCAGAAACTGATAGAGATGATTCAGGAAAAAGCAAAACAGGAAAATCTTTTATCGGTTGTTTTTACATTTGATAAAATTCCACTCCGGCTCTGCCCGCAGAAAAACCAGCATTTTATTACAACCAATACAGAACGGCGGATGTTTCTGGAAAAACAGGGTGTCGATGTGGAAATTGAATATCCGTTTACACAAGATTTTATGAATATGGAACCGGAAGCGTTTATTGAGGAAATTCTGATTGGCAGACTGCATGCAAAGTATGTGGTGGTCGGTACGGATTATCACTTTGGCAAAGGCAGAATGGGCAATGCGCAGATGCTTTTGGAACGCGGACCGGAATATGGGTTTGAAACCACGATTGTCGAAAAAGAGCGGTATCAGGAGCGGGAAATCAGTAGTACATATGTCCGTGAAGAGCTGCGCCTCGGACACATGGAAACTGTCAATGTGCTGCTTGGCAGACCCTACAGCATCTATGGTATTGTATCAAAGGGAAAGCAGCTGGGCCGTCAGTTAAATCTTCCGACGTTAAATATTTATCCGCCGGACAGTAAGCTGCTTCCGCCAAACGGTGTGTATGCATCCATTACACGGCTGGACGGTAAAGAATATTTTGGCGTGACCAATTTAGGCGTCCGTCCGACACTTGATGACAGTCCGCTTTTAAGCGTGGAAACCAATCTGTTTGATTATAATGATGACGCCTACGGACATTATATAGAAGTACAGCTTATGCACTTTTTACGGCAGGAAATGAAATTTGATTCCATCGAAACTTTAAAAAAACAGATGGAAAGTGATGCTTCATTTGCAAAAGAAATGTTTTTACTTAAAAATTAATGAAAATTAGTATGCAAAATCACATGAAAAGCTTGCATAGCAGATGAATTTATGTTATATTTTTAAAGTATGTTAGCCGTTATTCAGATTCAGGACACTCCGACCTGATTCTTAGTAGCAGGCGATTATTAAAAGGAGGAATATCAATCATGATATCTAAGGAAAAGAAAGCAGAAATTATTGCAGCATACGGAAGAAAGCCTGGCGATACAGGTTCACCGGAAGTTCAGATCGCAATCTTAACAGAAAGAATTGCAGAACTTACAGAACATTTAAAGGTTAACCAGAAAGACCATCATTCAAGAAGAGGACTTCTTAAAATGGTTGGTAAGAGAAGAGCTTTACTTGAGTATTTAAAGAAGAACGATATCGAAGGTTACAGAAACCTCATCGCTCGTCTTGGAATCAGAAAGTAATTTTAAGAAGGGCGGAGATTTCTCCGCCCTTTTGTATTGTGCGGAGCATCATGGAATAACCGCAGACCGTAAAACAAAGATAACAGAAGTTTCTACCGAGACTGCTGAAAAATGTACCGTAGGTTGTGAAATGCAATGAGAAAATGGTGGGTTTTTCAGTTGTTTCGGGCTTCTGTTTCTGATAAAAAAAGAGCCGGGCAGAAAAATCAAAAATCCGGCAGAATGGAGAATTTATGTTTAAACAGTTTACAATGGAGCTGGCTGGCAGAACACTGCGTGTTGATATCGGCAGAGTCTGCGCACAGGCAAACGGTGCAGCGTTAATGCACTATGGCGATACAGTTGTGCTTTCTACAGCAACTGCATCCAAAGAGCCAAGAGAAGGAATTGATTTCTTCCCGTTAAGTGTAGAATATGAAGAAAAGATGTATGCAGTCGGTAAGATTCCGGGTGGTTTTAACAAGAGAGAAGGAAAGGCATCTGAAAATGCCATCCTGACTTCCCGTGTAATCGACAGACCGATGCGTCCGCTGTTCCCAAAGGATTACAGAAATGATGTTACATTAAACAACATGGTGATGTCTGTTGATACAGAGTGCAGACCGGAACTGCTTGCAATGCTTGGTTCTGCGATTGCAACCTGCATTTCCGATATTCCGTTTGACGGTCCTTGTGCAACCACACAGATCGGACTGATTGACGGTGAATTTGTAGTCAATCCTTCACAGACACAGTGGCAGGAAGGTGATTTACAGCTGACAGTTGCTTCTACAAGACAGAAAGTTATCATGATTGAAGCCGGTGCCAATGAGATTCCGGAAGCAAAGATGATTGAGGCAATTTACATGGCACATGACATCAACCAGACAATCATTGAATTTATCGATAAGATTGTGGCAGAAGTCGGCAAGGAAAAGCATACATATGTAAGCTGTGCCGTTCCGGCTGAAATGTTTGAAGCTATGAAGCAGATTGTAACACCACAGGAAATGGAAGAAGCAGTCTTTACAGATGACAAGCAGACCAGAGAAAAGAACATTGATGCAGTAACAGAAAAGATGAAAGAAGCTTTTGCAGACAATGAAGAATGGCTTGCCGTACTGGGTGAAGCAGTTTACCAGTATCAGAAAAAGACAGTTCGTAAGATGATCTTAAAAGACCATAAAAGACCGGATGGACGTGCTATTAACCAGATTCGTCCGCTGGCAGCAGAAGTGGATATTATTCCGAGAGTGCATGGTTCTGCGATGTTTACAAGAGGACAGACACAGATTTGTGACATTGTAACGCTTGCACCGCTTTCAGAAGCACAGAAAGTAGACGGATTAGATGATAACGTTACGGAAAAAAGATATATCCACCAGTACAATTTCCCGTCATACTCAGTAGGTGAAACAAAGCCGTCAAGAGGTCCGGGACGTCGTGAAATCGGTCATGGTGCATTAGCAGAAAGAGCATTGATTCCGGTTCTTCCTACACCGGAAGAATTCCCGTATGCAATCCGCGCCGTATCCGAAACATTTGAATCCAACGGATCAACATCCATGGCTTCAACCTGTGCTTCCTGCATGTCTTTAATGGCAGCAGGTGTACCGATTAAGAAGATGGTAGCCGGTATTTCATGTGGTCTTGTAACAGGTGATACAGATGACGATTATATCGTATTAACAGATATTCAGGGACTTGAAGATTTCTTCGGTGATATGGACTTTAAGGTAACCGGTACAACAGAAGGTATCACAGCCATTCAGATGGATATTAAGATTCACGGTCTGACAAGACCAATCGTAGAAGAAGCCATCGCAAGAACTAGAGAAGCAAGACTGTTCATTATGGATACCTGTATGAAGCCTGCAATCGCAGAGCCTAGAAAGACAGTTGGTGAATATGCACCGAAGATTATCCAGACAAAGATTGATCCGGCTAAGATCGGTGAAGTTGTCGGACAGCGTGGTAAGGTTATCAATGCAATTATTGATGAATGTGGTGTTAAGATTGATATTACAGATGATGGATTTGTATCTGTATGCGGCGTAGAGCAGGCAGGCATGGATCAGGCAATGAAGTATATCAATACCATTGTACAGGATTTTGAAGAAGGCCAGATTTACGAAGGTAAGGTTGTAAGCATCAAAGAATTCGGTGCATTTGTTGAATTTGCACCGGGTAAGGAAGGCATGGTTCATATTTCAAAGATTGCAAAAGAAAGAATCGAACATGTAGAGGACGTACTGACATTAGGTGATAAGGTACGCTGCAAGTGCATGGGCAAAGATAAGATGGGCAGATTAAGCTTTTCTATTAAAGACGCTGAATAATAAAGAATAAATTTTACGGGCGGCGGGCATCAGATATGCTTCCGCCTGTAACAATAGAATGGAGGATTATCATGGTAGATAACAATTGCGCATATTGTGTAGAAGGCGATTTAGTAGCAAAATTCGGTATTAAGATTTGCGAACTTGAAACGTCAAAGGTCTATTTATTTAAGGAGCAGAGCCATCCGGGCAGATGTATCGTAGCACATAAGAAGCATGTCGGCGATATGAATGAACTGACAGCAGAAGAACGTGCAGCTTACTTCGAAGATGTTGCAAAGGTTGCAAGAGCAATTATGGCAGCTTTCCATCCGGACAAGGTAAATTATGGTGCTTACGGTGATACGGGTCATCATCTTCATTTTCATCTCTGCCCGAAGTACAAGGACGAATTTGAATGGGGCGGTGTATTCTTAATGAATCCGGATAAGAAGTACTTATCTGATGCCGAATATGCGGAAATGATTGAAAAGATTAAGAGCCATTTATAAAATGAAAAATGGACTGCCGCACTGGGATGAATGTAGGTTCTCTTAGTCCGGCAGTTTTTCTTTTACCTGAAAAAGTATTTATTATATCGGCAAAGTATGATAAGATAAATAATAATTGTGCGGGAAGAAGTACATGAAGATATGGAAAGAAAGGGTGACACCGTATGAGCAGGCAGGAAGAAGATACGAAAGCGGAAATTTCCCCAATGATGACAGAGCAGGGGCGCGAAGAACTATATTTATATTCACTACGGAAAATGGCGGAAGAAAGAGCAGACAGTGACAGAGCAGCCCTTACGGGACTTTACGGTCCGAAATCATTCTTTTTTAAGGCCAATGAATGTATGCAGCAGCATGAAAAACTACAGTATGCACTGATTCGTATGGATATATACCGCTTTAAAACGGTCAATGAATTCTGCGGCAGGCAGCAGGGTGATAAACTGCTTCAGTACATAGCAGACTGCATACGGGAATACGAATCGGATATGTCGGTTGTCGGTCATCTGCGTGCGGACATTTTTACAATCTGTCTTCCATTTAAGAATAAAAAGCAGTTATCGGATATTGCAGTTGCACTCCATGAAAAAATCTGTGCGTATCCGCTGTTTTGTAAGGCATTGCCTGCATTTGGCATCTGCATTTCAAAGAATCACATGGACATCAGCCTGATGTGTGACTATGCTGATATGGCACTGCAGAAAATTAAGGGAAAAGCCTATGCAATTTATGAGTTTTATGATGATAAAATGCGTAAAGAAATGATGCGCGAAAAACGTATTGAGAATAATGTTGCAATGGCGCTGCGGGACGAAGAATTTAAAGTCTATATACAGCCCAAAGTTGATATGCGCAGTGGAGAAATAATTGGCGGAGAAGCACTGATACGGTGGCATAGTGTCAAAGAAGGCATTATTTATCCTGATGAATTTATTCCGGTGCTGGAAAAGAGCGGCTATATCGTGGATGTTGATGCATATGTATGGGAGAAGGTATTCGCAGCCATTCATATCTGGAAGACCGGTGGAATTACGCCGGTGCCGATTTCTGTAAATGTATCCAGAAGCCATGTATATCAGAAGTCTTTTGCAGGAGTGCTGGAAAAACTGGCACAGCAGTATGATGTAGAGCCGTATTATGTACCCCTTGAAGTTACGGAAAGTATGTTTACGGAATACGTAGACAAATTGTATAAGAATATTACAAGGCTTCAGAGTGCAGGCTTCCGCTTTTCCATGGATGACTTTGGTGCAGGCTATTCCTCTTTAAATATGTTAAAGGATGAGCCGGTGGACGAAGTTAAGATTGACCGTTTCTTCTTGAAGGATATTAAAAAAGAAAAAAGCCAGATTGTAATCCGCAATGTCATTCACATGATACAGGAATTGCAGTTAGATATGATTGTAGAAGGTATTGAAACAAAAGAACAGGCAGAATTACTGATGAATTATGGCAGCTATAAGGCACAGGGCTATTACTATTATAAGCCGATGCCGATGACAGAATTCGAGCAGCTGCTGATAAAACAGCAAAAAGGCTTGTAATCAGTACATAAAATGTGGTAAAATGTCTGTCGGTGTTTTTTAATGAAAATAAAGATTGAGTTGAATAAAGGAGAATGAGAAATGTCAGGACATTCAAAGTTTGCAAATATTGCACATAAAAAAGCTGCAAATGATGCAGCAAAGGGAAAGATTTTTACCCGTCTTGGTAAGGAAATTATGGTTGCTGTAAAAGAGGGCGGTCCGGAAGTTAACAACAACAGTAAGTTAAGACAGGTTGTGACAAAGGCAAAGGCAGCAAACATGCCGAATGATACAATTGAAAGAGCAATCAAAAAAGCTGCCAGTACAGATATGAGCAGTTTTGAATCTGTTACATACGAAGGTTATGGTCCGAATGGGACGGCTATTATTGTTGAAGCCCTTACAGATAACAGAAACAGAGCAGCTTCCAACATCCGTAACGCATTTACAAAGGGCGGCGGAAATGTCGGAACACCGGGCTGTGTATCCTTTATGTTTGACAATAAGGGACAGATTATCATTGGGAAAGAAGACTGTGATAAAGATGCCGATGAATTGATGATGCTTGCTCTGGATGCAGGCGCGGATGACTTCAATGAAGAAGAAGACTGTTTTGAAGTTACAACAGCACCGGAAGATTTTGATGCAGTCAGTGAAGCTTTGACAAATGAAGGCATTACATTTGCTTCTGCTGAAGTAACAATGATTCCGCAGACAGTTGTTGAACTGACAACAGAGGATGACATCAAGAAGATGAGAAGAATTTTAAATCTTTTAGATGAAGAAGATGATGTACAGAATGTATATCACAACTGGGATGAACCGGAAGAAGACGAAGAGTAAGATAAAAATTACAATAACTGTAATGTAGTTCTTTCGGATATTGCACGGACCGCCAAAATCAAAAGTGCGGTTCGTGCATTTTTTGTGGAATTTTAATAAAATACTTCCCTTTTGTAAAATAAGATGATAAAATAAAAGATAAGAACGCTGGGGGATTGTGAACAATATAATAATAATACGGAAGAACTGCATTATGCAGCAGGGTGGAGAATGTTATGCGGTTAGCAGAATTGCCGGTTGGCACAGGTATTTTATTTGATGTGAGTATCCAGAAGCAGGAGCTGGAATTTCCGTCAGAGGTAGTTGAAGTTCATGATAATTTTATTTTAACAAAACCGGTTATGTCGAAAGGAAAAGTTGTCGGATTGGGCGGAGAAGGTGTTTCCGTAAGCCTGACCTATTCCAGAAATGACAAGGCACCGATTGTATGGAAGGGTGTCGGATGTTCGGTTGTAAAAACCAAAGGCAGGGTTTTGTATAAAGTAATCGCCAGTGGTGCGGGATTTGAAGTGAACCGGAGAGAGGCATTCAGACTGTTTGTTGGTCTGGAAGGTATTGCACGTGTTGGAACCAACCGGAGGGCAATGGATGTTATTTTAAAAGATTTAAGTGATACAGGCTTTGCATTTGTGGTTGATCATGAGATTGAAGATGCAACCGGTTTATCGGTGCGTCTGGTATTTAAGGATTTTGACAGAAATTATGATCTGACAGGATTTATTGTCCGGCTGGTAAAAGTGGAAGAAGAAAAATATGTGTACGGATGCCGCATGACAATGCGCAATCAGCTGATTAATCATTATATCAGCATGAAACAGCGTCAGATGCTTGCAAATCACAGTGGAGCCAATATACGGAATCGTGACAATTACGGACTGCTTAATGCATTGAAAGAAAAAGAAGAACCAGTAGTAAATGAAAGTGATTTGGACAGAAAGTATATTAGCGACGTGGACAAATCAGAGAGACGTAAGATATTTGACGGCAGAAATCCGGGAAAGATAATCTGATGGATTTGTAACCGTGGATTTTACGCCCCATAAAAGACAGACAATATGGAGGGACCGATATGAGGAGTAAAGAAGACACAGACAATAGCAGAAGAGTATTTCAGTCAGCTTCAACATCGGGGCGGTATAAATATGACATGATGCCAAGATGTCCGGACTGTGGTATTCATATGAAATATATTTACGGAGAAATGTTTGAGTGTCCGGTCTGCCACAGACAGGAGCAGACACAATTTGGTAAGGTGCGTTCTTATCTGGAAGAACATGGTCCGCAGCCGGCAATGGTTATTTCAAACGAAACAGGTGTGCCGGTCAATGTTATTGATAATTTTTTACGTCAGGGACGGATTGAAATACCGGATGGTTCGCCGGTGTATATCAAGTGCCAGTCCTGTGGCGCAGATATCCGTTACGGAAGATACTGTCCGGACTGCATGGTAAGAATGACAAAAGAACTTGGGAAAGCCATGCTGATGTCAGAAGTTGGTGAGAAACCGACGAATAAGCCGGATATGTCAGGAAAGATGCACATTTTAAATTCATCTTTGCGGACAAGAGATGGAAAATAGTAAAATATTATAAAAAGCCTTTTTGTTCGGACAGGACAGAAAGGCTTTTTTATCATGATAATTTGTTCATTAAAAAAGAGGGATATACACTTATAACCCGTAAGCGTATATCCCATCTCTCTTTAGACTGAATGAATTATTTTACATCGAAACCGAAGTATCTTACTGCATTGTTGTAAGAGATACCCTTTACGATCTTTTCGAGCGCTTTTTCGTCGTTTGGATATTCACCATTTTCAACCCAGCCACCGATTAATTCGCACATGATTCTTCTGAAGTATTCATGTCTTGTGTAAGATAAGAAACTTCTTGAGTCTGTAAGCATACCGATGAAGTTACCAAGTAAGCTTAAATTAGCAAGAGAGGTCATCTGGTTTGTCATGCCGACCTTATGGTCATTGAACCACCATGCTGAACCCTGCTGAATCTTGCCGACAGCCTTAGAATCCTGGAAACATCCAAGTACTGTACCGATAGCAGCGTTTACAGACGGATTTAATGAATAGATGATTGTCTTTGGCAGTTCATCTGTGATATTTAATGCATTTAAGAACTGTGCCATTTCAGCAGAGCAGTCATAAGTATTAATGCAGTCATATCCTGTATCCGGTCCTAACTGGTTGTATCTTAATGTGTTGTTATCACGGATTGTACCGTAATGTAACTGCATTACCCAGTTTAACTTGTTGTATTCTTTACCAACTGAAACCATGAATGCTGTCTTGAATTTGTTCATTTCATCAACAGTAATTGTTTCACCTGCAAATCTCTTTGCGAAAATCTTTTCGATTTCTTCTGTTGTGTATGGCTTGTACATAACATATTCAAGAGCGTGGTCAGATACACAGCATCCCATAGAAGCGAAGAATTCCATTCTGTTTCTTAAAGCATCCATTAAGGAAGCAAAAGAATTAACAGTGATACCGCTGACATCAGATAATGTCTTTAAGTAATCAAGGTATTCAGGCTTTTCAATGTTCATAGCCTTATCCGGTCTCCATGCAGGAAGTACCTTTACTTCAAAAGTATCATCTTCTGCCAGGACCTTATGCCATTCAAGTGAATCAACCGGATCATCTGTTGTACAGATTAATGTTACATTAGACTTGCGGATTAAGTTTCTGACTGACATAGAGTCTTCCTGAAGCTTTGCGTTGCACAGATTCCATACTTCTTCAGCTGTATCCCCGTTTAACACGCCGTTATAGCCGAAGTATCTCTGTAATTCAAGGTGGCTCCAGTGATACAGCGGATTACCGATAGCCATTTCAAGTGTTTCAGCCCATTTCTGGAATTTTTCCCTGTCAGAAGCATCACCTGTGATGTACTTCTCGTCAACACCGTTTGTTCTCATCTGACGCCATTTATAATGGTCGCCGCCGAGCCATACCTGAGTGATGTTTTCAAATTTTCTGTCCTCAGCAATTTCTTTTGGATTGATGTGGCAGTGATAGTCAACAATTGGCATTTTGTCAGCATAATCGTGAAAAAGATGCTGAGCAGTTGGTGTGGAAAGTAAAAAGTCCTTGTCCATGAATTGTTTCATGTTAGTGTCCTCCTGTAACTTAAAAATTTGTTGTGTTGCGTTTAATTATATCAGCAGCAATGATATTCTCTGCGGGAACGTCATGACCGCTTAATACCTGCATTAAAATATTGACGGCTTTAACGGAAAGCTGTTCCACCTTGCTGTCAATCGAAGTTAATTCCGGTTCGGTGCAGTTGGCAAGAACGGAATTGTTGTAACCGATAATCTGAAGCTGTTCCGGAATGGCAATCCGGTGTTCATAGGCATATTTAACAGCGCCCACGGCTAAAGAATCATCGGAGGTGACTACGGCATCAAAAGAAATTCCTTTGTCATAAAGGGTATTCAGATAATCCTTTGCGCGCTGGATATTTTTGGTGCATAAATGTGTCCATTCCTCACGCAGGGGAATCCCCGCATCCGAAAGGGCGTTTTTATAGCCTTTTAATTTGTTCATTCCGCTGTAGGAGGTACTGGTGTAAAGATACACAATCTGACGTCTTCCTGCGGCAATCAGACGGCTGGTCGCATCGTATACGGCAGCAGTGTCGTTGCACATGACGGAATAAATGTTTTTGCCGGGTAAAAACCCGTTTGCCAGAACAATCGGAACTTCCTTTGCGGCATTTAAGATATAGCGGTTATCGCTTCCCGGCTGGTTTAACACAAACTGGGAACCGGCTAAGATAATGCCGTCCACACGCTTACTGATTAATAAATCCAGATACTTTTTCTTGGTTTCGGAATCCTGTCCGGTACAGCACAAAATGGAATCGTAATTGTGCCGGCGCAGTTCCTGTTCCAGATAATAAACCGCATTGGCAAGGTAGGTATCAGAAGAATCACTGCACATAATGCCGATGGTCTTCATTGTATTAAGTCCCAGACCGCGTGCAAAAATATTCGGTGTATAGTCAAGCTCCTTCATGGCGACGAGAACTTTGTTTTTAGTTTTATCGCTGACATTGGCATTGCCGTTTAACACTCTGGAAACGGTTGCAATGGAAACGCCGGCTTTTTTAGATACATCGTAAATATTCATAAAATTCTCCGGTAGTGTTCTAGCTGCTTCTGATTATTTATGATACCTGCTGATTGCTTCATGTTACACATTCCCGCAATCAGCATCAGGATATTCGCATATCGTATGCTCATATCGGGGCGGGTCGCAAGGTCTTTCACCCACTGATGAGCAAGCTCATGTGTGTGAAAGACTTTTTGACCCTGGTATCATAAAAAATATGTAAATGTAAGCACTTACATATTGATAAATGCATTATACAATGTTATGATAATAAAAACAAGTGTGATGTTCTAACATTTATGCAAAAGATTGAAAAAGTAGTTGACTAATTACGCGTTTCAGTTTATTTTAAATAATGTAAGCGCTTACATTGCACTTATGTTTGATTACCATAAACTGGTTTTACTAAAGGGCGGTGCCAAGAAGCGGACCCTGTAAAAAAAGGAGATTGAAAATGCAAAGATTAAACAAGAGTATTACACATGCAGTTGACAGACCGGTTAAGGTTATGCAGTTTGGTGAAGGTAACTTCCTTAGAGCATTCGTTGATTATATCTTTGATGTAACGAACGAAAAGACGGACTTCAACGGCGGCGTTGTAATTGTTAAGCCTATCGAATTCGGTACACTGGAAAGATTCCATGATCAGGAATGCCAGTACACACTTCAGTTAAGAGGTTTTGTTGACGGACAGCCAAAGGAAATTACCCGTCAGATTACATCTGTAGTAGATGCTGTTGCTGCAATCGAAGATTATGACAAGTACATCGAATACGGAACAAGTGAAACTCTTAGATTTATCGTTTCTAATACAACAGAAGCAGGTATTGTATTTGACGAAACAGATAATGACCCGAATGCACGTCCTCCTAAGACTTATCCGGGTAAGCTGACACAGCTTCTTTATAAGAGATATCAGAAGTTCAACGGAGCAGCAGACAAGGGTCTTATCCTGCTTCCATGTGAACTGATTGCCGACAACGGTATTGAATTAAAGAAATGCATCATGAAGTTCATTGAACTCTGGGGACTTGAAGACGGATTCAAGGACTGGGTAAACAAGTACTGCTCATTCTGCCCGACACTGGTAGACAGAATTGTTCCGGGTTATCCAAGAGAAGATGCTGCTAAGCTTTGCGAAGAATGGGGTTATGAAGACCAGTTAATCGACAGAGCAGAAGTTTTCGGACTCTGGGTTGTTGAAAGTGATTCAAACCTTCCGCTTGAACAGTTAGAGAAGGAACTTCCATTCAAGGAAGCAGGCTTAAATGTTGTATTTACAAAGGATCATCATCCATACAAGGAAAGAAAGGTAAGAATCCTCAATGGTTCCCATACTTCTTTCGTATTGGCATCATTCCTTGCAGGCAATGACAACGTTGAAAATTCAATGAAAGACCCTGTAATCAGAAAGTACATGGAAGAAACTCTTTACAACGAAGTTATTCCTACACTTTCACTTTCAAAGGAAGACTGCGAAGAATTTGCAAAGGCTGTTATCGACAGATTCTTAAACCCATTCGTAGACCACAGATTATTAAGCATTTCCTTAAACTCTGTATCTAAGTGGGAAGCAAGATGTCTGCCTTCATTCTTAGGCTATGTAAAGAAATTTGACAAGCTTCCGAAGTACCTTACATTCTCTATCGCAGCATTAATGAGCTTCTATACATCACAGACAGAAGCTGAATTCAACGGCGGTATTGTATTAAAGGGTGACAGAAACGGTGAAGAATATAACATCACAGACGATAAGGCTGTTCTTGATTTCTTCAGAGATAATTCAGGAAAGTCCGCAGAAGAATTTACACATGCTTACTTAAGCAATACAAAGTTCTTTGGTGGAGAAGATCTTACAAAGGTTGCAGGCCTTGAAGAAACAATTACTGAATATATCAAAGACATCAGAGAAAGAGGCATGAGAGCAGTTGTAAATGATTTAGCACTTGACTAATTCATATTGCAGTTTAGAATGCTTATCAGTGTATAAGAACAGGCTCTGAATACTTATAAGAGCGGGTGTGTCAGTATCATCCGCTCTTACTTTATAATAATCAAAAGATTTAAAGAGGTATATATGCAGGATTTTATTAAAATTAATAAAGATGATAATGTTGCTGTAGCATTAAAGCCGATTGCAAAAGGTATAACGGTCAACGTAGCAGGAACAGAAGTGACAACGGTTGAAGATATCCCACAGGGACACAAGTTTGTCATCAAAGAAATCAAGAACGGTGATCCGGTTATCAAATACGGTTTCAGAATCGGATTTGCACAGGCTGATATTCCGGTAGGTGCATGGGTTCATACACATAACTTAAAGACAGGTCTTGGCGAACTGTTAGAGTATACTTATGAACCGGAAGGACATAAGGATGTAGAACCGACAGAACCGGCTTACTTTGACGGTTACATGAGAGAAAACGGTAAAGTCGGTGTCCGTAACGAAGTATGGATTGTTCCGACAGTCGGCTGTGTAAACTCTATTGCAAGAGCAATCGAAGCAACAGCAAGAATGAATAAGCCGGAAGGCGTTGATGAAGTTGTTGCATTTACACATCCTTACGGATGTTCACAGACTACAGAGGATCAGGAAAATACAAGAAAGATTCTTGCAGACCTGATTAACCATCCAAATGCAGGTGCCGTACTGGTACTTGGACTTGGATGTGAAAACAGCCGTATTGAAGTATTAAAAGACTATATCGGCGAAGTAAATTCCGACAGAGTAAAGTTCCTTCAGGTTCAGGACGTTGAAAATGAACAGGAAACAGCTGAAAAGATGATGGAAGAACTGATGGCTTATGCAGCGACCTTTAAGCGTGAAAAGGTTAATGCAAAGGAACTGATTATCGGTATGAAGTGCGGTGGTTCAGATGGTTTATCCGGTATCACAGCCAATCCGACAGTCGGTCTGTTCTCAGATATGCTCGTATCAAAGGGTGGTACAACCATTCTTACAGAAGTTCCGGAAATGTTCGGTGCAGAAACGATTCTTATGAACCGTTGTGCAAATAAGGAACTCTTTGAAAAGACAGTACACCTGATTAACGATTTCAAGGAATACTTCATCAAGAACGGTCAGGAAATTTATGAAAATCCTTCACCGGGAAATAAAGACGGTGGTATTACAACACTGGAAGATAAGTCTTTAGGATGTACACAGAAGTCAGGAAGCTCTTTAGTAAAGGGTGTTCTTGCATATGCTGAACCGGTTCATACAAAGGGACTCAACCTTTTAAGCGCACCGGGTAATGACCTTGTAGCAGCGACAGCCTGTGCAGCTTCCGGCGCACAGATGGTTCTGTTTACAACAGGCCGCGGTACACCGTTTGCTTCACCGGTACCGACCGTTAAGATTGCAACAAACTCAAGACTTGCAGGTAACAAGAGCAACTGGATTGACTTCAATGCAGGAAGAATCGTTACAGATGACCTTCCGCTTGAAGATGCAGCAAAAGAGCTGTTCCAGCTCGTATTAGACGTTGCTTCCGGCAAGAAGGTAAAGGCTGAAATCGCAGGATTCCACGATTTAGCAATCTTTAAGCAGGGTGTAACACTGTAAGATATGATATTATAAAAGGCAGACTGCCGTTTTCCTGTTTGGATAGTGAATGGGAAACGGCGGGGCTGTCTTTTTTGCTTTGCCTAAGAATAGAAAATCGTGTATAATAAATATATGATGTTGGGGACACAAGCCCCACCTATGAGCAAACTCATGTGGGTTTAGACCTTTTGACCCTGATATCAATATATTTGGATTTTTACATCGTGGAGGATTTGTGACCAATGACAGAGGGGGTTTCAGTGGGAATTTGTGATGATGTCCTGTTATGGAGAGAAGAAATTACAGATAAAGTGCTGGCATATCAGACAGAAAAACAAATTCAGGTTACGATAAAGCAATATAGCTGTGCAGAAGATTATCTAAAGGCGCAGGATGATATAGATATTTTGTTTTTGGATATTGAGATGTCCGGAATGTCCGGAATTGCGTTAAAAGATATTTTGATTCAAAATAAGAGAAAAGAAATGATTGCATTTATAACGTGCTATGACGGATATATCCGGGAGGCTTTTGGCAAAAATGTATGTGGTTTCATAGATAAACCGGTTTCAAGGGAAAAGGTATTTGAGGTTCTGGATAAAGCTGTTGAGGAGAAAAAAGAAAATGCAGTCTGCCGGCTTACGGCAGAAACAGGGGTTTCATTAAAAGAGATTCAATATATTAAATCAAACGATAAATATATTGAGATTTATACGGAAAATGGTGTTGTGCCGGGATATATCAGTTTAAAGGAGTGTGAGGACATACTTCCGGTTCAGACATTTATACGGGTTTCGCGATTTTATATTGTGAATTTTGTGGCAATTAAAAATATTGCGGGAACAATAGAAATGAATGATGGACAAAAAATCAAAGTCAGCCGCGGAAAGTTAAAAGAAATCCAAAGACAGTATGCCGATTACCTAATGGAAATCCGTTTCCCGTATATTTAGTAAAAGTGTGAGTTTGGGAGGGTATGCATGAACTTAACGTTTAATGAAGAAATTTTTAAAAATTGCAGGAATAAGGAACAATATTTTCAATATATAGAAGAACTTGTTTGGCTTGGCAGGGAAGTTCAGGATAATGGTATTATGGCTTTTGAAAGTGAAAAGTGGCAGAATGTTACAGCATATGAGCGTGAAGCAATAGATTTGCTGTGCGAAGGCTGTCCGCCAAACAGACTGGAATTCATGCTGACAACGCTTTTAAACACATCGGATTTTACAGAAGATGAATACATAAAAGCGGTACTGTTCAGGGTATTTGTGATTTTCTTACAGCCCGGCGGAATCAGTGAAACAGAGATGAAAAAGCTGCTGTTATCGCATTTTGGCATACAGGAGTACCATAACAGAATATAAAAGATACAAACAATAAAATGTCCGACAGGGGAATGAATCCTGCCGGACATTTTTCTTTTAGATAAGATGAAATAAATCAAAAATGTATTGGAATATTGAACAAAAATTAATAAAAAGAGCAGTTCACGAAAAAAAAGTGCAGTTGGCGAAATGCAGATAGAAAATATAGAGGGCATGGGGTAATATGAATGTAAGGTCGACCGGAAAAATTTAAAATAAATATTTAATAGCAAATAGATATGGAGAAGAAAGATGAAGCGTAAATGGGGTATTACAGAAAAGGTCTTTTTAATTCTTGTCATAGCAGTTTTTGCAGTTTTTGGCGGACGTAAGTTTTTTAGTATATATAATACGGTTAAAAGTGATGAAACATCTCAGAGTCTGTCCACAGATGAGGCTGTCACAGTTGTGGCAGGAGGAGAGGAACAAAAGGCAGAAGAAGGCAGCTATCAGGTGGATATATGGAAATATTCGTATGAAATACTGGAAGCAAAGATTTTGAAGGAACTGCCGTTTGAACCGCAGGAACACGCATCAGGGATACAGTTTGACGGGAACAGAATTGTCAATGATTACAGTATTGTTAGTGTAACCATGACAATAGAAGATAATAACGATATAAGTCCTAATAAGATAGAAACGTTAAACAGTCATCAGCTGCATGTTGATAAAATGCAGAATACAAAGACACATAAGTATGAATTGTATATGAGTAGTATTGGTGAAGAACCTGATCCAATGGATGATTTTCATTATCAGATGAAATATGGAGAAAAATCAGAGCCGGTTACATTGTACTATCTTGTGAGTGACGATGATTTGACAGAGGATGCCAATATCAATCTGCTGTTAAATCCAATGGGAGCATACGGTTCCAAAACAACTTACAAATTGAAAGATGAGAATACAACGGTAGAATCTGTGAAAAAATATGCATTTATAAAATTAAATGACCTGTTAAGAAAAAGTGAGGAGTATTAAATGGATGAAACAGATGATTAAATTTGAAGTAAAAAGAATGTTAAGAAATCCGGGATTTTATATTGCGATGATGATAGGACTGATTGTGTCAGCTGCCCATTGGATAGTAGAGGTTCTTCCTGTTGTGAGGCGAATGGATAAATATATGTCTTTAGATTTTGCACTCCTATATCCACCGAATCTGTATAATAGCTGGATATGTGAAGGGAATAATATGTATTCATATCTTTATTTACTTATTCTTCCGATTCTGGTAACACTGCCATACGCAGCTACTTTTTTTAGTGATGTAAATGATCATTTGATTGAATTTATCTGCACAAGGGCAGATAAAAGAGAGTATTTTTATGCAAAATTTACGGCGGTATTTTTATCGGGAGGAATTGTATCCTGTGTTCCGCTCATTTTTAATATTTTGCTTTGCATAGCAGTTGTACCGGTAATAAAACCACAGGCGGCAGATTCAACATCGAATATGGTCCCGAAAGGAAGCTTTTCTGCATTGCTGTTTACGCACCCGGCAGTTTATGTTGCGATTTCATTGATGGTTATATTTTTATTCAGCGGGGCACTGGCGGTATTTGCATTAAATGTTGCATTTTACTCCAATCACATTTTTACGGTGCTGTTAGCGCCATTGGTATTAAACGTGTTTTTATCGGCATTGTTCCAACTGCTCAATTTGCAGTCATGGGAGCCGTCTAATTTTATAAATCCTGCGTATAGTTCGCCCAGAATGATTCCGTTCGTGGTAGAAACGGCAGTCCTGCTTATTATCACGGGCTGGGAGTTCATTTACCGCGGCAGGCAGGAGGATATATGCTGAATAAAAAATATTGCGAACCATATATGATAGCCGCTTTTATTATAATTGTAATATTGGGGGTATTATATACCGGTACTGCAAAGATTAATTTACAATATGTAAGAGGTGTGGAAATCAGCAGAGCGGATATTTTGATTCGCAGTGAACTGTTGATGTTGAGAACTTCTATCATGTATATTGTACTGCTTTTGGTTTTTACAAGGACAATCCGTAATGATTTTTTATACTGTAATATATTACAGCATAAAAAAAGAACGGCAATATGGAATTATCAGATAAAAAAATTGTCAGTGATGGGGCTGGCGGCAGCTCTTGTATACAGTGGCAGTACCATTTTGTCGGCCTCGGTAATTTGTAAGGTGAATATAAACTGGCAGAGTGATGACAGTTATTACGCATTGTCAACAGGAGATACAATACAGGTTGCATATGCCGTAGTTATGGCAGCATACATAATGGCGGTGATTCTATTGACAGAACTGATTCTGATTGTCAGTCTGTTGTTGTATTGGATTACAAATCAGATGGCATTGGTATGGATTGGTATTCTGGTATTTTATGTGGTGGATGTATATAGGGTTAATAAAGTATTCCAATTGCTGATGATTAGCTATAAGAACTGGCGTGATGAGAAAATCGGCGTTTATATGGCAGTCGCAGCGGGGTTATGTATAGTTTTCTATATAATAGGAAGATTTGCGGCAAAGAAAAAAGACTTTTTACCAAAGAGGTGCAGATAGATGAATATGAAAATAATCCAATACGATATCCGGGCAGTATGGAACGAAAACAAAGTAAAGTATATGGTGTTTGCAGGCTTTATAATAATTGCATGTATATGCTGTAATCATTCATGTAAAAAGTTGTTGTCTGTCGATATGGGATTTTGGGATTACATTTTGTGGAATTTGAGGGGAATGAAAGTAATCCGTAAAAATGAATATATCGTGCCAAACGCATACTGGGTTTTTATACAGCTTTATCTGGCAGTTGTTGTCGGTGTATATCCGGTAAAGGATTTGCATATGGCAGGACAGCAGATTCTTTTGAAATCAGGAAATCGAAAGGCATGGTGGTTCGGAAAAGTGATTTGGAATATCCTGTCTGTTCTCGGATTTTATCTTGTGCTGTATCTGTCGGTGACTGCGGTGAGCATTGTAACAGGCGGATTTAAGGCGGCACAGCCGGAGGTTGCTGCATTTTTGCTTGAAAATCAGAAAATTGAAAATGCAGGAACTGAACTTTATATGTATGCTATGGCAGTGCCGGTAATAGTATCGTTGGCAATCGCTGTTACGCAGATGATGATAGCGGTGGTATTCCAGCCGCCAATGGGATATATCTGGGTTTGTGCGGTAATTGCGGCAGGGATTTTTATATATAGTCCATATAGTCTGGGAAATTATCTGATGCTGATGCGCACACCGGTACTTCTGCATGGAAGTATCTTAAATACTTTATGGGCAGTGGTGCTTGGCAGTCTGTTGATACTGGTTTCGGTGGTTATTGGCAGTATCACAATAGAGAAGAAGGATATTTATTCATAAAATAAATGATTTTTATGAGCAAAACAAATAGCAATGATGGCAAATGAGAAATCGCCTGCGCGAATTACTCATTGCGTCTTGGCAACAAGCTGCTTGGAAATGGAGAGGAATATGTATTTGGAGATTAAAAATATATCGAAAACAATAAAGGGGAATAGAGTGCTTGATGATATATCAGCATCTATGGAATGTGGGAAAATTTATGGTTTCCGGGGGCAGAATGGTTCGGGAAAGACCATGCTGATGCGGTGTATCTGCGGACTGGTGATTCCTGATAACGGAGCAATTATTGTAGACGGAGATGAACTGGGAAAAAGAATATCATTTCCGGAAAGTCTTGGCGCACTCATTGAAAGTCCGGGATTTATAGAGCATTACAGTGCATTGGATAATATGAGGGCAATCGCATCCATCAAAGGAATTGCTTTGGAAAATGAAATGCGTGAAATACTACAGGAAGTAGGATTAGACCCTGATGAAAAGAAGTCCGTAAAGAAATATTCACTTGGAATGAGACAAAAGCTGGGAATTGCCATTGCACTAATGGAAAATCCCGAACTGATTATTTTAGATGAACCTTTTAATGCTTTAGATGAAAAAAGTGTGGAAAAAGTAAAGAAAATTATAAAACAAAGAGCGGAAGCAGGTGCATTAATTATTGTCAGCTGTCATGACAGAGAAATATTAGATCAGATAGCAGACAGCATTTATTATATGGAGGAGGGGAAAATTATCCGAAATGAAAAAAAGTAGAATAAAAACGATCATAATTGCCGTATCGGTGATTGCCTTTTTTGCATATCTGGTGTTGGTAATCGGTATTAACCTGAAATATCCGAAAGCACAGTTAGAGGAAAAACAGATTGGTGAAGCGATGACGGCAGATGATTTTGAAATAACAGCAACCGATGTGTCTTTTATGAGTCAGGAAGATTTTTCTGATATATATGCTTTCGAAAAGGAAATGTTTAAGGAAGCAGAATGTATCATGGTTACAGTCAATATAAAAAATATGTCAGAAGAGAAACAGCGGGTCACATTAGAAGGCTTTACATTGACATCACAGGCATGGACAACTTGTACAGCACCTGATAAGTATATGGCGGTAAATGAAAAATGGAATAGTGAGCAGTATCAAAGCGGTTCAATCTATATCGAATCAGGAGAAGAACGGAAACTGATTCTGCCGTTTCTTTTAGTAAAAAATGGATTTACGCAAAAACAGTGGGAGCACGTAAAAGAACGAAACTATGAACTGGTATTGTCATTGTATCCGGTAAAGAAGCAGATAAAACTCAAATGTGTGTGAAAGAACAAAAAAACGTCCGGCAGGATTTTCCTGCCGGACGTTTTTTGTTCTTGAACGCTCTAATCAAATGAAAGCTAAGCTTTAATTATCTCTGAACTCTTGCGCCAGCACCACCAACGATACCTTCAACTTCCTTGAGAGAAGCCATTGTTGTATCACCAGGAGTTGTCATAGCAAGAGCGCCGTGAGCAGCACCGTAATTAACAGCCTTTTCAGCATCTTCAAATGTCATAAGACCATATACAAGACCTGAAGCGAATGAATCACCGCCACCAACTCTATCCATGATTTCAAGACCGTCATACTGAGCAGCCTTATAGATTTCACCATCAGCCCAGCAGATAGCAGACCAATCGTTAACTGTAGCTGTCTTAACCTGACGAAGTGTTGTAGCAACAGCCTTGAAGTTCGGATATGTAGCAGCAGCTTCGTTGATCATCTTCTTGTAACCATCAAGGTTCAGAGTCTTAAGGTTTGCATCGTTACCTTCGATTTCAAAACCAAGGCAGGCTGTGAAGTCTTCTTCGTTACCAATCATAACATCAACGTACTTAGCAACTTCCTTATTAACTTCCTGAGCCTTAGCTAATCCACCGATAGCTTCCCACATAGAAGGACGGTAGTTTAAGTCGTAAGATACGATTGTACCATACTTCTTAGCTGCCTTACAAGCTGCGATAACTGTTTCACAAGCCTGTTCAGAAAGAGCAGCGTAGATACCGCCTGTATGTAACCAGCGAACACCTAAACCACCATCGCTCTTGTTCTTGAAGATGTAGTCGAAATCGAAATCATCCGGTGTAGCCTGAGAGATAGCTGTGTTAGCTCTGTCAGAGCAGCCCTTAGCGCCACGGATACCAAATCCTCTTTCTGTGAAGTTCAGACCGTTTCTGCAAAGACGTCCGATACCATCAGTCTTCTTCCAGCAGATGAGGTCTGTTGAAACGCCACCCTGCTCGATGAAGTCTTTCATAAGAAGACCTACTTCGTTATCAGCGAAAGCTGTGATAACAGCTGTGTTCATTCCGAAACACTTGTGAAGACCACGGATAACATTGTATTCTCCGCCGCCTTCCCATGCTCTAAAGCTTCTTGCTGTACGGATTCTTCCTTCACCCGGATCAAGACGAAGCATTACTTCACCTAAAGATACGGCATCAAATGTGCACTCTTCGGCTGGTCTTAAATTTAATTTCATTTTTTAGATACCTCCAAAATATTTTATTACAAATGTATTCTATCATACTTGTCCGATTTAATCTATATTTTTTACCGAAAGAATTTCATGAATTTACAAAACTATGAATTGACAAAAAAATGTACCAACTCTATAATAAAAAGAAATTACATATTCTAGTAAAAGGAGAAGTTGAAATGAATAAAGTTGTAGAAGAATTGAGCAAGATTGGTATTGTACCGGTTATCGCATTAGATGATGCAAAAGATGCAGAACCGTTAGCAAAGGCTTTAATTGAAGGCGGACTTCCTTGCGCAGAAGTAACATTCAGAACTGCAGCAGCAGAGGAATCTATCCGTATCATGGCTGAAAAGTTCCCTGAACTTGTTGTCGGAGCCGGTACAGTATTAACACCGGAGCAGGCAGACAGAGCCATGAATGCAGGAGCAAAGTTTATTGTCAGTCCGGGACTGAATCCTAAGGTTGTAAAGCATTGTCTGGACAAGGGTTATCCGATTGTTCCGGGTACAAGCAATCCTTCTGATGTAGAAACAGCGATTGAATTAGGACTTGATGTCGTAAAATTCTTCCCGGCTGAAGCAGCAGGCGGACTCAACATGATTAAGTCTATGGCAGCACCATATACAAATATGAAATTTATGCCGACAGGCGGTATCAATGCAGGCAACTTAAAGTCTTATCTTGACTTTGGTAAAATTGTATGCTGCGGCGGTTCATGGATGGTAAAGAAAGACATGGTTGCAGCAGGCGATTTTGAAGGCATTAAGAATCTGACAAGAGAAGCTGTTGATACGATGCTTGGATTTGAAGTTAGACACGTTGGTGTCAACTTACAGAGCGGTGAAGAGGCAGAAGACCTTGCAGATACATTCAATAAGATGTTCAGCTTTGAAAAGAAAGTCGGTAACAGTTCAGTATTTTCAGGAACAGGCTTTGAGCTGATGAAAAAGCAGGGTCGTGGAACACATGGCCATATTGCAATCGCAACAAACTATATTGAAAGAGCAATCTATCATTTAGAGAAACGTGGATTTGAATTTGACAAGGATTCAGCCGTTATTAAAAATGACAGATTAAAGGCAATTTATTTCAAGGGCGAGTTCGGCGGATTCGCTATACATCTTGTTCAGAAATAATTGCAGGAATTGTTTTTAAGTCCATGGGACTGCCGTGCTTTGAAAGTGCGGCAGTCTGTTTATGTAGTACCTTTGTAACAGAAGCCTCCCATGCGGGGGAATTAAAACGTAAATTTTGTGGAAAATGTTGAAAAAATTGTGAAAATATAGTAAACTAAACACAAAATGTAGTCGATAGACTAAATAGGTATTTAGAATACAGTAGAAAAGAGGTCTGTTATGAAAAAAATTTATCAGATTAGAAGATTGCGTAAGGGCTGGAAGGTGCTGGCAGCTGCAATCTTTGCAATCGCTCTGTTAGGAGGATATATGCTCTATGCCAACGCTGCGACCAGTGTTGCCATGAGATTGTCAACGACTTCTGCAAGCATTGCATTCAATAAAGAGTCTAACTCGGTTGTACAGGTTAGTTCTCTTACCGGTACGGATGATAATGGGGATCCGAACCAGAATTACGCACCAAATGGTAATAATATCGAATGGACATCTTCTAATAACGATATTGTTACATTCCGCAGAGAAAATGATGTAATGGATCACGACACTGCAAAAGGTATGATTCCTATTATTAAGGGTGCACATGCCGGTAAAGCGGATGTGACAGCTACATACTATTCTATTCAGTATGACAGCACAGGTTCCATTATCAATAAGTCACTGGTTACCAGCCTGACGGCAAAGGTTGTTGTACCGCTTGAAGTTACGACAACTCATTCCAACAGTACGATTTATACAGTTGGTGATCAGATCACATTTACAACCAATACCTGTGATTCTAACAAGATTTTTATTGAAACAAAGAACGACACCAGTGGAAACGTTTCTCATGACGGTGTAGTTGAACTGGTTTCATCATCCAGCACACAGGCAACTTTAAAGGTTGTCGGCGGTGGACAGGCAACGGTTATTGTAAGAACAGCAGACGGCGGCGGTGAAGAGGCTCTTTGCAAAGAATTTACAGTTCGTGCAAAAGTAGAATTTAATGATTCAAACATTTACAGAGACAATAATAACCGCAAGTGTTTAAAGTTAAATGATGAACCATATGTAGAGTTTACGAAGTATGTTATTGGTTCTAACATCAATAATCCGGCAACGGCAGGTGTTTTTTACGAGTCATCTGACCCGAAGGTTGTTGAAGTTGCACAGGACGGTTCAGTACTTGGTAAGTATGCAGGTGTTTCTACGGTAACAGTAGGTATTCCGGCATATGATGCACAGGGCAATAAGACATGGTATACGCATGATACCGTTGATGTTGTTGTACCGTTTAAGAAACTGGGCAATCAGGTCAGCAATATGAACGTTGATGACCAGCTGCAGTTATCAACATCAGCAAATCCGACAGAGATTACATGGACAACATCGAACAATGCAGTCCTGCAGGTTGATGCAACAACAGGTCTTGTTACGGCAATTGGTGCCGGTACTGCAAAGATATATGCATCAAGAGCAGCAGATGATTTCAGTACAAAGTACAATCAGCCGATTCAGCTGGTGTATGAAATTACTGTTATTGATGATTTTGCATTAAGTGCAGATAAGACATCTGTTAACATGGGCGAAACCATTGAAGTGTCAGCCCTTGTAACAGCTACAGATATTACAGCCAATCCAATTACTTATAAGCTTGAAAACCAGCCAAAGGATGACGGAACAATTCCGACAGGTGATCTGGTTACAGTAGAGCAGGACGGTAAGACATTTAAGATTACCGGTGTGAAGTCCGGTACGGTACATTTGATTGTTACACAAAACGTTAACGGCGTTATGAAGACAGCAACCTGTGTTATTTATGTAACAACACCGGTTAATGAAGTATCCATTAATCCGTCGTCTATTCAGATTGACAGAGGTTCAACCGGAACGGTCCAGCTGTTATTTAATCCGGCAGGACCAACCAATGATAAAGTATTATGGTCTTCTTCAAATACAAGCGTTGCAACAGTTGAAGGTGACAGCTACACGGCAACTATCACGGGTGTAGCCGGTGGTACAGCAACCATCAGTGTTATTACAGAAGATGGATTAAAGACAGCAACTTGTGATGTTTATGTAAGAGAACCGGTTACAGGTGTTGTATTAAATGAAACATCGGTAGAATCTTCTATGTCTGTCGGACAGTTCCAGTTAGTGGCAACTGTTCTTCCTGCAGGGGAAGGTGTTAACAGAAATGTTACATGGCAGTCTACAGATGAAAGCATTGTAAAGGTTGATGAGAGTGGTCTTGTAACATTTGTAAAACCGGGACATGCAGCAGTAGTTTGTAAAACCGAAGACGGCGCATTTCAGGCATTCTGTAATTTTGTCATTGATATTCCGGTAGAAACGATTACACTCGATTATACAGATGAAATTATGAGAATCGGAGATACATTAAGAATTACAGCAGAAGTACTTCCGTTAGAGGCATCTAACAGAACAGTACGCTGGACATCTTCTAATACCAATGTTTGTATTGTAGACTCTAACGGTTTAGTACAGGCAGTTGGAACAGGAAGCTGTACAATTCTTTGTGAATCATTAGATGGCAAGGCATCTGCAATGTGTAATATCTATGTAAAACAGCCGGTTACACAGGTTGTTTTAAATACAACAGATATTACAGTAAGAAAAGGTCAGGTATTCTGGCTGAATGCAACCTGTCTTCCGGAAAATGCGGATAACAAAATCATTACATGGGAAAGCCGTGATGAAGATGTGTGTACAGTGGAAAGCGACGGTAAGGTAACAGCTACCGGTGCAGGTACAACTTCTATTATTGCAACAAACCCGGATTCCGGTCTGACAGCATACTGTGTTGTAACAGTTACACAGCCGGTAACAGGTATTACCTTAAATTCTGATTATCAGGAATTATGGGTAGGTGCAAAGTATGCGATTATTCCGAATATCGAGCCGTATGATGCTGAAAATAAGAATGTAACGTATCGTTCAAGTGATCCTGATGTTGCAACCGTTGATGAAATGGGTGTTGTAACAGCAGTAAAGGGTGGCTCCTGCGTAATCATTGTTACAACAGAGGAGTGCCAGCTGACAGCAGCTTGTACGATTGATGTAAAAGAATATGTTTCTTCTATTACATTAAGTGAAACACATAAATTTATGAATGTCGGAACTTCCGGAACTTTAACAGCAACGGTAGGTTCTGATACGGCAACCAATAAAAATATTATATGGACCTCATCCGATAATTCAATCTGTTCCGTAGATTCTTACGGTACATTAAATGCGGGTGAACCGGGTATTGCAGTTATTACTGTAACAGCAGCTGATGGCAGCGGTGTATCCGCTACCTGTGTTGTTCAGGTTGTAAATCCGGTGACATCTATCCGTATTGAACCAGATACAGTCCGTATGTTAGTTGGAGAATCCCGCATTGTACAGGCAGTTATTGAACCGGACGATGCATCGATTAAAGATGTAACATGGGAATCTTCTAATGAAGAAATTGCAACAGTTGATGAAGCCGGCGAAATCTTTGCTTTAAGTACAGGTAAGTGTAAGATTACAGCGACTTCGAAGGATGGAAATAATGTAAAGGGTGTCTGCTGGGTATATGTAACACCGGTAGTTAATATTACATCCATTAAGATTAATTCAAGCGAAATCTATATGCTCACCGGTAAGTCAAGACAGTTATCTGTCAGAGTGCGTCCGGCAATTAATACGGATTCCTATGAATGGTATTCAACAGATACCGGTATTGTTGTAGTAGATGGTAATGGCGTAATTACAACAGTGGGTCCTGGTACTGCGGAAGTTGTGGCAGAAAGCGTCAATGGTACTGCACTTTCATCTTGTATAGTCCATTCACTGGCTATCAGCCGTTCAAGCATCACTTTGGAACAGTATGATTCATACTGGCTGGATGTTATCGGTAACGACAGTAACAGCAAGGTGACATGGAGAAGCAGTAACCCGAGAGTCTGCACAGTCGACTCAACAGGTCATGTAGTTGCCCGTAAGGCAGGTACGACAACTGTAACAGCAGTCTTAAATAATAAGACTTTGTCATGCACAGTAAGAGTAACAAATATCCGGTAAGAATAACACAGTAGTGGTATTCCGGAATTAATAAAAGCAGCCGCAGGCGGTTCGTGAAGAACGTCTGTGGCTGCTTTTTATTGTAGTGCAGGAATTATTGAAAGCCGATTTAGCAGATATAGAATTAAAAAAAGTAATAAAAAACCGGTACCCTTGGGGAGAGTACCGGTCAAAAAAATATGAGGGGGAGATAGAAAGAATATCTTTGCTATCGAGATTTATTATATCTGGGAATTGTGAGCAAAGTGTGTACGAAATATAAACAAACAATAAAATATATAAATAAAAAGTGCAAAAGAAGGGTGGATTTGTTTCGTCAAAAAATTCACAGTATCATTTATTGCTAAAATCATTTGTATATGGTATGATTGTTCATGTTAAATAAAGAAATAGGAGTTAGCTATGGGCAGTCATGATGAAAGTAAACCAGACGATACGCGTACTGATTTAGGCTCAGTGAGTAACGATAATAAAGAAGAGATTGATATAGAACTTGCAAAATCCATTGAAAAGCTGGTAGAAGAAGAAACCAATGTAGCAAAGGCTGCAATGGGAAAACAGGAAATACCTGTCCGTTCTACAGCCGCGGGAAATGCAGGGAAAAAAGATGCTGCCCAGATGAAGACTCAGGTTTTGCCGGATTTAGTAGATATCCAGCTTCAGGCAAGACAGGCGGAGAAGGAAAAACAGCAGAAAAGCATGCAGAAAGCCGCCATGGAGAAAAAAGCTGCGACAGAAACAAAGGTGTCTTTAGAAACACAGGTAATAGAACCGGTAAAAGTACACCCCGGAATGGATAAACCGGGGAACGGTAAGCAGGACACTGATAAGCCGGAAACAGATTTATCGAAAAAAACATCCAAAACGGCTTTGAAAGCAGATAAAAAAAAGAAAATACTGATTGTGGGAATTGTGGCGGCAGTGACCGTCGCAGTGATTGCAGGAATTACCGTATGGGGTATTTCCAACCGCAAATCCTATTCTTATAATTATCAAAAAGCCATGGAATTGTTAAAAAAACAGGATTATCATAATGCAAAGCAATATTTTGCCAAAGCTTATCAGACCGGTGAAGGTAAAAAAAATGTAGATATGATGTATGCACTTTATCAGTGCTATCAGCAGGATAAAGAAGAACAGCAGGCATTGGATATGCTGCTTGCGATTTTGCAGGTAGATAAAAATAATGAGAATGCATTATCTGCACTGGCACAGTTTTATGCGGATAAAGAAGACGGCGATGCCTTGAATAAATTGATTGCACAGTATCAGGGAACAGATGCCCAGAAGTTGTTATCCCAGTATGAAGTACAGGCACCGACTGTATCCGAAACACCGGGACAGTATCAAAGGGAATTACAGGTTTCTTTATTTGCAGAGGATTCCTGTACAATTTATTATACAACAGACGGTACACAGCCGGACAGCAGCAGTACACAGTATACAGAAGCGATTGCGCTTGAGGGTGGTATTACGGCGTTGAAAGCCGTTGCGGTCAATACAATCGGTGTATATAGTCCGGTTGCGGAATTTGACTATACTATTAACTATCAGAAGCCGGATGCGCCGGTCATCAGTCCGTCATCAGGCACTTATGAATATGGAGAAAAAATTTCCATTGATGCTGCAGATGGCACGAAAATTTATTACACAACAGACGGAACGACACCGACAACAGATTCACAGGCTTATACAGAGCCTTTTTCAATGCCGGAAGGCAATATTGTTGTATCAGCCATTGCAGTTGATGAACATGATCTGGTAAGTTCTGTTGCAAGGAAGAATTATATTGTAAATCCACAAAAATCCTATACGTATACAGAAGCGTTAGAGATTTTAAAAGACCGCATGAAAGAACTTGGGATGCTCAATGCAGATGAGCAGACAGCACCAAATGGTGCGGCGGCAGTCTTTTCTTATGTGGGAAATGTCACAATTAACGATACGGAACTGTATCAGATCCGGGTGGATTTAAAATCCGGCACACAGACCACGACAGAGGGAAACTACGGGGTAGGCATTAAAAATGGGAAATGCTACCAGATTACAGGAACAGAAGGCACATATCAGGCATCTTCTTATTAAAAAGGCAGCAATGCCGCGATTTACTATGTTATAAACGTGTCTTTTATATACACGGAATATAAATTGAAAGGGGTACTAAGATGTATAAGATTCAGAAAGCTGAGAAATTAGCAGACAAAATTTACCTGATGGATGTTGAGGCGCCAAGAGTTGCCAGACACTGCCAGCCGGGTCAGTTCATCATTGTAAAGATGGACGAAAAAGGAGAGAGAATTCCTCTTACTATTTGCGACTTTGACCGTGAAAAGGGCATTGTTACAATTGTATTCCAGACAGTGGGCGCATCTACAGAAAAGATGGCACATTTAAAGGCAGGAGATGCTTTTGAAGATTTCGTAGGACCACTCGGATGTCCTTCAGAATTAATTGGAGAAGATATTGAAGAATTAAAGAAAAAGAAGCTTGTGTTTGTAGCAGGTGGTGTTGGTACAGCACCGGTTTACCCACAGGTAAAATGGCTGCATGAACATGGCATTGATGCCGATGTTATTGTGGGTGCAAAAAATAAAGATTTACTCATCCTTGAAAAAGAGATGGAAGCTGTAGCCGGTAATCTTTACATTACAACCGATGACGGAAGCTATGTCAGAAAAGGCATGGGTACAGATGTATTAAAGGATTTAGTAAACAATCAGGGCAAAAAGTATGACCGTTGTATCGCAATCGGACCTCTGATTATGATGAAGTTTGTCTGTCTGTTGACAAAAGAATTGGGAATTCCTACAATTGTCAGCATGAACCCGATTATGGTTGATGGTACAGGTATGTGTGGTGCCTGCCGTTTACAGGTTGGCGACGAAATCAAATTCGCCTGCGTAGACGGACCGGAATTTGACGGACATCTGGTAGATTTTGATCAGGCAATGAAACGCCAGCAGATGTATAAGACAGAAGAAGGCAGAGCCATGTTAAAGCTTCAGGAAGGTGATACACATCACGGCGGCTGTGGCAACTGCAACGATTAATCATAAAAAATAAAACAACAGGTAGGAGGTTCCATAATGGACGTTACAAAGAAAGTACCAGTCAGAGAGCAGGCTCCTGACGTAAGAAATAAGAATTTTGATGAAGTTTGTCTGGGTTACAACGAAGAAGAAGCTGTATTAGAAGCCAGCAGATGTATTAATTGTAAGAATGCACAGTGTATTAAGGGATGCCCTGTATCCATTAATATCCCGGCATTTATTCATGAAGTTAAAGAAAAGAATTTTGAAACTGCTTATAAGATTATCGGTCAGTCATCAGCACTTCCGGCTGTCTGCGGACGTGTATGTCCACAGGAAAGCCAGTGTGAAGGAAAATGTATCCGCGGTATCAAGGGCGAAGCAATTTCTATTGGTAAGCTGGAACGTTTCGTTGCTGACTGGGCAAGGCAAAATCAGATTAAGCCGGAAAAATCTACGGAAAAGAAGAATAAGAAAGTTGCCGTTATTGGTTCAGGTCCTTCAGGTCTTACCTGTGCAGGAGATCTTGCAAAGATGGGTTATGACGTAACAATCTTTGAAGCCCTTCATGAGCCGGGCGGTGTACTTGTTTACGGTATTCCTGAATTCCGTCTGCCAAAGTCAACCGTTGTTGCAAGTGAAATTGAAAATGTAAAGAGCTTAGGCGTTAAGATTGAAACAAACGTTGTTATCGGCAAGTCTATGACAATCGACCAGTTAATTGAAGAAGAAGGTTTTGAAGCTGTATTTATCGGTTCCGGTGCAGGTCTGCCTAGATTTATGGGTATCCCGGGTGAAAATGCAAATGGCGTATTTTCTGCAAATGAATACCTTACAAGAAGCAACCTGATGAAAGCTTTCAACGATGATTACGATACACCGATTGCAAGATTCAATAAGGTAGCTATCGTAGGTGGCGGTAATGTTGCCATGGATGCTGCAAGAACAGCGTTAAGACTTGGTGCAGAAGTACATATCGTATACAGAAGAAGTGAAGCGGAACTTCCTGCAAGAGCAGAAGAAGTACATCACGCAAAAGAAGAAGGTATCATCTTTGACCTTCTGACAAACCCGACTGAAATTATCGCTGATGAAAACGGCTGGGTAAAGGGTATGAAGTGCGTTAAAATGGAACTGGGCGAACCGGATGCTTCAGGAAGAAGAAGACCGGTTGAAGTTCCGGGTTCTGAATATGTAATGGATTTAGACGCAGTAATCATGTCACTGGGTACATCTCCAAATCCATTGATTTCTTCTACAACAAAGGGACTGGATATCAATAACAGAAAGTGCATTATTGCAGAGGAAGAAACAGGTAAGACAACAAAGACAGGCGTTTATGCCGGTGGTGATGCCGTAACAGGTGCAGCAACTGTTATTCTTGCCATGGGTGCAGGTAAAGCCGGTGCTAAGGGTATTGATGAATATCTTTCAAACAAATAATTATACGGTCACAAGATCATTCACCCACCTATGAGCAAGCTCATGTGGGTTCAGATCTTTTGACCCTGGTATCATAAAAAATAAAACCGCAGGAGTGTGACAGATGTCCGGGAATCCGGAGTCTGGTTCACATTCCTGCGGTTTTTGAATAGTTTTAAAACATAGCAGAATCAAAAATATTTAAAGGCATTATTCATGTGAAGAATTAAAAGTATCTTCAATGTACTGGTCACTGACCACTTCGATAACAGAATCATCTGCATCCGGGAAGGCTTCTGACAGCGCGTTTTTTAAATAGCTGCTGCGGTTAAAATACTTCATTTCTTCCGGGATACTGCCATCGTAAGAAGCTTCAATGGCTTCCGGTGACACGTTTTTGGCAAGCCAGTTGTTTAATTTATCTGAAAGTTCATTTTCCACACTCATCTGTGATTTAATATTTTTGGAATATTTGAGTGATTTGAAGCCAATCAGTAAAAATGCAATAAAAAGTCCGCCAAGCACAACATTTGTCAGGATTGCGGAAGCACCTGAAAAGTGGAACAGGTGAAGTACATTAAAGTCATTGAGCAGTAAAATAATCAGTCCCGCACCGCCACACACAAAAAATGTGATGGCAGAGGAGAGATTGTCGCTGTATTTTTCGGCAGAGTTATTGTAAATACTGCCACCCTGAGTCAACTCGTCTTCCGTAGAATCTTTTTTTAGTTCATTTTCGGAAAAAACATGATAAAGATTATCTGCTTTTTCAAAATCGCCCGAAGCAACACTGACAGAATAAGTGCTGTTTAATTCATTGACATTCATTTCAATGTCTGCAATTCCCGAAAATTTCAAAAATTCCTGAAAACGTTCAGCCTGCTCTTTCGGAAGATAAGCGACCGGTTCATAATGTTTGTTTTCCATAAAAATCTCCATTCTTATCTCAATCAGATTTTGGATTTTACTCCAAATTTTAGTATAAAACAAAAATGTGAAGAAAAAAAGAACTTGTACAAAGAACTTTAAAATTGTTATCATATAATAAGCACAGGCAATGCGACGTGCGGAGAAACTTTGAATTTTACGGACATGCGTGGCAAAGTCAGAAATATATAATAACGAATCATTACACAAAGCAGAACGGAAAGAGATGATTCGTGAGTGCAGAAAGGATAAAATGAAAATCATGGCAGAAAAGATTTTAATTATTACGGGCGGTACAGTAGATTATGAGTGGGCGAAAGACTGGCTTTCCGGAAAAATATATGATTACTGCATTGCGGCAGACAGCGGACTGGTACATGCGGATAAACTGGGAATCCGGGTGGATTACATTTTGGGGGATTACGATTCGGTTAATGAAAGGCTGCTTGATACCTATAAAAAAGATACGCAGACAGTGACATATCCGCCGGAAAAAAATTATACCGATACACATCTGGCGGTAATTACAGCGTTAAAACATCATCCGGCGGCGATTGATATTTTAGGGGCTACCGGAACACGCTATGACCACGCACTGACCAATATTTTTATCATGAAACAGGCATTGGAAGCAGGAACGGAGTGCTGCATTTATGATAAGTACAACAAAATTTATCTGTTAAACGGAAATAAAACGATAAAAAAGGCAGATCAGTACGGAAAATATATTTCATTTGTGCCGATGACAGAGGAAGTAGTTCTTACATTAAAAGGCTTGAAATATCCGCTGAACGGATACATTTTACGGCAGGGGTTAAGCATCTGCCAGAGCAATGAGATAAAAGAAGAAACTGCGGAAATTCTGATTGAAAAAGGGATTGTGGCGGCAATTGAGAGTAGAGATTAGGCTTGTGTCAGATGCTTTTTTTAAAGTATTATGCAATTTAAAAGGAATTGTCAGAATTGTAAATAAGATTCTACAAAAAGCTTGTTTTTTGGGAAATATTGTTATAAAATAGACAATAGATTGTTACATTATTACAAAAAGTATAGGAGGTCTTTAGAGAATGGGTAACACAACACAGGCGTCAGCAAGAGAACGCATTGAAGCAATTCTTGATGACAACAGTTTTGTTGAAATCGGAGCAGGTGTAAAAGCCAGAGCAACAGATTTTAACATGCAGGAAAAAGACACTCCGGCAGACGGTGTTATTACCGGATACGGAGTAATTAATGGAAGTCTTGTGTATGTATACAGCCAGAATCCGGCAGTTTTAGGCGGTTCAATCGGCGAAATGCATGCAAAGAAGATTACAGGACTTTACGATATGGCTATGAAGATGGGAGCGCCGGTTATTGGCCTGATAGATTGTGCAGGATTAAGACTTCAGGAAGCAACAGATGCTTTGAATGGTTTCGGAACAATTTACCGGAAGATGTCATTATGTTCCGGTCTTGTACCGCAGATTACGGCTGTTTATGGAAGCTGCGGCGGCGGTCTTGCAGTTCTTTCAGAACTTTCTGATTTTACATTTGTAGAAGAAAAGAACGGAAAGTTATTTGTGAACAGTCCGAATGCATTAGACGGCAACAATGATACCAAGTTAGACACAGCATCTGCTGCATTTCAGGCAGAAGCAGGTGTTGCAGATTTTACAGGTGATGAGGAAACAATTGCAAATGGCATCAGACAGCTTGTATCTCTTCTTCCGGCCAATAATGACGATGTAGCTTATGCAGACTGCGAAGATGATTTAAATAGAGCATGTGCGGATATGGAAGCAGAAGCAGCAGATGCAGTGCTTGCATTAACAGATATTGCAGATGACGGCTTATTTATGGAAGTAAAGTCTGAATTTGCAAAGAGTGTTGTAACAGGTCTGTTAAAGATTAACGGTACAACAGTCGGCGCCGTTGCCAACAGAACAGTCCGTTTTGATGACGAAGGCGAAGCAGCAGAAAAGTTTGAACCGGTACTGACCGTTGACGGTGCTGAAAAAGCTGCAGAATTTGTGAATTTCTGTGATGCATTTGAAATTCCGGTGCTGACCCTTACCAATGTAAAGGGCTTTGAAGCAACAGTTGATTCAGAAAAGAAGATTGCAAAGGCAGCAGCAAAGCTTACATATGCATTTGCAAATGCAACCGTACCAAAGGTTAATGTAATCATCGGCGAAGCTTACGGAAGTGCTTATGTGGCAATGAATTCCAAAGCAGTCGGTGCAGATATGACATACGCATGGCCGTCAGCAAGCATCGGTATGATGGATGCAGCCAGTGCAGTAAAGATTATGTATGCAGATGAGATTGATAAGGCAGAAGATGTCAACGCAAAGATTTCTGAAAAGGCAGCAGAATATGCACAGTTACAGTCCAGCGTAGAATCTGCAGCAGCAAGAGGTTATGTGGATACAATTATCAATCCTGAGGAAACAAGACAGTATGTTGCGGCAGCGTTTGAAATGCTGTACACAAAAAGAGAGGATCGTCCGGTTAAGAAGCATGGAACGGTCTGATAATGAGGTGAAACAATATGAAGAAAACTAATATCAAACGCTTTTTCGTGTTGTTCTGTGTGTTAGCCTGCGTGTTCAGTATGACAGCCTGCACCAATACCATTTCTTCAGACAGTGCTAAGACGAGCCTTAAAGATATGAAGGTCAATCAGTATGCCTCAGATATGGTACAGTGGGCAGAAGATATGCTGGTATATTTAGACCAGACATCGGATGCACAGATTAAAGCAGATGGCGAAGCAGCAAAGACACTCAGCTATGTGAATGGAAAAGTCTATGTCGTAAATATGCAGGGCATGAACGACAAGACGATTGAGTTTTATAACAGCTGGGTTAAAACAAGAGAAGATTTAGGCGCATTAAAGTCCATTGACAAAGAAGATGTCAGAGTCAGTGATGAAACAGGAACACTGTGCACGATTGCAATCAATGCAACGTATGAAACAAGAACCTGTGCATTTGAACTGGTCATCGATGATGATTTCAATCTGGACAGCGGTGCAATTAACCCGACTTATACAACAGGTGAGAAGATGGAAAAGGCTGTATTAAATACAGTACTTGGTATGGGTACGGTATTTATCGTGCTGATTTTCATTTCTTATATCATTTCTCTGCTTCAGCATGTTAATAAAATCGGAGCAAAGAAACAGACAGCAGAAGCACCACAGCAGACAGCACCTGCACCGGTTGTTGAGGAACCGGAAGATGAGGAAGAAGATGACTGCGAACTGGTTGCTGTTATTACGGCGGCGATTGCTGCATCAGAAGGTACTGCGGCAGATGGACTGGTAGTTCGTTCCATCAGAAAAGTCGGCAGACAGAATAACTGGAAATAAAATTAAAATATTTGATAATCAATCAGCCGCAGACCGCGGTGGAACGGAGGAAACAATGAAAAATTATACGATCACAGTGAATGGGAATGTATATGACGTTACAGTAGAAGAAGGAACAGGAAGCGCAGCAACACCGGCAGCAAAGGCTGCACCGAAAGCTGCACCGAAGGCAGCAAAGAAAGCAGCACCGGCTGGCGCACAGGGTGCAGTAAAGGTAACTGCTCCAATGCAGGGTAAGATTTTAAAGACACCGGTTGCAGCAGGCTCTGCTGTAAAGAAGGGTGATGTACTTGTTGTTCTTGAAGCCATGAAGATGGAAAATGAAATCTGTGCACCACAGGACGGTACTGTTGCAACAGTAGAATGTGCCGTTGGTGATTCCGTTGAAACAGGTAAAGTATTAGTTTCCATGAACTAAGTTCTTTATCAGAATCATTGAAACGGGAGGTTAAAAAATGAGTTATATTATAGAAACATTGGGAAACCTCGTACAGCAGACCGCATTTTTCGGGCTTTCATGGGGCAATTACCTCATGGTTGTTGTTGCGTTGATTTTCCTGTACTTAGCAATAAAAAAAGGATACGAACCTCTGCTTCTTGTACCGATTTCCTTTGGTATGCTTCTTGTCAATCTTTATCCGGACATCATGCTTTCCATTGAGGATTCCAGCAATGGTGTGGGTGGTTTACTGCATTACTTCTATTTACTGGATGAATGGAGTATTTTACCGTCCTTGATTTTCCTTGGTGTTGGTGCAATGACAGATTTCGGACCGCTGATTGCCAATCCAAAGAGCTTTCTGCTTGGTGCGGCAGCGCAGTTCGGTATTTTCGCTGCATATATTCTGGCAATCTTTATGGGATTCCCGGATAAGGCAGCAGCAGCGATTTCTATTATCGGTGGTGCCGATGGACCGACATCTATCTTCCTTGCCGGTAAATTAGGACAGACAAAATATATGGGACCGATTGCGGTGGCAGCATATTCCTATATGTCACTGGTTCCGATTATCCAGCCACCGATTATGAAGCTTTTAACAACAGAAGATGAAAGAAAGATTAAAATGGAACAGTTACGTCCTGTATCCAAACTGGAAAAGATTCTGTTCCCAATCGTTGTAACGATTGTTGTTGTTATGATTCTTCCGACAACAGCTCCACTCGTTGGTATGCTGATGTTAGGTAATCTCTTTAAAGAGAGCGGTGTTGTAAAGCAGCTTACAGAAACAGCATCAAATGCATTGATGTACATCGTTGTTATTATTCTGGGTACATCTGTCGGTGCAACAACAAGTGCAGAGGCATTTTTAAATCTTGATACTTTAAAGATTGTTGCATTAGGTCTGGTTGCGTTTGCATTTGGTACGGCAGCCGGTGTACTGTTTGGTAAGATTATGTGCAAGGCAACACATGGCAAGGTAAATCCGCTGATTGGTTCAGCCGGCGTATCAGCCGTTCCAATGGCAGCACGAGTATCACAGAAGGTCGGCACGGAAGCAGATCCGTCCAACTTCCTGTTAATGCATGCGATGGGACCAAACGTAGCCGGTGTTATCGGTACGGCAGTTGCCGCAGGTACGTTTATGGCGATGTTTGGTGTAATGTAAAATAGATATTAATGGAGGATATAAAGATGGCAGAACAGGTGAAAAAACCTTTAAAAATTACTGAGACCGTATTGCGTGATGCACATCAGTCCTTAATTGCTACAAGAATGACAACAGAGCAGATGCTTCCGATTGTCGATAAGATGGATAAAGTCGGATATCATTCTGTAGAGTGCTGGGGTGGTGCGACATTCGATGCATCTCTTAGATTCTTAAAAGAAGACCCATGGGAAAGACTTCGTAAGTTAAGAGATGGTTTTAAAAATACAAAATTACAGATGTTATTCAGAGGACAGAATATCCTCGGATACAATCATTATGCAGATGATGTAGTAGAATATTTCGTACAGAAGTCTATTGCAAACGGTATTGATATTATCCGTATTTTCGACTGCTTTAACGATTTAAGAAATCTTGAAACAGCAGTAAAGGCAGCTAAGAGAGAAAAAGGACATGCACAGATTGCACTTTCTTATACAATCGGTGATGCCTATACACTGGATTATTGGAAAGAAACAGCAAAGAAGATTGAAGATATGGGTGCAGACTCTATCTGTATCAAGGATATGGCAGGTCTTTTACTTCCATATAAAGCAACAGAACTCGTACAGGCATTAAAGGAAGGTTCTTCACTGCCGATTCAGATGCATACACATTATACATCCGGTGTTGCTTCCATGACCTATTTAAAGGCAGTAGAAGCCGGTGCAGATGTTATTGATACAGCAATCTCACCGTTCTCAATGGGTACAAGCCAGCCTGCAACAGAAGTTATGGTAGAAACCTTTAAGGGCACACCGTATGATACAGGACTTGACCAGAATCTGCTGGCTGAAATCGCTGAATACTTCCGTCCGATGAGAGAGGAAGCGTTAAAGACAGGTCTGATGAATACAAAGGTTCTTGGCGTAAATATCAAGACACTCTTATATCAGGTACCGGGTGGTATGTTATCAAATCTTGTATCCCAGTTAAAGGATGCAGGTGCAGAAGACAAGTATCAGGCTGTGCTTGAAGAAATTCCGAGAGTTCGTAAGGATTATGGTGAACCGCCTCTGGTTACACCGTCATCACAGATTGTCGGTACACAGGCTGTATTAAATGTATTACAGGGTGAACGTTACAAGATGATTACAAAAGAATCCAAGAAGGTTCTTGCAGGTGAATTCGGACGTACCGTTAAGCCGTTTAATAAAGAAGTACAGAAGAAGGCAATCGGTGATACAGAGCCGATTACATGCCGTCCGGCTGACTTGATTGAGCCACAGTTAGAAGGCTTCAAAAAGAGCCCGGTCGTTCAGAAGTACAAACAGCAGGATGAAGACGTATTATCATACGCATTATTCCCGGCAGTTGCAGAAGAATTCTTTAAGTACAGAGAAGCGCAGCAGACAAAGGTTGACCCAAAGGCTGCGGATACAGAAAATAAGACATATCCGGTATAATAATCTGATGCCGGATTCAGCAGCGGATATCATTGGATATCATTGTTGAGTTAGCTTATAAAGGGAGATTCAAAAGAATCTCCCTTTTTGTAGATTGCGCTTTCGTATCATATAGAAATACACAAAAAATACAATTTTCTTAGGAAAAAATACCCATAACACCTTGAATACAGGAAAAAAGTATAGTAAAATCTGTATTTAACATAAACAAGGAGACAGAACGAGAATGGAACAAAATGAAAGATACAAAAACTTATCACTAAAGAAAAAATTATTTATATCCCATGGCATTATTATTGCAGTAGCGGCAGTGATAGCGGTACTGTTACTTGTGGGGTTAAATATTGTAAAGGGAAATGTAAGCGGTATTTTTAACGGTCCGCTTGCCAATATTGACAGTGTAGGCAAAGTGCGCTACGGCATTACGGATTTACAGCGTGCGATAAACAGAATTCTGACTGAGGATTCATCACAGGTTGGGAACAGCTATGTGAATTTTGAAAAGACCGTCACAGAAGATGTCAGTCTGATTACAGATTCTGTACAGCAGATGCAGAACCGGAAGATGAATACAGAAAGTACAGCGCTGTTAAATCAGATAGTGTCAAAGATTGATGAAGGCGAAAAGGTCAGAAGCACGTTAATGACACAGATTAAGGCAGGTCGTTACAGCGAGGCGGTTGAATTAAATAATAATACATATCTGCCGATTGTAAATGACATTAAAAGCCTTTCTGAACAGCTGGAAAACTCGATTGATAAGACTGCGGTTAATTATTATACGATGTCAAAATATACTGGTGTCGGAATGACCGTGGCAGGTATTTTACTGCTTATCGCAGGCGTGGTATTTGGACTGCATGTTACACGCAAGATGGCCGGTGCTATTGTAGAACCGGTACAGGAGATTACAGAAGCTGCCAAAATCATGTACAGCGGAGATATGTCTGTCGGAGAACGGATTACCTATGAATCCGATGATGAAATCGGACAACTTGCGGATGCACTGCGCGGTACAACGAAAAATCTCTCCGATTATGTAAATGAGATTTCAGCAATCTTACAGCGTATGGCAACCGGAGATTTGACAGAGGACAGCGATGAAATTACAGATTTCCTCGGTGATTTTGCAAGTATTAAAGAGTCTTTTGTACATATCTTAAAGCGTTTTAACAGTACTCTGACGAATATCCAGACAAGTGCGGATGAGGTTGAAGAAGGGGCAAACGGTATATCCCAGTCTTCGCAGGCACTTGCAGAGGGCGCAACTGATCAGGCAAGTGCAATCCAGCAGTTAGATGCTACAGTGACTTCGGTAGCCAATATGGCAACGGAAAGTGCCAGGGAAACGCAGCAGGCATATGATGATATTCAAAAGACCGTTTCAGATGCAGAGCAGGAAAAGGAAAAAATGAAAGAATTGACCGATGAAATGCGCCGCATTTATGAAATCTCCAGCGAAATCGATAATATTATTGTAACAATAGAAAATATTGCCTCACAGACAAATCTGCTTTCATTAAATGCTTCAATTGAAGCAGCAAGAGCCGGAGAAGCCGGAAAAGGCTTTGCGGTTGTTGCAGACCAGATTGGTAAGCTGGCGGCAGACAGTGCCAATTCTGCGGCAGAAACCAAGGAATTAATCAGCAAAACCGTTCAGGAAATTGAAAAAGGCAATGCAGTTACGGAAACCGTTTCCCAGTCTTTTGACAGAGTAATTGCGAGCATGAACACCTTTGCAGATGTGGCACATCAGATTAATGAAACAGCCGTCAATCAGGCATCTGCCTTAGAACAGGTCAATCAGGGAATCGATCAGTTATCGGCGGCAGTACAGAATACGGCTTCTTCATCAGAAGAAAGTGCGGCAATCAGCGAACAGTTATCCGCCAAGGCAGAAGAACTGGATACACTGGTAAGAAAATTCAAACTGTATGCATAGTAAAAATATCCCGGCTTAGGCAGACTGCAAAGCCGGGATATTTTTTATTTTATCTTATTTTTATGTCATTTGTTTTTTGTGTCAATACAACGGTTATAACTGTTGTATGTATTTATTTATCCATTTTCTTTTTGTTTGTAATCAGCAGTGTTACACAGCCAAGAACAGCGGCAAAAAGAAGAAGTCCGTAGACAGCGACAGATGTTGTATCACCGGTAGCCGGTTCCTGTGTGTTGTTTTGTGTCGCAGTATCTGTTGAAGCAGCGGCAGTTTTTGTGGCTGTTGTTGTTTTGGTAGAAGTTGCAGGCTGGACAGCCGCTGTTGTAGCAGGTTGAGCCGGTTTTGTAGCAGGCTGAGTCGTAGCCGCTTCCGTTGTAGCATTTTCAGTCGGCTTCGTAACAGGCTGAGTCGTAGCCGCTTCCGTTGTAGCATTTTCAGCCGGCTTCGTAGCAGGCTGAGTCGTAGCCGCTTCCGTTGTAGCATTTTCAGTCGGCTTCGTAACAGGCTGAGTCGTAGCCGCTTCCGTTGTAGCATTTTCAGCCGGCTTCGTAACAGGCTGAGTCGTAGCCGCTTCTGTCGTAGCGGTTTCGGTTGGCTTTGTAACCGGCTGTGTTGGTTTTGTAGTAACGGTTATATTTGCAGCGCTGCTCATGGTAGAACTGTTGTCATCATATACAACGACATAGTAGCTTCCCGCATCATTGCCTGAAATATTATCAAAGCGGATAGAAGAAGCCGTTGCATTGGTTATGGCAGAACCGTTTTTAAACCACTGATAAGATAATGTTCCGTAGCCGGAAGCCGTAACAGAGAGTTCTCCACTCTCCCCCTCTGTCAGTGAAAGAGAAGCAGGCTGTGCGGAAATCTGAAGTCTAGGCATAACCGTAACGGTTGCGGTGTCGCTTGTGACGCTGCTTACACCGTTAGAAACGACAACGGTATAATCTCCGGCATCACTTTCGGCAAGTGCAGAGAAATTCAGTGTAGATGAAGTTTCACCGGTAAGAGCCGTACCGTCTTTATACCACTGATATTGATTAGAACCGCCCGTTCCCTGTACAGCAACATTTAAAGAATAACTGCTGCCGGTAATTCCCTTAAAGGATTTCGGCTGGGTGAAAAGCTTAATAGGATCCGGTGCACTTGTTTTGCTGACATAAACGGTAACAAGCGGGTGCATAACAATGTCATATCCCGCAGGCGTGGTAATAGTAAAATGATAGTTAATATAATAATATAAGCGGGAACCGCTGTCCACAAGTGTTGTATCCAGTATAATCTGATTGGATGACGCATCAAAAGTGTATCCGTCTGCTTCAACCGGAGCGACAGGTGTGCCGTCAATATTGATAACCGGGTTGTCAATTACACAGGTTTCCTGTGTATATGGCAGAAATTCCTTTACAATTTTAGTGTATGGTCTGGTCGGGAAGGAATCACTTCCTTCTGCCATACGGATAGGCCAGTTGGTTAAATGCGGCAGACGGGACATAAAGCGGTAGTCCATAATATTTGTAGAGCTGATACCCAGTGTTTTTAAGCTGGTCATTTGTCCGAGTGTGTCGGTCATGTCATTGGCAACTGGACAGCCGTAAAGTGTCAGTTCCTTTAAAGTACCGTTGTGTGACAACAGGAAATCAACATTTGAAAAACGGTTATATGCCAGAATTAAGGTTTCAAGCTTTGTAAGCGAATCAAACATTGAAGAATACTCGTCTGTTACATAAGCGTATGACAAATCCAGATATTTCAGATTCGTAAGGCTTGAAATTGTGTCCGCATTAGAATCAGCGTTTTTATCGGTGATTTTAACACCGTCCAGACAAAGTCTTGTGATAGACGGAACTGCTTTTAACGGGCTGATATCATTTACAGATGTGCATTTTTCGAGTTCTACATCATTTAAAGTATCCGTTACCGGAATTTTAGAAATATCTGTCAGGTTGTAGCAGTCACTTAAATCCAGAAAGTGCAGTTTTGTTAATGCCGTAATATCCGGCAGTACCGTAAGTTCGGAATCGGTAATCCGTAAGGTTTTCAGATTCACACAGTACTCAAGACCTGTGTAGTCGGTAATGTGTGTGTCGTCAGAATTTGTTAATTTTAAAGCAGTGAGCGATTCAAGCTGTTCCTTTGTAATATCGGCAGAAGAATCTTCAACGTTTAAAGCGCTGTTTAAAGCGGCTTTCATATTGACATCGGGAATGTCCACGATGTCGGACGAAGCTGCCCAAATCTGCGGAAGCTTTGCAAATTCTGTACAGAACGGAATCACCATAAGACAGGCAAGCAGTACGCACAGAATTTTCTTAAAATTGTGTTTCATAATTTTCCTTTCCTCCTAAAAATAGAAATACAATAAAATTTTACCATAATGCAGTGCAAAAGTATGTGGTTATAAAGGGATAAGATAAAAGGGAATTCTAGGAAAAAAGATAGAAAGAATAGGACGGGGGATACAAATTTCCATAAAGTAAAAAGTGTCCGGCAGGAATACCAGACACCGTTTAACCGTCAATCGGCTGCTCTTTTTCCGACTGTGAATCGGATAGAGAGCAAGCAATTGACGGTTATAGTACCTGATATATTATCAGTCCTTTGGCAGGCTCTGCATATATTCGTGCATGGATTCTGCTACAACCTTGCTGTGGGCAACAGCTTCAACAACAGTACGCGCACCGTTTACAACATCACCGGAAGCAAAGATACCCGGTCTTGAAGTGTGACCGGTTTCATCGGCATCCAAAAGACCCCTGGCTGTGGATTTTAAGCCTTCGGTGGTATTGACAATACGGTTCTGTGGTCCCTGACTGATAGAAATAATCGTGCTGTCGGCTTCGTAAAGCTTTTCAGTGCCTTCAACATCTGTAAAGGTACCATCTTCATTTTCAATAACATCAATAAAGATAACACCGTTATCCTTAATTTCAACCGGACGCTTATTGTATTCAAACTGGACACCCTCTAACTGGGCATAGCTGAATTCATAGTGGCTGGCGGCGACCTCTTTTGTGATAGAAAAGCAGGTTAAATGCTCCACACCCTTGCGGATAGCGGTTCTTGCCACATCCATAGCGGCATTTCCGGCACCGATGACGATGACACGCTTGCCTAAGCGGTAGCTGTCAGGATTGTTTAAGTAATTGATACCGAAGTGGACATTGCCAAAGGTTTCACCTTTAATATGCAGGGTATTCGGCTTCCATACACCCGTACCGACGAAAATTGCCTTATAGCCGTCACGGAATAAATCGTCAATGCCGATAGCACCGCCGATTGTCGTATTCGGGCGGATTTTAATGCCCTTTAATTCAAGATGGCGGTATTCAATATCGTCTAAGACGCTCTTTGGCAGACGAAATTCCGGGATGCCGTAGCGTAATACACCGCCAATCTTGTCCTTTCCTTCAAAAATAGTAACCTGATAGCCGTATCGTGCAAGAATAATCGCAATCGTAATACCGGCAGGACCGGAACCGATAATGGCAACGCGCATGCCGTTGGATTTAGCAGGACCGTTGGTCATCTGGTTGGCATAGGTTGTGGAAATATAATTTTCAATGCTGGAAAAATGAACCGGCGCACCTTTTCTGCCAAGTACGCAGTGACCCTCACACTGATTTTCATGGTTGCAGACAAGACTGCACACGGTTGTCAGCGGATTGTTTTCAAAAAGCATTTTTCCGGCTTCGTTTAATTTGTTTTCTTTTAACAGGCGAATTGCCAGCGGAATGTTGGTGTGAATCGGACACCCCTTCTGACACTGCGGAACCTTACACTGAAGGCATCTGTTTGCTTCGTCCATAATATGTAACGCCATAGTTTAAAATCCTCCCCTTGAGAAAAATCATTACAAAACTATCATAGCACGTTCTTATCATAAAGAAAAGCAGAGTTAATTATTTGACGAACTTTCGGTGGACTGTTATGATGATAAAAGATATATAAACGAGGTAAAAAGTGCGAAAGGCGGAAAAAGCGTGCAGGAAAAAATTTTGCTGGTTGAAGATGACAGGGATATTGTAGATTATTTAAGCAGCTTTTTAAAAAATGAAAATTTTATCGTAGAAGCGGTAGCGGGGCAGCGGGAAGCGATTGAAAAACTTGAAACAAGGGAATATGATTTGCTCTTAATTGATATATCGTTAGCAGACGGCAATGGATATGCAGTCTGTGCGGCGGCAAAGGAAAAATCCACGGCGGCGGTCATTTTCCTTACGGCATCGGGCGATGAATACAGTGTCGTGACGGGACTGGATATGGGCGCAGATGACTATATCAATAAGCCGTTCCGTCCGCGGGAGCTGGTTTCAAGAATCCGCAGTGTGTTAAGACGGACAGGAAAGAGCCAGAAGCTGTTAAAAGAGGGCAGTATCACCGTGGATACGGTTAAGGGAATCGTATACCGTAACGGAGAGGAGCTGGCACTGTCAGCACTCGAATACCGCCTGTTACTGATATTTTTTAACAATAAGGGTGTGGTTTTATCAAGAGGCCGCCTGCTCTCGGAAATCTGGGACGTGGCAGGAGAATTTGTTAATGACAACACGCTGACAGTTTATATTAAGCGGCTGCGGGAAAAGATAGAAGAAGACCCGTCCCATCCGGAGTTAATTAAGACGGTGCGTGGAATGGGGTATCGTCTATGAAAAGAAACGGTGAATGGATTGCAGAAGGTGTTGTGTTTACAGCTTCAATATTGGCGGCATGGATAAGCCGGGCATGGTGGATAGTGCTTCCCACGGGAATTTTATATATGGGAATCCATGCGGAGGGCGAATACAGTCGCAGAAAGAAAATCCGGGAAATTTATGCGCAGATAGACCGCGTTCTGCGGGGAGATTATACAACGGCATTTGAGGAGTATCAGGAGGGTGATTTAAGTATTTTGCAGAATCAGCTTCACAAGCTGGTAATCCGTTTAAACGAACAGGCGGTGCAGCTGGGACAGGACAAACAGTATCTGATGAATGCCATGGCGGATATTTCGCACCAGTTAAAGACACCGCTGACCAGCGTGAATATTATTTTGTCATTTTTAATGGAAGAAAACCTTACATATGAAGAACGCCTGCATTTAAGCGGCAAGTTATCCAATGCACTCTCGCATGTCGAAGAACTCATAACGACACTCTTAAAGCTTTCCAAATTCGATGCGGGTGTCGTGCAGTTTCAAAATGCACCGGTGTCCGTAAAAAAGCTGGCAGATACGGTATTTGAGGGCATGGCGGTACAGCTTGAATTAAAAGAGGTGCTTTTGACATACGATATTGCAGAAAATGTATCCTTTACGGGAGATTTCCAGTGGACAAAAGAAGCGCTGGAAAATATTGTGAAAAACTGCATGGAACACACACCGTCCGGCGGGCAGATTCAGATGGAGGCGCAGGAAAATCCGATTTACACGGAAATCATCGTGCGTGACAACGGAACAGGAATTCAAAAAGAAGATTTACCACACCTGTTTGAGCGGTTTTACCGTGGCAAAGGAACGGAAAATACAGGAGTGGGTATCGGACTTTCACTGGCAGCAGAGATTGTCCGCAGGCAGAACGGAACGATAAAGGTATTTAACGCAAAAAACGGCGGTGCGGAATTTCAAATCTGTTTTTATAAAATGCTGCCTTAAACGAAAAGTGACAGATTTGTCATATAAAAGTCATGGCACAGTCACCGGACTGTCCTACAATTTAGACTGAAATCTAAAATACAGGAGGCAGTCAATGGATATTTTGAAAGTAGAAAATTTAACAAAGATTTACGGAAAAGGAGAAAACAGCTTTAAGGCATTGGATAACGTGTCCTTCAGTGTGAAGCGCGGGCAGTTTGTGGCAATTGTAGGACCGTCCGGCTCGGGAAAGTCTACACTTCTGCATCTGATTGGCGGCGTAGACAGACCGGATGGTGGGCATGTCTATGTGGACAGCAATGATGTCTATGCAAGAAATGATACACAGCTTGCAATTTTCAGGCGCAGGGAGGTCGGGCTGATTTATCAGTTTTACAACCTGATTCCGGTGCTGAATGTCGTGGAAAATATCACACTGCCCGTGTTAATGGACGGCAGAAAGGTCGATGAGGAACGGTTAGAGGAGCTTTTGACTGTGTTGCATTTAAAAGGAAGGGAAAATCATCTGCCGAACCAGTTATCCGGCGGGCAGCAGCAGAGAGTTTCTATCGGGCGTGCACTGATGAATGACCCGGCACTGCTGTTAGCGGATGAACCGACCGGAAATCTTGACTCTGCCAACAGCCATGAAATTATGGAACTGTTAAAGCTGTCAAATAAAAAGTACAATCAGACACTGGTTGTCATTACGCATGATGAAAACATCGCCCTGCAGGCGGACCGTATTATTGAGATTTCCGACGGCAGAATCACAAGAGATGAGGTGATCCGCTAATGGGACAGAATCATATTTTTTTAAAAATGACTTACCGGCAAATGGTAAAAAACAAAGTGCGTACACTGGTAACGATTATCGGCATTATGCTGTCAGCGGCGTTGATTACGGCAATTACGGTCTTTATCGCCAGCCTGCATAAAAGTATGCTGGATTATAAAATCAAAGAATCGGGCAACTGGTACGGCGTGATTGAGCAGGTCGATTTAAAGGAAGGGCTGGAAAAAATCAGGCAGGACAGTGACATTTTATCAGAACGTCTGATGTACAATATCGGCAGTACCATTGAAGAACAGGACGGACATCAGATCAGTGTCAAGGCATTCAGTGATGAAAATGAAATCAGCCTCCCATTGGAGCTTACAGAAGGCAGAATGGCGGAAAATTCAAAAGAAATTGTAGTTGCAAGTGATTTGATTACAAGCGGTATTCTTGCGGACTGCAAGGTGGGCGATACGGTTGAACTGGCACTTGCGGACACACAGGGATATACGGTAGTCGGTCTGTATGAGGACGCAGGTTTTAATATTGGCAGCGGAAGCGGCTATGTAGTGTATACAAAATACGATGAAAATACAAAGAATGTTGAAAGTGCCGATGTTTACATTCGGGTGAAAAATCCGAAGAATACGTTTGCGGTTTTAAAACGGTACAGCGATGCATCCTATGAAACCGGCTACAATCTCGGACTGTTAAGACTGAGCGGAATATCCGTGTATTCTTCCTATTACTCTTTTATTACGACGATAGCGGTGATTGTGATTGTACTGGTTGTCGGAGCTTCGGTGCTTTTAATTTACAATTCCTTTGTCATTTCGTTAAATGAACGGACAAAGCAGTTCGGACTGCTCTCCTCCGTGGGGGCGACCAAAGCACAGCTTCGTAAATGTGTGCTTTCCGAGGCATTTTTAGTCAGCATTGCAGGAATCCCGCTGGGAATATTAGTGGGTGTTGCGGGAATCGGCATTACCCTTTTCGGTGTGCGTGCCAGTATGAAAAGCATTGCGGCAAGCATGGTATCCCTCGGTGAAATGAAATTGTATCCGGCACCTGCGGCAATTGCGGCGGCGGCAGTCGTATCTTTATTTACGGTGCTGATTTCAACGTTTATCCCGATGATACGGATTTCGAGAATGTCTGCGATTGAGGCAATCCGCCAGAACGGCGATATTCAGTTAAGCCGCAGAAAGATCAGATGTTCTAAAATATTCAGGAAGCTGTTCGGCGTGGAAGGCGTAATCAGCCGCAAGAACTTTAAAAGAAGCGGCAAAAGATACCGCACCACGATTTTTTCACTGTTTGTCAGTATTGTGATGTTTGTATCGGCAAGCGCATTTGGCAAATACCTTGTGCTTATGGTCGAGGAAAATTATAAGCTTGGGGAATACGATGTTTATTACCGCTCCGGTTCGTTAGAAGACATTGAAAAAGAAGAACCGGTTATTGAAAAATTAAAACAGGTACAGGGCGTAAAAGAAAGTTCAACCACATTGTCTGCGGGGCTGTTCTGGTATAAAGCGGACGAAAACAGCGCGTATCTCACAGAAGAATATAAAACCGAGCAGAAGAAAAGTGAAAATGCTTCGGTTTCCTATAACGACGGAAAAACACTGATGTTTGTCTACGGCATCGCAGACGATTTGTATGAACGATATTTACAGCAGAACGGATTATCAAAGGATACGTATATGAACACGGAAAATCCGGTTTATCTGCTCTACACCAACCGCCGTGTGACGGATACCAAGAGCGGAAAACGAAAGGATTATCCGGTTTTTGCAAATCAGGCATTTACATTAAAGGCATGTTTTTATCCGGAAACGGAAGATGAAAATGAGCAGGAAGAAAAACAGGCAGCAGATATTGATTTTAATATCGGAAGAACGGTGGATAAGCTGCCGTATGCGGTGCAGACCGATCTGCGCTACCAAAATGATATTGTGCTGTGTTCACGCACCATGGCGGAAAAGCTTACACAAAAAATGCAGTATCGGCAGGGCGGACTGATAACTTATTTTAAGACGACAGACCATATGGCGGTGTATGAACAGATGCAGAAAATTCTCAAAGATAATGGTCAGTATTTCCGCTATAGTCTGGTCGATGAGGCAATGGAATACGAATCCTACAGAAGTATTATTTATGTGGTAAAAGTATTCTCATACGGATTTTTAGTATTGATGTCGCTGATAGCCATGGCAAATGTATTCAACACCATTTCTACCAATATGATGCTGCGGCGCAGGGAATTTGCCATGTTAAAATCCATCGGCATGACGGAGCAGGGGTTTGGCAAAATGCTGTATTTTGAGTGTCTGATGTACGGCTCTAAAGCCCTGTTATATGGGATTCCGGTGTCTGTGCTTATATCCGTCTGGATTGCCAAAACGATTAACAACGTACAGGTGCTGGTATTGGATATTCCGTGGAAGGCAATTTTAATTTCAGTACTAAGCGTCTATTTCATTGTATTTGTAACTATGATATACTCTAAGAAAAAGCTTCAGAAATTAAATCTGATCGGGTGTATTAAAGAGGAAAATATTTAATGGAATGGAAAAAACTGCGCAGAAAAATTCAGGTTCCGGCGTATATCCAGTTTTTTATCAGTATTGTATTCTGGATTGCGGCGGGGCTTGGGCTGTATGGAACACTGCCGCTTGCGGTTTATGTTTTTATGGGAATGTTACTGGTGTGTAATATCAGTATTATTTTATCGACATTTTTACTGGATAAGTTTTATATTGTAAATTTACAGGAAAATTTTAAAAATCTGGAACATCTTAATTTAAAACTGCGCGCACAGCGGCATGAATACTTAAATGAAATGCAGGTCGTTTACGGATTGCTTGAACTGGAAGAATATGAAGAAGCGTACCGGTATCTGCATCCGCTCTATGAGGACATTGCGCGGATCGGAAAAGCACTGCGGACGAAAAAACCGGCGGTCAATGCCCTGCTTCAGGCAAAAATGGAGTATGCGCAGAAGCAGCAGATTACATTTTTTGTGGAAGTGTCGTCAGATCTGGCGGCACTTTCCATGGAACAGTGGGAAGTGTGCCGGATTCTCGGTAATTTAATCGACAATGCCTTTACGGCGGTGTCTGGCATGGACGGAGAGAAAAAGGTACATCTGTGTATTCAGGAAAATGAAAAACAGTATTTGTTTATTGTATACAATAATGGTCCGGTTATACCGGAAAATAAGCGGGAACTGATTTTTAAGAAGGGGTATTCAAGCAAAAAGGAAGAAGGCCACGGACTGGGGCTGTGGATGGTGCGGAAGCTTGCAGGGCAGTATCGTGGCACGATTACCGTTACTTCTGTACCGGGAAAAACAGAATTTGACGTGACACTTCCAAAATAAAAATGACAGTTGCATATCAAAAAGTGACAGTTGCGGATAAAAGATGCGGTATTGCGTGATTATGTCTTTCCTTTCGGTGCTTTTTGTATATACTGTAAACAGAAAGAAAAAAAGAAGCGAAAAGGAAAGGAGAAGGGCAATGGACGGTTTTATGATTTTGGGAATTGTACTGCTGGCGGCGGGCTTTCTTTTTGTGGGAATTGAAACTCTTATACCGGGCTTTGGCGCGCCGGGAATTTTAGGAGGGTGTTGTCTGGTCGCCGGTGTGTTTTTAATCGCAGACAGCGTGCAGGAAGCGGTTATTATCGTAGCAGTCGTTTTATTGCTGCTTGCAGTTTTGATATTTACGCTGGTTACACTGCTTGCAAAGGGCAGGTTAAAGACACCGATTATTCTGAATGATAGAATGAATAAAGAAGAAGGTTACATAAGTTCGACGGATTTACAGTATCTTGTAGGAAAAAAAGGAGTTGTAACCACGGATTTACATCCGGCAGGGAAAGTACGGATAGAAGATGTAGAGTTTGATGTGATTTCCGACGGTGCGTTTTTAGAAAAAGGCACACTGGTGGAGATTTACAAAATCAGCAATTCATCACTTGTCGTCAGAAAGGCAAGACAGGAGTAGAGATTAATTCAAATGGGCAGCCATTTTGTATTAATAAATGAAAATATGCATACACAGAAAGGGGTTAAAGGTTATGGTAGGACCGATTATTGTTGCAGCAGTAGTAGTATTTATTTTGATTATGTTTTTCTCGTTTGTTCCGGTGGGACTGTGGATTTCATCGATGGCATCCGGAGTGCGGGTTGGCATTTTCACACTGATTGGTATGCGTTTAAGACGTGTTGTTCCGGCAAGAATTATTCTTCCGCTGATTAAGGCAACCAAAGCCGGTATCGCATTACAGGTCAACCAGTTAGAAGCACATTACCTTGCAGGCGGTAACGTAGACGGCGTTGTTGATGCGCTGATTGCTGCAGAACGTGCAGGCATTGATTTACCGTTTGAAAAGGCGGCGGCAATCGACCTTGCGGGACGAAATGTCTTAGAAGCCGTAAAGATGAGCGTTAATCCGAAAGTGATTGAAACACCGAATATTTCAGCCGTGGCAAAGGATGGTATTGAACTGCTTGTAAAAGCCAGAGTCACCGTAAGAACAAATCTGGAACGTCTGGTTGGCGGTGCCGGTGAAGCAACGATTATCGCACGTATCGGTGAAGGTATTGTTACAACGGTAGGTTCGGCAGCAGAACACAAGAGAGTGCTTGAAAATCCGGACGATATTTCAAAGCTGGTATTATCAAAGGGATTGGATGCGGGAACAGCATTTGAAATTCTTTCCATCGACATTGCGGATGTCGACATCGGACGAAACATTGGTGCACATTTACAGAGTCTTCAGGCAGAGGCCGACAAAAATATCGCACAGGCAAAAGCAGAGGAACGCCGTGCAATGGCAGTTGCAAAGGAACAGGAAATGCGCGCTTACGTTGTAGAAGCCGAAGCAGAAGTACCAAAGGCACTGGCTTATGCACTGCGTGAGGGCAAGTTAGGCATTATGGATTACTATGATATGCAGAATATTAAGGCAGATACAAAAATGCGTGAAAACATTGCAAGGGAAGATGTGAACGCAAAGAACATTTTAGAGGGTGATGCACATGAACCAAAAGATGTCTTATAGCAGCCAGCAGCAGTTAAAAAAGACGATTGCAGCAAGACTGAAAGCAGCAGGCAGTGAACTTGGCGGGCAGTTAGGCGCACAGGTTGTCAGACAGCTTGGCGGACAGCCGGGGAACCGGCAGTCTGCTGCTCCACCGCTGCCATCCACACAGCAGCAGGCACAGCCGCGGCAGGAAGTTCATACCATGCCGGACGGCATGTCCTGTGCACAGGATATGCACCGTGCAGGTAAAACAGGATTTGAGGGAATATCTGGCGGCATGGATACAGAAGTATTAAGACAGGCAGTTGTATTATCCGAGATTCTTGCAGAACCGGTATGTAAAAGAAGACACAGAAGAAACAGACACACGATTTGAAAGGGAAAATGACATGGCAATCAAGGTAATGCTTGTAGACGATGAGGCTCATATCCGCTTGATTTTGCGCAGGGTCATAGAACGGAATCCGGCATTTTGTGTTGTCAGCGAATGTGACAGCATGACAGATGCCCTGCTGGCTTTTCACGAAACGCAGCCTGAGGTTGTGTTTATGGATATTGAGATTAAGGGCAGCAGCGGAATAGACTGTGCAAAGGTAATTGCACAGTCTGCGCCGGATACGAAAATCATTTTTGCAACGGCATATTCGGAGTATATGTCCAATGCGTTTGAACTGTATGCGTTTGACTATCTGGTAAAGCCATTTGATATGGAACGGATTCAGCATACACTGGAGCGGATACAGCGTAGTTATGAAAGTCAGTATCAGGGCGTCAGTAAAAATGATATGGACGCCGTAAACAATATAAATGATAGCAACGGTAATAATAACGGCGGCAGTGTAAAAGACAACATAGGTGACACGGACAGTATCAATATCTGTCAGAATCAGAATCCGTCAGAAGTACCGTCCGGGTCCAAAAAGGCAGATATACCGTCCGAAAAAGCGCGGGAGAAGCTTCACGAGAAAGATAAAATCCTGATTAAGGGCAAAGAAAGCGTGCGTTTTTTTGATAAAGACGACATTATTTTTGTAGAGCGTGAGAACAATGCCACGATTCTTTATACGGCAGATGCAGAACCGTTTACGACCAGCATGGCAATCAGCGAGCTGGAAGAAAAGCTTTCGGACACAGGTTTCCTTAGAAGCCACAAGTCGTATCTGATTAATGTTTCAAAAATTAAATCCATTGAGCCGTATGGCAGGTGGACGTATGTTGTCAAATTCAAAGGAACACAAAAAGATGCGCTGATTACAAAAGAACATTTTGAGGAGATTAAACAGATTTACGGATAGTACGGGGCAGTACACATTTTCCGTAAATCTGTTTTGCGTTATAAATCCATAGATGTTGCAGGAAGTTGTGGCGTTTAGGGTTGGTTTCTTTTCCGCTTTATGATACAATAGCCTTGTTTAGTCAGCAAAGGAATGAAAAAGATGAAAAAATGTTTAATCGCCGGCGGCGGTGCAGCCGGCATGATGGCTGCCATTACGGCGGCAAGAAATGGAAATCAGGTTATTTTATTTGAAAAAAACGAAAAGCTTGGAAAGAAGCTGTTTATTACAGGAAAGGGCCGTTGTAATTTTACGAATGCAGGCGATTCCGAGGATATTTTTAACAGTGTCGTCACCAATCGCAAGTTTTTATACAGCGCGTTCAACGGCTTTTCCAATTATGATACAATGGGCTTTTTTGATGAACTGGGGCTGGCGTTTAAAATTGAACGCGGCAACCGCGTATTCCCGGAATCAGACCATTCCTCAGATGTCATCGGCGCATTACAGCGTGAGATGAAAAAGCTGTCGGTAGAGGTTCATTTAAATACTGAGGTTGTGCAGGTGTGCCACAAGGACGGCAGATTTACAGGGCTGAGGGTGAAAGATACAGTGACAGGCAGTAAGCGCATGGTACAGGGCAATGCGCTGATTATAGCGACCGGCGGTAATTCTTATCAGTCTACAGGCTCTACCGGGGACGGCTACCGTTTTGCAAAAGAACTGGGACACGAAGTGACACCGATTCTTCCGGCACTGGTGCCGTTTATTGTAAAAGAAGAATGGGAGCGCGAGTTGCAGGGGCTCAGCCTTAAAAATGTGGCGGTGACGATTTCAGATCCGGATACCGGCAAAAAGATTTACTCAGATTTTGGGGAAATGCTTTTTACGCACTTTGGCGTGAGCGGTCCGACAGTGCTTAGTGCCAGCAGTTATGCGGCAAAGGTTATCCGCCAGAAAAATCTTTTACTTACGATAGATTTAAAACCGGCACTTGATGAAGCACAGCTAGACGAGCGTGTGCTGCGGGATTTTGAAGAAGCAAAGAATAAAAGCTTTAAAAATTCACTGGATAAGCTATTGCCAAAGAAGCTGATTCCTGTGGTTGTGGAATTAAGTAAAATCCCACCGGACAAGAAAATCCACGAGGTCACAAAGCAGGAACGCCAGCGGCTGGTTACGCTGTTAAAGAATTTCAAGTTGACCCTTACGGGACTGCGCGGCTTTCAGGAAGCCATTATCACGCAGGGCGGTGTGAGTGTCAAAGAAGTCAATCCGGCAACGATGGAATCAAAGCTGGTATCCGGTGTGTATTTTGCGGGTGAAGTCTTAGACGTGGATGCCGTAACCGGCGGTTTTAATTTGCAGATTGCGTGGTCAACAGCCTATGCGGCGGCGGCACATTTATCGTAAAAGTTTTGATAAATGGCAGTAAGACGAAAAATTTATAAATATTTTAAATATAAAATATAAAATATAAAATATTACAATAAATGTAATGGAATGGAGAAAAAATGGCAGTATCAATAGCGATTGACGGACCTGCTGGTGCAGGAAAAAGTACGATTGCCAAGCTTTTGGCGGCAAAGATGAATTATATTTATGTGGATACAGGCGCAATGTACCGTGCAATGGCGGTATATTTTACGCAGAATCACGTCAACCCGGACGATGAGCGTGAAATCAATGCGGCAGTGTCCAATGTGGACATTACGATTGAATATATGGACGGCGTACAGCAGGTGATTTTAAACGGTGACAATGTCACAGGACTGTTACGCACAGAAGAAACAGGAAAAATGGCTTCAAAGACATCAAAGTATGCGGCAGTGCGCAGTAAGCTGGTGGATTTACAGCGAAAGCTGGCAAAGACAACCGATGTCATTATGGACGGCAGGGACATTGGAACGACCGTGCTTCCGGATGCTTTTGTAAAAATTTATCTGACAGCGAGTACACAGGCACGTGCAAAAAGAAGATTTGACGAGCTTACACAGAAAGGTGAGCAGTGTAATCTGGAAGAAATTGCGGCAGATATCGAAAGCCGTGACTATGCTGACATGCACCGTGAAATTTCCCCGTTAAAGCAGGCAGAAGATGCAATACTGGTGGATACATCCGATATGAATATCGAAGAAGTCGTTGCAAAGCTTACACAGATTATTGAGGAGAAAAAGGCATCATGAAAGAAGTGATTCTTGCAAAATCGGCAGGATTTTGTTTTGGTGTAAAGCGTGCGGTGGATACCGTATATGAACAGACAGGCAAAAAAAACGTCTATACATTTGGACCGATTATTCATAATGAAGAAGTTGTTAAAGATTTAGAAAAAAAAGGCGTCTTTGTTATTAATACAATGGAGGAATTAGACGATATTACAGAAGGAACGGTGATTATCCGTTCACACGGAGTATCCAGTGCGGTTTATGAAGCATTGCAGAAGAAAGGCGTGGAAATTGTAGATGCCACCTGTCCGTTTGTATTAAAAATTCACAATATTGTGAAGCAGGAAAGTGCAAATGGCAAGCAGATTGTTATTATCGGCAATGAAAAACACCCCGAAGTCGAAGGAATTATGGGGTGGTCCAAAACACAAGTACATGTGGTTGATACCGCAGAAAAGGCACAAAATCTGCAATTAGACCCACAGCGGGAAGTGTGTATCGTATCCCAGACGACATTTAATTACAATAAATTTAAAGAATTAGTTGAAATTATATCCGAAAAGGGGTACAATATTATTATTCGTAATACAATTTGTAATGCAACTGAGGAACGTCAGACAGAAGCACGGGAGATAGCGAAGCGTGTTGATGCAATGATAGTAGTCGGAGGCAGCAGCAGTTCCAATACGCGAAAACTGTATGAAATCTGTAAGAACGAGTGTAAAGATACATATTACATTCAGACGCTTAATGACCTTGACATGACAAGTTTGGGCAAGGCAGACTGCATAGGTATTACAGCAGGGGCATCGACCCCAAACAATATTATTCAGGAGGTTTACACTAATGTCAGAACAGAGCTTTGAAGAGATGTTAGATGAAACATTTAAGACAATACATACAGGAGAGGTAGTTGACGGTACTGTTATCGACGTTAAGGAAGACCAGATCATCCTTAACATCGGCTATAAGGCAGATGGTATTATTACACGTAATGAATACTCATCTACACCGGGCATTGACTTAACAACAGTTGTATCTGTTGGTGATACAATGCAGGCTAAGGTCCTTAAAGTAAACGACGGCGAAGGTCAGGTATTATTAACATACAGAAGACTTGTAGCTGATAACGGTAATAAGAAGCTTGAAGAAGCTTTCGAAAACCAGACAGTATTAACAGCAACAGTAAGTCAGGTTATGAATGGCGGTCTTGGTGTTGTCATTGACGAAGCAAGAGTATTTATTCCGGCAAGTCTTGTTTCAGACACATATGTAAAGGATTTATCTGTATACAAGGATAAGGAAGTTTCTTTCGTAATCACAGAGTACAATCCAAAGAGAAGAAGAATCATCGGTGACTGCAAGCAGTTAATCGTTGCACAGAAGGAAGCAGCACAGAAGGAATTATTAGAAAAGATTCACGAAGGTGATACAATCGAAGGAACAGTTAAGAATGTAACAGACTTCGGTGCATTTATCGACCTCGGCGGTGTTGACGGACTTCTTCATATTTCAGAAATGTCATGGGGCAGAACAGAAAATCCTAAGAAAGTATACAAGGTTGGCGATTCTGTAAAGTGCTTCATTAAGGAAATCAACGGCAATAAGATTGCTTTAAGTGTGAAGTATCCGGATTCTAATCCTTGGAACGATGCAGCTACAAAGTATGCTGTAGGTAACGTTGTTAAGGGTAAAGTTGCAAGAATGACAGATTTTGGTGCATTCGTACAGCTTGAAGAAGGTGTTGACGCATTACTTCATGTTTCACAGATTGCGAAGGAACATATTGAAAAGCCTTCAGATGTTCTTTCAATCGGTCAGGAAATCGAAGCAAAGGTTGTTGACATGAACGAAGCTGAAAAGAAGATCAGTCTCAGCATGAAGGCTCTTGCATCAGATAACGCTCAGGAAGAATCAACAGAAGAATAATTTAGAACGGTCATCAGACAGTCTATATTCATAGAAGCTGCCGCTGCCACATTTCATATGTGGCGGCGGTAGCTTTTTTACGTGGCTTGTTTGTCAGTTTTTTGCCGGAAACAAGGACAATTATTGTTTTCTGACAGTTGCACACCTGAAAGTGACAGTTGCGGGGCAAAGATGCGGTATTGCGTGATTATGTCTTCTTTTTTGCTGATTTTGGTATATACTGTAAACAGAACAAAGGAAAGAAGCAAAGAAGCAAAAATCAATGTGAGGAGGTGGCAGATGAATAGTCCGAAGTAAGAATATATTAAATACTGTTTAATACTTAGGTTGGGAGTGCATTAATATGAAAAAGAAAAAAGAAGCTATTTTAGAATCAAAATGTATTTTAGAACAGACGGAAAGTTCAATGGTAAATTATGGTGGTGCTTATTCTAATTTTGCACTGGCAGAGAAGAGCGGTAGTTTTTTAGATAAAAAGAAACGACATGTTTTTATTTTTAAAATCAATAATTCTATAAAAGAATTTGATGTGAATGAAATGATTTATAATAAATATGATGAACAAAGTTTTGGCATATTAGAATATAGTGGTAAGAATTTTATAGATTTTTCGGAAATTAAAAAATAGTACAGAGGAATGCTTTTATGTACACAGTGTTAAAGTTTAAAAGGAAGGACAACGAGGTGATTTGTTGAAATTTATTCTTGACAAGAGGTCATTTAATAGGAGGTGACAGATATGTCTGATTATGAAAGCTGGCTGGTAAAAAGAGAAGAAAAAGCGGAACGAAAGAACGCAGTATTCTGGCTGATTTTTAGTATCATAATCATTGGTATTGCAATGTGGTGCTTTGTTGATACAATCCGGGAGTATCAGTTTTCCGAAAAACTCCTGCGGGAAGGAACGTGTATTACGGCAGAGTACTATGAAGGACATAATGCATATCAGTATTTTGAAGCAGGAAAAAGCAGGTTTGCTGTTTGTAAGAAAAGTATCATCTACAAAGACCAGGGTGATACCGTGAAAATGTATTATACAGGGGACGACTTTTCACAGGCAGTTCCATTGCTGGCAGACTGGGTATGGATAACGGGATTTGGCATTGAAATTGCAGTTATGGGAGCTGGTCTTATCGGTGTGATACGGCAGGGAAAGCGGATACACAGAAATAATCTGCGGAAACAAAGTAATCGTGTGAAAAAGTGAAAGTGCATTTTAGGCAGATATAGGAAGTATGAGGGTAAAGTAAAGATGGTCAATAAAATGGAATGAATAAGAGCAGGAGAACAGCTTATGGACAGGTCAGCCGCAGGGGTGCGGCAGAAATGGAGGGTATTATGTTTGGAGAATTAAATGGCGGCGACAGCATGATGGAAACACTCGGTTTACAGTTTAAAGACAAGATTTATGACGATATGAAAACAGATGAACACACAGATGAACGCATGGAAGCACTGCGGGAGCAGGAACTGCGTACAAAGCCTAAAAGAAAAGGGCTGTTTTCTATATTCAGAAGAAATAAGAAGTAGTCAGAAAATCTAAGTTTAAACTTTAACACTTTGAAACTCAACAATGCAGATACCACAAAAGAAATGGTTGTGCCAAAGGGCGCAGAAGGTTGGGGCAGATTAAATCTGTTTGAAGCCTCAAACGGCTACGGTGCATTTGCGACAGATGTTACAGTGGATATGGACGCGGACAATGGATTTGATTTACTCAAAAGCACATCACTGACCTCGCAGTTTGATGAAATTGTGGTCAATGCACCACAGGATTTTGATGGAAGCATTGTATACACGGACAATGGTGAAGACTGCTGATACTGCAAATATCTGGACATGTCTGCTGCTGATGGCATCGTCTGCAGTAACGGCAGCAGGCATTGGCGCAAAGCGTCTGAACAAAAATAAGAACAAGCAGTAACAGGATAATAAAACAGTATACAGGCAGGGAATGTCACACGTATTTTTGCAGGCGGACATAGATCCTGCCTTTTCGTGTTTCATTTCCACAGCCCTTGTAGATGAACTTGCCTGTGCCGCGGATAACAAGAATATCGTCCGGTTTTAACGCATAACTGTTGTTTTCCATACATTTTCCGTTGACAAAGATTTTCTGGGTGCGGAAAAGCTCTACCGATTTACTGCGGGAAAGCTTGGTGATTGAAGCAGTGACGGCATCAATGCGGGCAGAAGCACAGATGAGTTCAAGGTCTTCTAAAACCGGTGCAAAGTCATCGGTATCCGGTGCGGCAGGTTCACATTTTACATTGGTGTGTTTGATTTTGATAAGGTTTTCCATAATAAATGTGCTGATGTGGGACAGGCAGAACAGATACCCTACATTGTCACGAATCAGAATGTCGCCGATGAGGCTGCGTTCAATGCCCAGATTTAAAATAGCCCCTAAAAAATCGCGGTGGGTAAGGTCATCGGCAAATTTGCGGAGCAGGGGCGAGATTTTGATACAGTCAATCGGATACGGTTCGTCAAATCCAAAGTCGTCCGGGCTTCCGAAACGTACAATCTGCCGCTCACAGGAAACACTGCCACCAAAGGCTTCCGAGTGGATAAAGGATAGTTCGGGCAGTGTCCGGTAATACGTGTCCAGCTCAGACATGCTTAAAAAATTAGTATAGGTATAGATATTCTGACGGTAAGCCTTATTGGCGGTATCAATGAGTCTGCGTTTTAAAAGAATTTCTTCGTCCATATTGTTTCTCCTGTTCGTATTTATTTTAGTTTTATTTCAGGATTTTTAAGGCATTTTATAAAATCAGACCCCGGCTGCGCATAAGACTGCATGATTCAGATATGGCGGCGCCGGTGCGTGCCAAAAGTATAACATATTTTGTAAAGAATTTTTTAAAAAGTTTCAAATAATTTCAAAATAAGGAAGATTTTCATGGTGAAATGTGGTAAAATATATGCAATACATATGCAAGATAGACATGCTGCACTGGATGATTGGCAGAAGTCACAAGATTTGCAGGAAAGAGGGCAACATGATTAAAGATTATGAAGACTTTAAAAAATTTATTTTGCAAAGCACAACGATTGATTTAAATGCCTATAAGGAACGTCAGATGAAGCGCCGTATTGATACGCTGATTAGTAGAAATAAGTATGACGGCTACGACAGTTACAGTCAGGCCATTAAAAAAGACAAAAAGCTGATGGAAGAATTCATCAATTATATTACGATTAATGTATCTGAATTTTACCGCAATCCGGCGCTTTGGAAGACGCTGGAAGATGTAATATTACCCGACTTAATCAGCAAGTTCGGGGAAAATTTAAAAATATGGAGTGCGGCATGCTCCACAGGGGATGAGCCGTATTCCCTTGCAATGGTCATGGCAAAGAAAGTGCCGATGAACAAGATCCATATTTACGCAACCGATATTGATGAGCAGGTACTTGCAAAGGCAAAGGACGGCGTATACGGTGCGAACAGCCTGAACGGACTGCCGGATGAATATAAAAAGAAATACTTTGAGAAAATGGGCGACCGTTATTACAAGATTTCGGATGACATCAAGCGGTGTGTAGAATTTAAAAAGGCGGATTTGTTAAAGGATAAGTATCCGACCGGCTGCCATCTGATTGTATGCAGAAATGTTATGATTTATTTTACAGAAGAAGCAAAACTGGATATTTATAAGAACTTCAATCGTGCATTAGTTAATGACGGCTGTCTGTTTGTAGGTAACACAGAACAGATTATCAATCACAAGGATTTGGGATACACCTTTGATAAACTGTTCTTCTACCGGAAGGTACAGGGCATCTAAACGTTAAATGTGTACAAGCTGTAGGTATTTGTTTTCTGATGAGAGCAAATATCACAAAATCAATATAAACAATAAATCAGCCGGGCGGGATTTTCGTCCGGCTGATTTCATAGATTTATTGTAACAAATGCCATAAATAGGCAGTCAGAAAGTGATACAGTGCGACAGGGGTGTTTAGGGTGTGCGGCTCAACCCATGTATAGCAGGTGTTTTTAGTTGCGGCGGTGCGTCTGGATTTGTCCACGTAGGCGGCAACGCTTTTATGTATGGCGCAGTTCTGCTCCGGCAGATAGTAATAATTCTTATAATCTTTGTAAAATAACTTGACACGGTCATTGACAACCGGAACGCACAGGCGCAGTTTATCCGGGAAAATCTTGCAGTATCCGTCCGGCTGTTTACAGTCGAGTGCCTTTGGAAAAGGAAAAACCGGCGCGGTTTCTAAAATCAGTTCGGTAATTTCATTCCCTTCATAATCAGAGGCGTAGTTGAACTCCATTGAAATATTTTCAAAAACTTTTTTAAAACTATCTACAGAATCCTTTTTTAAGGCGGTATCGTAAAGCTGTCCGTAGGCGAGGACGGCACAGATTTCATGCAGTCCGGCAAGGTCGTCGCTGTTGTGTAAAAGTAACAGCCGTTCAGAATCGGTATCTTTAGAGAGTACGTAGGATTTGTACAGGGCAATCAGCTTTTTGCCGTCTAATTTATCCGTGCGTGGAAAATTCAAAAAACTTTCAATGGTTTTCTGCTTATAATTGGTCAGATGAAGCAGGCTGTCATAAGATTTTATCATTTTAAAAATGTCAATGCTGTCACAGTCTGTAAGCTTTGCAGCAAGCTGTGCATCACATTCTAAAAGAGCCGCGCGTTCCTGTAAGAACGGGATATCAAAGCGTGTGCCGTTAAAATGCACCAGACAGCTTGTGGCGGAAAGTGTTCCTAAAAATTGTTCCATCAGTTCTTTTTCATCGGACGGTGAATCTGCAAAATACTGTGTCAGAATCAGGGAATCATCCTGTAAAACCAGAGTGCCAATCAGCCAGCACATTGAATTGTCTGCGGACAGTCCGGTTGTTTCAATATCAAAAAATATAAAATCTCCTGCGGCGTGCGCGGTATGAAAACAGGCACATAAAAGCGCCGCAGTCTGTGACGGTGCGGCAGTAGCAGGGATTGTAGATGTAAGCACTTTCATTGTAAACCTCATTTCCGGAGTCTGCTGTATAAAACCGGTAAAAAGCAGGTTTTTTGCACAAACTCCTGTTTTTGTGAAAAACTGTTAAAAAAATATCAGATACTGTTAAAAATATGTCATGAAATGTTAAAAATGTATCAGCTTTTGTTTATTATATATTAATATATACACAAAAAAAAGTAGATTTTTTGTCGATTTTGCGATAAAATACAATGTAAGATTAAATTTATAAGGAGATTTATGTCATGGGAAAGTGTACATTTAAAGGTGGAGTACACCCTTATGATGGTAAGGAATTTTCTAAGGATAAACCTGTAAAAGAATTATTCCCTGCACAGGGTGAGATGGTATTCCCACTTTCACAGCACATCGGTGCACCTGCAGTTCCTGTCGTAGCAAAAGGCGACTATGTACTTGCAGGACAGTTGATTGCAGAAGCGGGTGGATTTGTTTCGGCAAATATTCATTCGTCCGTTTCAGGTACTGTAAAAGCAATCGAACCAAGAACACTTGCAACAGGCGGCAAGTGCAATGCAATCATCATTGAAAATGATGGTGAGTACAAAGAAGTAGAATATACACCGGCAAAGCTTGAAGACCTTTCAAGAGATGAAATCCGCGAAAGAATCAAGGCGGCAGGTGTTGTAGGTATGGGCGGTGCAGGCTTCCCGACAAATGTCAAGCTGACACCGAAGAATCCTGAGAACATCGATTACATCATTGTAAACGGTGCAGAATGTGAACCGTATCTTACTTCCGATTACCGCAGACTGTTAGAAGAATCTGATAAGGTTGTTATGGGCTTAAAGGTTGCCTTAAAGCTGTTCGACCATGCAAAGGGTATTATCGGTATTGAAGATAATAAGCCGGAAGCTATCAGAATTATGAAGGAAAAGACTGCGAATGAGCCGGATATTGAAGTCAAGGAATTAAAGACAAAGTATCCGCAGGGTGGTGAGCGCTGTCTGATTTATGCAACAACAGGCAGAAGCATTAACTCCTCTATGTTACCGGCAGATGCGGGTTGTATCGTACATAATGTCGATACGATTTACTCTATCTATATGGCAGTTATCGAAGGAAAGCCGCTGACAAAGCGAATTGTAACCGTAACTGGTGACGGCGTAAAAGAACCGGGTAACTTCTATGTATGGCTCGGAACCAATTACAGACAGCTTTTAGAAGCGGCAGGCGGTCCTGTCGGCGAACCGGAAAAGTACATTTCAGGCGGTCCGATGATGGGCTTTGCGATGTACAGCTTAGACGTGCCGGTTGTAAAGGGCAGTTCTTCCCTTTTAGTATTCAAGGAAGATGTTGTTTCAAAGCTTGAAACATCGGCATGTATCCGCTGCGGACGCTGCGGTGACGGATGTCCAAGCCATCTGCTTCCTGCCAAGCTTGCGGGATTTGCAAGCAGAAATGACGAAGCAGGCTTCTTGAAGTTTGACGGTATGGAATGTGTGGAATGTGGCAGCTGTTCATATGTCTGTCCGGCCAAACGTCCATTAACACAGCAGATTAAGTCCATGAGAAGAACCATCATGGCAAACAGAAGAAAGAAGTAGAAAGGTGGACAAAACAGGTGAGCGATTTATTTAATGTATCGACAAATCCTCATGTACGAAGCAAGGATACGACACAGACAATCATGCGTGACGTTCTGATTGCACTGACACCTGCAAGTATATTTGGAATTTATAATTTTGGACTGGGCGCACTGCTTCGTATTGTCATCGGCATTGCAGTCTGTGTGGCAGCAGAAGGAGCATACCAGTATTTTATGCACAAAAAAGTAACTATCAGCGATTTAAGTGCTGCGGTTACAGGTCTTTTAATTGCGTTAAATGTACCACCGACATTAAACATTGGTTATGAAATTGTCGGATGTCTTTTCGCGATTATTATTGTAAAACAGTTATTTGGCGGTCTGGGTCAGAACTTCATGAACCCGGCGCTTGCAGCAAGATGTTTCCTTTTAATTGCTTATACAGGTCCTATGACAAAGTTCGTTTATGACGGTGTTGCAGGCGCTACACCACTGGCAGTCTTAAAGCCGGGCGGAGAAGCAGAAGGCGCAGTGAAGCTGCTTGATATGTTTATCGGTAGAACAGGCGGTGTAATCGGTGAAACATCCGTATTATTCTTGTTAATCGGTGCGGTTTATCTGTTAGTGCGCAAGGTTATTTCTATCAGAATACCGGCAGCCTACATTTTAACCTTTGCCGTTTTAATTTTCCTGTTTGCTCCGGGACATCAGTTTGATGTGCTGTATACAGCAGAACAGATTTGCGGCGGTGGTTTAATCCTCGGTGCATTCTTTATGGCAACCGACTATGTAACATCACCGATTACACCAAACGGAAAGCTTGTATTTGGTGTGATTTTAGGACTTTTAACATTCATCTTCAGAATGTTCGGCGGTTCAGCAGAAGGTGTTTCTTATGCAATTATCTTCTCGAACCTGTTAGTACCGTTAATTGAAAAGGTAACGGTTCCAAAGTCATTTGGTAAGAAAAAACCGGAAAAGGAGGCAGCCTGATTATGAATAAAATTGTAAAAGATGCGTTAATTCTGTTTGCAATTACGCTGGTAGCAGGAGTGCTTCTCGGTTTTGTCTATGACATTACCAAAGACCCGATTGCGGCACAGAATGAAAAGGCAAAGCAGGAAGCTTATAAAGAAGTTATGGCAGATGCCGACAGCTTTGAAGCATTAAGCGGCGATGCTTATTCAGAAGCCAATATTACAGCAACATTTGCAGCTGCCTTACAGGCAGATGCTGAAAATTACACAGCAGATGAAATCACAGAGGTTGTTGCAGGTGTCAAGGACGGTAAGGTTATCGGTCTTGTTGTAACAGTTGTAGCAGGTGACGGCTACGGCGGAGATATTAAGTTTTCTGTCGGCGTCGGTGCGGACGGTACATACCTCGGAACATCAATTCTGTCGATTTCAGAAACAGCCGGTCTTGGTATGCGTGTAAAGACAAGCCCGGATTTCCTCGCGCAGTTTAAGAGTGCCAATACAGACAAGTTCGTACTTGTAAAGGATGGTTCCGGTGCTGCCGCAGGAGATGAAAAGATTGATGCAATCAGTGGTTCTACTGTAACATCAAAGGCAGTTTTACGTGGTGTCAACTCCGCTTTAATTGCTTACAAAGAAATTTATGCAGCAAAAGCTGTAACAGTAGGAGGTGTTTCAGTTGAATAAATGCGTTGAAAGACTTTATAATGGTTTGATTAAAGAAAATCCGACATTTGTTTTAACACTGGGTATGTGTCCGACACTTGCCGTTACAACATCGGCAATTAACGGTATCGGTATGGGACTTTCCTCTACTGTCGTACTGGTAATGTCAAACCTTATGATTTCATTACTTAGAAAAGTAATTCCGGACGGTGTCAGAATGCCGGCATTTATCGTTATCGTTGCTTCATTTGTAACAATGGTACAGTTCTTAATGCAGGGCTATCTGCCATCCCTTTATGATTCACTGGGAATTTATATTCCTTTGATTGTTGTAAACTGTATTATTTTAGGACGTGCGGAAGCTTACGCTTCTAAAAATCCGGTTCTGCCGTCTGCATTTGACGGACTCGGCATGGGACTTGGTTTTACCTGTGCGATTACAATTCTTGGTGCTGTCAGAGAGCTGATTGGTGCCGGAACCATTTTAAGCACAGGCAGCTCAGCACTTGTTACAATTCCTGAAAGCGTGTATACACCGGCAAGTATCTTTATCCTTGCACCGGGTGCCTTCTTCGTACTGGCAATGTGTATTGCGATTATGAACAAGATTAAGGCAAAGCACGGCATGGAACCGGCACAGGTACCGGATTACTGCTCAAAAGACGGCAGCTGTGATTCCTGCGCCAACACAATGTGCGGCGGCAAGGCATTTGCAGAAGAAAAGAAGCAGGCATAAGGGAGGAAAGAAAATATGAATTTATTAATTATTGCGATTGGTGCTGCACTGGTTAATAACGTTGTATTAAGCCAGTTCCTCGGTCTGTGTCCTTTCCTTGGTGTATCAAAAAAGATTAACACAGCCGCAGGCATGGGTGGTGCCGTTATCGGTGTTATCACAATTTCATCAGCAATCTGCAGCTTGATTTACGATTTTATCTTAGTACCGCTCGATTTAACATATCTGAATACAATCGTGTTCATTCTTGTTATCGCAGCACTTGTTCAGTTTGTAGAAATGTTCTTAAAGAAGACTTCTCCGGCGCTTTATGAAGCACTTGGTGTATACCTTCCTTTAATTACAACAAACTGTGCCGTACTGGGTATTGCTTTAACAAATGTACAGAACGGTTACAATTTCATTGAATCTGTTGTAGCTGGTTTCGGTACAGCAGTAGGTTTTACGATTGCAATTGTCATCATGGCAGGTATTCGTGAAAGAATTGAATTTAATGATGTTCCAGAGAGTTTTCAGGGTATGCCGATTGTATTATTAACAGCAGGCCTGATGTCTATTGCATTCTTTGGATTCGCAGGAATCTTATAGGAGGAAAAGAAAATGACAGGTATTATTATAGCGGCTGTAGTTGTCAGCCTTACAGGTTTGATACTGGGACTTTTCCTCGGTGTAATGGGTAAGAAGTTTGCAGTAGAAGTAGACCAGAAAGAAATTGATGTCAGAGCAGAACTTCCGGGTAATAACTGCGGCGGTTGCGGTTACGCAGGCTGTGATGCCCTTGCAAAGGCAATCGCAGCAGGAGAAGCACCGGTAGGTGCCTGTCCGGTCGGTGGTGAACCGGTTGCCGAAAAGATTGCGGCAATTATGGGTGCTGAGGTTGGTGAATCTACCAGAATGACAGCATTTGTAAAATGTGCGGGTGACTGCGAAAAGGCAAAGGAAAATTACAAGTATTCCGGCGTAGAAGAATGTACGGTAATGCCATTTGCGCCAAACGGCGGTTCAAAGGCATGTACATACGGCTGTATGGGATACGGTTCTTGTGTCAAGGCATGTCCGTTTGATGCAATCCACGTTGTAAACGGTATTGCGGTAGTCGATAAGGAAAAATGTAAGGCATGCGGTAAGTGTGTTGCAACATGTCCTAGACATTTAATTGAACTCATTCCGTACGAAAGCAAGTATACTGTAAAGTGTGCTTCCAAGGATAAGGGTAAAGATGTAATGCCAGTATGTTCAACAGGCTGTATCGGATGTATGCTTTGTACAAAGCAGTGTGAATTCGGTGCAATCACCGTTGAAAACAACATTGCACACATTGATTATGAAAAATGTACAGGCTGCGGCAAATGTGCCGAAAAGTGCCCGAAGAAGATTATTCATCTTCATTAATCAGAAATACTATAAAAACCGGAGGACTACAGAAAGATTCTGTGGTTCTCCGGTTTTTTATAAATTTCGTCTTTGATATTGTATGGTAACGATATTGACGGTTTTATTGGAATCATCAATTTTAAATACGGCAACATAGTTATCAATTAATAATTGACGATATCCTTTGCCGGCGTATTTGCCGGTATTACGTTCTTGATGAGATTGAGGAAATGTGCTTAAATCTAAAATAGCAGATTTGATTCTGTCGGCCTGCCTTTTAGCATATTCGGGAGATAATTTTTCTTTTGCAATGTAATCATAGATAGCGTTTAATTCACGAATCGCTCTATGATTGATTTTTACTTTATATTTATCCAAAATATTTCTTCTCCAATTCTGAAAAAACTTCTTCTGCATCTACAGGTTCAAAACCATTAGCAGTCTCAAGTTCTGATTCGTAAATTGCCTGATCAATACGGTTTACTCCGGCAAATTCATCATATAGTTCACTGCTCATAACCACTAAATCACTATATCCATTTTTGGTAATGAAAATAGGTTCTTGTTCTTTATGAGCTATTTCTGATATTTCACTGGTATTTCTCAAATCCCGGATTGGCATTATAATTGGCATAATATCAACTCCTTTCTTTTCGTTATTATAGCATAATTATGTCACATTGTCACATGGAAATATCTGCGATTTTAATAGCGGAAGATGATATTGGCAGGATTTTTATTTTACACGGACAAAATGCTGACGGGGTGCTGTGATAGAATACAAAAGAATTCAAGGAAAGGCGATTCGGACGTCCGGAAAACAGCACGAAAAAAACAGCAGCAGGCATTAAAAAGCCTGCGGAATGGAGAGGAATATGAAAATTTGTCCAAAGTGTAAGGGAAATGTAGCAGATGGTTTGAATGTGTGTACGCACTGCGGTGCGGTTATTACGCCGCAGGCGGCAAAGCCGAAAAAGAAAGACAGCACGGAAGTCAAAAGGGATAATCAGGCGATAGCCATTACCAGTGTGATTATTACACTGGTGGGAATCTTTATTATGTTTGAGGTGAGTGCATTGGTCGGCATGATTATTTATCTGATTGCATTTGCATTGTCATTCAATGAATTAAGAAAAGACCCCGAATTCCGCCCGGAAACAATAGTGCCTTTTGCAAAGAAGTGCCTTTCTAAAGAAAATTTTAAAGGCATGGGGCTGATGTTTCTGGTGGTAGCAATTCTTCCGTTGATGGCGGTTATTGGAAGTTATCGCTGGATTGTTACGGATACATACAGGGAAGTTGAATCGATGTACAACGATTATTATTAAAGATGAAAGGGGAAAAGACCATGGGATTTTTCAGCGGAGTATTTGATTCGGATAAACTGGCAGATGCCATCAATACAACAAAAAATGCGACAAAGAATATTACAGGTAAAGTGGCAGGTTCATTTGCAGAGTCAGCAGGTGAAATGAAAAAATTCAGCGAAGAAACAAAGAAAATGAAACAGCCGGTTGAGGGCGCAATCACGCGCTACGGTGTCGCTTATAAAGGCGGACTTGCCAAATATCCGAAACAGCAGTCCGGAGAAATCGGATTGAATATTATGGAGGAGTGCTTTTATTTAAAACCAACCATCGGCACAAATGACTGGTTTGAAGAAATGGCGATTCCATATGCCAAAATCAAGTCACTTGAAATTGTAGAGCGTAAAATCAGCAATACAGAGTGGCTGCTCAGTTCCAGCGATTCGGATATGAAAGCAATGGAGCAGAAAAACAACATTGAAATCGAATATGAAGATTCGGACGGCAACGAGCAGTTTATCCGGCTGGAAATGCTGACGGGAATCAGTATTTACGGTCAGGCAAAAAAATGTGTGGAATTTATGGACGTTTTACGTCAGAACGGCATTTTAAAGAAATTTGCAGGAAACCGTAATGCGGCACAGAATATGCAGGGACAGCAGATGTCCGGCATGCAGGCAGGAGAAACACAGGCAGCAAACGGTGATGTAATTCTTGAGCAGATTGAAAAACTTGCCGGATTAAAGGAAAAAGGTATTTTAAGCGAAGAAGAATATCAGCAGAAGAAGTCGGAACTGCTGGCGAAGCTGTAGAAAATGCAGTCTGACAGAAAAAGAGGTAGTTTTTGTAATCATTTTGGATACAAAAACTACCTTTTTGGTTTACACGGACAAATAGTTGTCCGCCGTATGTGTTATTGTATGGTCAAGTATAAATCACAGACAAGAGATTAGATTTCTTTTGGCGGAATGTATTCGATGAGTTCGTTCAAATCACATTCGAGTACATAACAAAGACGTTTCAGAATATCAATATCAAGCCGCTGAACCTTTTCATCCCGGTAATTGCGAAGCTGCGTGCGCTGCATCTCCGTCCGGAAGGAAAGCTGGTTCATGGAAACGCCGCGCTGTTCCATCAGTTCTGCCAGATGAATCTTAAAAGTACCATACTCGTCTGAACTGGCAGGAAGCTGTCGCAAAGGATTTTCTTTTTTCGGCATGCCAACACCTCCTGATTAAATTATATTACTCCAACTTATTATTATATTTTGATTGGGATATTATTGTCAGATTCTTGTATGTGTGGTATATTTTAATAAGGGTATATGTATGCTCTATGCTGTGGTTTATACGAATGGTGTGAAAAAATTTACAGGGAAAGCAAAAGAATCCCGGAATGGAGAAAGTATGAGTAATTTAAAAGGAATTTCAGAAAAATGTGCAGATGTGTTAAAAATGCATGAACCACTGGTAGTACTGGATGATGTTGTAGTGACAGTAGATGAAGAAAAAGAAATATTGTATATTGTTTCAAAGGAAGACGGAGTATGTAAAGAGTTTAAATTAGGTAATAGTGGGATTGAAGAAAAAACAGATAAAGAAAAAACAGATGAAAAACAATCAAATGGAATGTATGGACTTTTTCATCGTGTAACTGTAACTCCCATGTCTTCTGATTATAGTTGGAAAAATAATATATGCGGATATGAGAATAAAATTTATTTGTTTTGTCGGAATTCTTTTTCAAAAGAGAAAATTTATGTTTGTGATGTGAAAACATATGAAAAGACATATATTGATGCGATGCTTGGAGCGGTTGGTTGTGATTCGAAACGTGTGGTGTATCCGCAGTGTGATGAACAGTACATTGTTTATGTGAATGGTAAATCACAGTTGATATATCAGGACTTGAATACAGAAAAAACAAAATATGTGCGTTATGAAGATGGAAATATTGTAACGCGGTGTTATTCATTTAAACTGTTGGGAACAAAGATTTATTTTTGTGCGAACCATGCAGAATATGTATACGATATTTTATCGAGCGAAATAAAGTTGGTTTATGAATTTGATAAAGACAGTAAGTTAGATACGTGTTTAGAAGATTATTGTCAGCAGTATAGAGAAGCAGTTACAGAATTTTTTGATGGGTATCAGTATACCGTAGCGCAGAATGAAAAGAAGGATACGGTTGAATTTGCGAAACTGAATCTTTCAACAGGGGAAATGAAGATTGAAGAACTGGATATGCAGGCGCGTCGTGAAGAAATCGGAGCATGGCAGTTATGTAAGGGGCATTTATACTATACGACGTTGAATGAAGATGCATATCTTGTAGATTGTGATTTGACATCTGGAGGTTATATAGAAAATATTCTTGAAGACAAGTGTCCGCTTGTACAAGATGGATACTCCAAAAAATTTAATGTTATAGGTGACTGGCTGTATTATAAATATGGTTATAAATATCATAGAATTTCTTTAAAAGATGGACTGCATATTGTGTGCAGATAAGTGCAGTAATGACTGTGAAACAGGAGGGAAAAAATAAATAGTGGGATAATTTGAAAATGAAATGAAAGAAGGGTATGTATGGAAGAAACAAAAACAGATTATGCACTGATGAAAGAAACGGAGCAGAATAAAAGGGCATTACTAAGGGAAGATAAGTGCGATAAATACGATTATTTAGCGGCAGTAGCCTGCGGTGCAGTAGGCGGATTGGTTGATATTTTTCTTGTTGGAACACCGGGCAATAGTGTACTTGGAAAATGGACAGATTCGCAGGTTGATAGTGCAGTGAAAGGATTTGCGAAGCTGGTCGGCTGGAATCCCAGGCAGGCGCAGAAAGAAAATGTAGCAAGTGCCATTGGTTTTCTAGAAAGAAAGTATAAAGTTAATTATGACCAGAGGCATACCGCAGATGTTGGAAATGCTTTTAATATGTCCACAAAAAATCATCATATGATGTCATTGTCACATTCGCCGGATATTGTAGGACTGTTTTTTTCAATATTGAATCAGTTTACCTCAACTTCATCTTTTATTGCAAATGGAAAGATTATAACGATTGCAACAGATACATATGAGTTACAGGGCGGAAATTTTATTGCAAAGTTATTCTGCGGTATTGCAAACTGGTTTGGGCATATTATGTCAGATATTGCAGGAGGTTCGGGTGCAAGAGGAAATGCGGGCAGAGGAGCAGGCGTTGTAATGCCGTTTTATGAGTTGTTTCAATTTTGTAAGTTCGGCAGTTTTAAAGTCGAAAATGACAGACAGGATTTAGCAACGATTGCGACAAGGGCATTCCAGAAGGGATACGATTTCAGATTTGGAATGGCGGCGGTTATTCCGGTGGTTCTGACAGATTTATCTATCCGGTTAATATGGGCACTGCGCAGGCATTTTCAATATGAATTACCGGTAAAAGAGTGTATTCCAACAAGTCAGCACGCAGATTTAAGAATAATGCTGCTGCTAGGAAACGGAACACTCTGTGTAATGGACGGCATTGATGCGGGAGTACATTCAGGCGGAGATTTTCTGGAATTTTTTTTACGATTGAATCTGATTGTATGGTTTAGATTTGTGACGCTTGTGTTAAAGGAAGTATGTATCCGGGTTGGTTTAAAAGATGCTTTATCTGAAACAATATTAGCATTTCAGCGCATCAATGAGGCCCTGCTTGTTTATCTGCATGAATTAGAGCAGATTGACATAGAAGCATTTAAACGGGAAACACAAGAATACAACAAAGCAGTCCGGATTTTTTCAACAGCAACAACAGATAAAGAGTTAAATGTACTGTTATTGGATACATTTGAACAAATGGGAATTAAAAAGCCGTGGCAGGGAGATTTTGACAAGCATATGTCGGATAAGAATGCTACGCTGGTATTTGAATAATGTTTTCATGTGATTGCTGTGGCTGTTGTTGTAGAAATTTAAAAAAGTCGGAACTGTATGCACAGTTAGACAGAGGAGATGGTACGTGTATTTATTTAAAAGAAAATTTGTGTACAATATATGATAAAAGACCATTATTGTGCAGGGTAGATGCGTGTTATGAACTGTACTTTAAGGAGTATATGACACGGGATGAGTATTACAGATTGAACAAACTTGGATGTGAAAATTTAAAGAAAACGGAGGAATGAATTATGCCATTACCACTTATTATAGGAGGATTAGCAGCGGTAGCGGGTGTAGCAGGAGTTGGAAGCGGAATACACGGTGCTGCAAAAATGAAAGAAGCCAATGACACCATGAAGGCGGCTGAACGCAAACATAAACAGAATATAGAGTATTTTGAAAACGAAAGTGAAAAGACCAATAAGAGAATGGACAAACTGGGAGAATTGGAATTAAAAATCTTAAATGATTTTAAAGATTTTTCAGATGCTATTGAAAAAATCCAGAATCGTCCGGAATTTAAAGAATATAAAATAGGCGGGGTTGCGCTTCCGAAGTACAATAAGGAAGAGTTAAACAAGGTATCTGTCGGTGCAGGCGTGTTGTTAGGCGGAATTGGCGGTGCGGCTGTAGGTACGGCAGGCGGTTTTGCGGCGGCAGGGGCAACGACATCGGCGGTTATGGCATTGGGCACGGCATCGACAGGAACTGCCATTGCATCTCTTAGCGGAGCTGCGGCTACCAATGCGACACTTGCTGCACTTGGCGGCGGAGCTGTAGCAGCCGGCGGCGGTGGTATTGCATTAGGAACCAGCATTTTAGGCGCGACAACTCTGGGGGTCGGTTTGCTGGTAGGCGGTGTAATTTTTAGTGCAACCGGAAGCAAATTATCCGATAAGGCAGATGAAGCGTGGGAGCAGATGGAGAAAGCTGAAAAAACAATCAATAAAATATGCGAATATCTGCTCGATTTAAGAAAAATGGCAGGCAGGTATATTAATTCACTGGAAAAAGTATATGCTTTGTATGGTCAGAATTTTCAAAAGGTTTATAATACCGTTTATACAATGGGTAAAGTGGATTGGAATGAATTTACAGAAGAAGAAAAGCTGGCAACCCAGAATTCAGTGTTATTAGTAGGACTTTTGTATAAGATGTGTAAGGTCAATCTCGTTAAGAAAGCGGCGAATGAAGACGAAATGAATTCAGTGAATAAGATTGAGGTTGAAAGCAATATGCAGCATGCTCAAAAGGTTATGAATGATATTGCGGCATAGGCACTGGTTTTCATGACATCTTTGCGATAAAGTTGTTTAGAAATGAGGATCAAAGTGAAAAAAATCAAAATGAACAGCAATGGCGATTCTGCAATTAGCAGAGTCGCCAATCAAAGTATCTGCCCACATTGTGGTGCAAGGGTTTGTAAAATTACAAAAAAGTGTGTTGTGTGCGGGTGGAAAAAGGTTAAGATTAATTAGAATTTTACACGGTCATTTCATTGTCGTTTCCATATGATACAATATGTAAAAGAAGATACAGGAAAGAGGTTTTGGAGATGAATAAAAGAAATCGTGTTATGGAAATCTTTTACAGATTTATGAGCGGCGAACATATGGCGGTAAAAGACCTCGCGGCGGAGTATGAAGTATCAGAAAAGAGTATCCAGCGTGACATCAGTGAAATAAAAAATTTTATGGCAGAATACGGATATTCTGTGGGTAGGGAAGAAGTAAAGTTTGATCGTTCTTCACAGAAAATGTATTTTGAAGCAGAAAAGTTTTTAACCAATGGAGAAATGCTGGCAATTACCAAAATACTGATTGCAACGAGAACGCTGCCACAGGATAAGATGAATCAGCTGGTTGAAAAGCTGGAGGGATTTGCTTCAACAAAAGACAAAAAGCGGTTGAAGGAACTTGTAAAGAGAGAACTTTACCATTACAAACCGGTCGCAACGCTGTGTAATGATTTAATTGATAATTTGTATGCACTGGCAGAGGCTATTGATGATAAGCAGGAAATTACAATTACATATTACAAAATGGACAAATCCAGAATTGACAGGAGAATCCGTCCGTTGGCGATTGTATTCAGCGAATATTACTTTTATCTGATTGCAGTACACGAGGTAGACGACGAATGGAAAGAGCGGTATTATCGAATTGACCGTATTACAGATATGATAAAACACCGGACACGTTTTGAAGTGGAGTATGACAGCCGGTTTGATGAAGGCAAGTTGAAAAATGAAATCCAGTATATGTGGCCGGGCAAGGAACAGCAGATTGAGTTTGAATTTACAGGACCTTCTGTACAGGCTATTTTAGACCGTATTCCAAAATCGAAGGTCATCAAGAGGGAAAAGAATAAGGTGACGATTCAGGCAACGGTGGTACACGGAACAGGCATTAAAATGACACTATTAAGTCAGGGAAGCTGGGTGAAAGTGTTGTCACCGCAGTCATTTGTGGATGAGATGAAGGAAGAGGTTGAGAAGATGATGGAGAGATACAGATAGAGGAATAGTGGGAAGAAAATGTTGGAGGCTCTGCTGTTATTGGCAGGGCTTTTTTTGACATTTTCAAAAAAGGGAAGAACACATATCATGTAGACAGGACACTGCGGGAAACAAAAGATGTAGTTGACAACGGACTGTATGAAGTATATGTTAATACACAGATAGATGATTCATCCAGTACAGCGGCATTGATGAAAGTGTTTAAAAGCACAAAACCTGTACAGGATGAACGGTTTCAGAGGGGTTGTGAAAAGCTGAGGGAATACAAAGAAGGAAAGGGGAGAAGTACGATGTGTAAGCTGGTAGAGGATTATGCAAATATGCGTGCGGCAGAGGAAGCACAAAAGACGGCAAAGGAAACAGCTCGCAGGGCATTTGCAATGGGACTGCCGATAGAAAGTATAGAACAGTTAGTATCACTTTCAATAGAACGGTTAAATACAATATCACAGGAAATTCATTCTACACAATAGATAGATATGTAAAACACTGAAATTCCCTGTATACAATCCCTGTCTGTTTATGCTAAAATAGACAGGGATTTTTAAGTATATAAAAAGTCAAATCAGGAGTAAAACCAATGAAATTTACAATAGAAACAGTAAAAAGAAAGAACCGGCTGGGGTTAAAATCTGCGGATTTTTATCTGGTTGCGGTACTGCTTATTATTACCGCAGGACTGCTTGCCTGGATACAGTTCGGTGTCAAAAAGCAGGGTGAAACCGTTGTGATAAAAGTAGATGGCAATGTGGTAAAACAGCTTGCATTAAAGAATGATACGGAATTTGATGTATCAGGGTATCAGGGCGGTACGAATCATATCGTAATACAGGATAATGCAGTGTATATGTCTGATGCAGACTGTCCGGACAAGCTGTGTGTGCATACAGGAACGATTCATAAGACGGGTGAAACCATTGTGTGCCTGCCGCACCGCGTTGTCGTAGAGATCACAGGAACGACAGATACATTTGATGCGGTTGTGCAGTAGCGGAAACGGAGAAAAAAATGAGAAGAAGAAAGAAAAACAAGAATACAGGAAGAACGAAAAAAATCGCGCTGGGCGGTATTTTAACGGCGCTTGCAATGATATTTTCATATATAGAGTCCCTGATACCGATTCCGCTGCCGGTTCCGGGCGTGAAGCTGGGAATTGCCAATATTGCCATTATATCGGTATTGTATCTGCTTGGAAGCGGACAGGCACTGCTTGTCAATCTGCTGCGGATTACGCTGACGGCGGTGTTATTTGGTAATTTTAACAGCTTTCTGTTTAGTATGGCAGGGGGAATGTTAAGTCTTTTGGTTATGGTGATTTTAAAGAAAAGCGGACATTTTTCGATTGTCGGTGTGAGTGTGGCAGGCGGTGTCTTCCACAATGTCGGTCAGATTACGGCGGCAGTCTTTTTAATGGATACTACGGCGATTTATTATTACCTGCCGGTACTTTTAATCTTTGGTATTGTAACAGGCATTATTATTGGATTAATGGGCGGTTATGTGACACAGCGCGTATATCCGGTGGTTGGTGAGGAGTAAATGCCGTAATTTTTTTACGGCGTATTCTTGCAGAGAGTTAAAAAATTGGTTATACTGTAAGCATAGAGTTATACATGAATGATTATTTCAGAGGGTGGTATGAGATATGCTTAAAAAATTCACATTGAAGAATTATAAAAATTTTAAAGATGAAATTACAATAGATTTTGAAAATATTGCAGGATATCAGTTTAACACAGACTGTCTTTCAGAGGGTATTATCGGGAAAATATTAATTTATGGACGCAATGCAACGGGTAAGACAAATCTGGGGAAAGCACTTCTTGATATAGGTTCAACAATGTTTGGTGGAACAAGATATGCAGGAAATGGAATTTTACTTAATGCAGATTCAAAAGAAGATGCTGCGGTTTTTCAATATGAATTCAGATTTGAGAATACAGAATTAAGTTATAAATATTCGAGATTATCAAATCAGGAACTGCGGGATGAAGAATTATTTATAAATGGAAAAAATATTTTTAAATGCAATTTTAGTTCACAGAAATATAATTTCGACCATTTGAATTATATTGATGCAGAAACTGCGAATATAGATCGGTATTTGCAATCGTTGGAGGTCGGAGAAGATGATGAAATCAGTGAACCGAAGTTGCCATTTTTGAGATGGTTGATTAGTAACGTGGCTTTAAAAAATGATTCCGCACTTATTCAATTGGCAAATTATGTAAGAAGAATGATGATGATTACAGTAGGAAATGGGATGCGGTATCGCTTTGGAAGAATGAATGAGGGTTTCTATGAAAGTTTAGAAAATCCGGAACGTTTAAAAGATTTTGAAGATTTTTTAAATGCAATGGGAATTGAGTGTAAATTAATACTAAAAAAATTACCGGACGGACAAAGAGAATTATATTTTGCGCATGAACAATTAGTGCCGTTTTATGAAAATGCTTCAAGTGGTACATTGGCATTAGCAGAGCTTTATCGGAGATTGATTCCAAAAGTATGGGATGCATCCTTGATTTATCTGGATGAATTTGATGCATTTTATCATTATGAAATGGCAGAAAATGTAATCCGTTTCTTTAAACACAAATATCCAAAATGTCAGATGATTATGACGTCACATAATACGAATTTGATGACAAATAGAATTATGAGACCGGATTGTCTGTTTATTTTATCAAGGAAAGGAACATTAACAGCTCTTTGTAATGCAACAGAACGTGAATTAAGAGAAGGTCATAATCTCGAAAAGATGTATATCAGTGGAGAGTTTGAAAAGTATGAATAATTACGGAGTAGAAACAAGACGGCGCAGCCGGAGTTTACTGATTGTAGAGGGAAAACATGAAAAAGATGAATTATTCTGGCTGGTTTTCAAGTGTTTTCCAGAATTAAATATTGATATAGATGATGTATGGATTTACGGTACCAATATTTATAAGCTGTACGAGGACATTGTAAGAGAATATGGAAGGGATTGGGCGAAGGATGAAATGGATGTTGATTTGCCATTTGTAATCAGTAAAAAGGAACATCCGGAAACAGTTTATTATAGGAATGATTTTACAAATATAATTCTTGTATTTGATTATGAACGACATGATCCGGCATTTTCTGAAGAAAAAATTTTGGAAATGCAGCGTTGCTTTGAGGATTCGACAGATATGGGAAAATTGTATTTGAATTATCCAATGATTGAATCTTATCTGCATTTAAAATCTATACCGGACGAAGAATATATTAACCGGAAAATACCTGTATCACTGCAGCCGGGAGATAAGTATAAAGGTATGGTAAAGTCAGAAAGTGTTATTGAAAAGTTAGTGGGTTTGCCGCATAGAATTGATGATTTACTGGCGGGAGAACGATATCAGGTAAATGACGATGAAAAGAGGAGGGAATGTTGTGATGCCATATTAAAACTTACTGAGAATGAGTTAGAAAAGAACTTAGAGGAAATATTGCATATTGTGAGAGATGAAAAGAAAGAAAAAACTTTAAAATATCAGCTAAAAGACTGGATTTTAAAGTTGGGGTATACACATGGAAATATGACATATTGGGAATATATGCGGAAAATTTTTCTGGAAGTTGTATATCATAATATCTGCAAAGCGGACAGGATTCAAAATGAAGATACGGGTGAAAATGACCTTAGAAAGCAATTTGAACGGATTGATTTATCAGAAATACTGGATATTCAAAATAAAGTCAGCAGAGATGCAGAAAAAGGATTTATCTGGATATTGAGCACCTGTGTATTATTGATTCCGGATTACAATTTTAAATTGATAAATTATGAATAGTTTGGAGATAGAGTAATAAAAACCCCCGATATCTGTAACTGAGCTTCTCTCAGAACAGATACCGGGGGTTTTTAAGTTTCTATTTATTTGCCTGCTGCTGCAATTCAATTTCTTCAACAGATTTTGAAATGCTGTGGGCAATCGGTTTCCATTCGACTTTCTTTACCAGCGCAACGAGAGAAATCGGTACGTAGGTAATCATAAACAGCGGAAACGTAAATAAGGATTTAATCTTTTTATTCGCAGGAGCTAAAATCTTATTCCATTCGGTTACTAAAGTAATAAATCCAATTGAGAACATCAGCAGATAGAAGTTTACACCTGCAAAAGCAATAGAGCCTAATGTTCCCGGCAGAATCCTTCGTAACATATGTACGTCCGTTGCACCGTATGCAAGGAAAATCAGATTCAGTAAAATACATCCGATTGAAAGCAGTGTAGCAGGGGCAAGGGTCATAAACATATCGTAGCAGGATACGAACATTTCCCGCTTTTTAAACATCATTGCAATCAGTTCCCTGCCGTAGCGGAACATTACCTGATAAAATCCCTTTGACCAGCGCATACGCTGATTCCATGACTGCTTAAAGGTTGTCGGCTGTTCATCGTAGAACATGGCGCTTTCGCAGTAGCCGATTTTTTCACCTTCCAGAATGTTCACAACAGAAAACTGAATATCTTCTGTTAACAGGTTGAACTTCCAGCCGTTGTTTTTCTTGATAATTGAGCTGTTTACCAAAAATCCGGTACCGGAAACGGCACAGCTTGTTTTTAACATCATACGCGGATTATTCAGGTATTTTGCCTCACGGATAAACCAGAGGGAATAACCGGAAGTAATCCAGTTGGTATCATAATTTTTTGAATTTCTGTAACTGGTAATGACATTATAGCCACGGTCAAAAACCTTATTCATTTCTTTGACATAATTTTTATCAATGACATTGTCGGCATCAAAGATGAAGTAGCCATCATAAGCCGTATAATCACCGAATTGCTCCACAATCTTGTTGAAGCAGTAGTCCAGGGCATATCCCTTTCCGACGAGCATATTGTTAAATCGTTCATAGCAGATTGCGCCATGCTCCCGTGCAATCTGTGCCGTATCATCTGTACAATTATCTGCCACAACAATCACATCGATTAACTCCGCAGGATAATTCTGCTGTTTAATACTGTTAATCAGATTGCCGATTACTGCCTGCTCATTCCGCGCCGCTATAATAAAGGCAAATTTGTGAAGCTTCTTTGCTTCGTAAGTGTCCAGTTTCTTTTTTTTGTCGCCAATGAGTGCGATTACAATGTAAATAAACTGGTAAAAATACAGTACAGTCAACGCTATATATAAGATAGAGTTGATAGTATTTATTGTTTTCATTCCATTTATCCTCTCCATTTTCAAGAAATGAAATATCAGTCAAAATTCAAAAAGAACCTTATGACCTTATGTAAAGTTCTTTTCAGATTATATCATTAATTTCAAAGGTGTCAATCATTATTGGCTTTTTTTATTTAATTTTAATCCGTTTTTTGAATTACGGTGCAAAAAGATTTGACAAATAATCTCATTCCTTTATTATATAATAAGTATGATTCAGAAAGGTAGAAGGGTGAAAAAGATGTATCAGGAAATTTCAAAGTTAATTATGTATGGCAATATGGACCAGGATTGTATTTTATATAAATTTGCGGATATTTTTAGAAGATTTGAAATGCAGGAGTCTTCCGATGCGCAGCTGACACAGGATATTTATACGCAGATTAAGAGATTGTTAGAAGTGGCAACGGATTATGGCTTTGACAAAAATCTGTGGCATAATTATCTGACCTTTATTTTAATTACCAATGAGAATCCGTTCAGCATTACCTGTGAAAAGGTTGGTGCAAATGACGGCAGTGTCAATGCATTTGCAAAAAATGATTTTCAGGTGTTTATGAACCTGTTTCACTATGATTTTTCTAAAATTGAAGCCCAGCTTGGCATTAACTGCTTTTCGGTTATTTCCGATTATAAGGCGATTGTCAAAAAAGAACTGATGTACAATAAAAATGTGTCTGAAAAGGTACAGGTATTAAGTGAAAAGCTTGCGGCAGCAAAGGATGTCGATGAATTTTTTGCGCATGTTACGGAATTTTACAGAGCTTACGGTGTCGGTATGTTTGGTTTAAATAAGGCATTCCGCATTACAGGCAGTGACAACGGCAAAGTAACGTTCCACCCGATTAACAATATGGATAAGGTTATGTTAGATGACTTAATCGGTTATGAAATCCAGAAAAAGAAGCTTGTTGAAAATACAGAAGCTTTTGTACAGGGCAGAAAAGCCAACAATGCGCTGTTATTCGGCGACAGCGGTACGGGTAAATCAACGAGTATCAAGGCGATTGTGAATGAATACTACGACCAGGGTCTGCGCATGATTGAGATTTACAAGCACCAGTTTAAGGATTTATCGACCGTCATTGCAGACATTAAGAACAGAAACTATAAGTTCATTATTTATATGGACGACCTTTCTTTTGAAGAATTTGAAATCGAATACAAGTTCTTAAAGGCAGTTATTGAGGGCGGCGTGGAAACAAAGCCGGACAACATTTTAATCTATGCAACTTCTAACAGAAGACATCTGATTAAGGAAACATGGAACGACAGAAGCGATATGGAATCTGCAAACGGACTGCATCGTTCCGATACCATCGAGGAAAAATTATCCTTAGTCAACCGTTTCGGCTGTCAGATTAATTATTCAAAGCCGTCACAGAAGGAATACTTTAATATTGTTGTCAATCTGGCAAAGAAGAACGGCCTTACCATGACCGAAGAAGAACTGTGTGCAGAAGCAAACAAGTGGGAATTAAGCCATGGCGGTATTTCCGGCAGAACTGCACAGCAGTTTATCAATCATTGTCTGGGAAATGAACCGGCATCACAGAACTAAGAAAATAACGGAGTGAAAAATGATTTCATATATAAAAGGAGAACTGAACGAGGTTTTTGAAGATACGGTCGTTGTTGAAACAAACGGCATCGGATACAATATCCGCGTACCGGGCTCGGTGCTTGACCGCCTGCCGTCTGTCGGCAGTTCTGTACGGATTTATACATATTTATATGTCAAAGAAGATGCGATGAATTTATTCGGCTTTTTAAGCCGGGACGATTTATCAGTGTTTAAATTACTGCTGAATGTCAGCGGTATCGGACCGAAAGGTGCGCTGGCGATTCTTTCAACGATTGGACCGGATGATTTGCGTTTTGCGGTGCTTTCAGAAGATGTCAAGACGATTTCTTCCGCACCGGGTATTGGCGCAAAGACGGCAAAGCGGCTGATTATCGAATTAAAGGATAAATTAAAACTTGCCGAAGTCTTTGAAACGGCACTTGCCAATAAAGAAAAAGCACCGTCTGAAAATGATGTACTGCTTGCAAAGAATGAGGCGGTAGAAGCACTTGTGGCGCTGGGATATGCGAGCGCGCAGGCGATGAAGGCGGTACAGCAGGTTGAAAATGCCGAAGAAAAAGATTCGGAACAGATTTTAAAGGAAGCCTTGAAAAAGTTGATTTAAGGAAATAAAAATATGGAAAAAAGAATGATTTCCACAGAACTGGTGGAAGAAGATGTTAAAATTGAAAATAATTTAAGACCCCTTTCACTGGAAGATTATATCGGGCAGGAAAAAGTCAAGCGGAATTTAAAGGTCTATATCGAAGCCGCAAAGGAACGTGGCGATTCGTTAGACCATGTGCTGTTTTACGGTCCGCCGGGACTGGGTAAGACGACACTTGCCGGTATTATTGCAAATGAAATGGGAACCCATTTAAAAGTGACTTCGGGACCGGCAATCGAAAAGCCGGGTGAAATGGCGGCAATTTTAAATAACTTACAGGAAGGTGATGTCCTGTTTGTCGATGAAATCCACCGTTTAAACCGGCAGGTAGAGGAAGTTTTATACCCTGCAATGGAAGATTATGAAATCGACATTATGATAGGAAAAGGTGCTACGGCGCGTTCAATCCGGTTAGAACTTCCGAAATTTACACTGGTCGGGGCGACAACGAGAGCGGGACTTCTTTCTGCACCGCTTCGTGACCGTTTCGGGGTAGTCAGTCATTTGGAATTTTATTCCGTAAAAGAACTGGAAACAATTATTATCCGCTCGGCAAGTGTGTTAAATGTTGACATTGATACAAAGGGCGCGCACGAACTTGCAAGGCGTTCCAGGGGAACACCGCGTCTTGCCAACCGCCTGTTAAAGCGTGTACGTGATTTTGCACAGGTCAAATACGACGGCAGAATCACAGGCGAAGTTGCCGACTACGCATTAAATCTGCTGGACGTGGACAAAGACGGACTGGACAGAAACGACAGACTGATATTGCAGACCATAATCGGCAAATTCGGAGGCGGCCCTGTAGGCATAGAAACACTGGCAGCATCCATCGGTGAAGATTCAGGCACCTTAGAAGACGTCTACGAACCATACCTGATACAGAACGGCTTCATCAACCGCACCCCCCGCGGCCGAGTAGCCACCCCCGCCGCCTATGCAAATCTAGGTGTTGAACAAATTCAATAACCTATGGTATAATGTGCGTAAGCAATGAGCCGTGCCAGCGTAAAGGCTAGAGAAGAACAGTGCTTGCACAATGTTCTTCTTTAGACTTTAGGCTGATAGGGCGAATGCCCGACAGCGCAGGGGAGCGAAGCTCACCTGCGCATGCACGGCGAACCCCGTAGAGAAAGCCAGAAAAGGTGCTGTGCTCGCACAAAGCACTTCTTTATGATTTCATGCGATAGGGCGAATGCCCGACAGCGCAGGGGAGCGAAGCGCACCTGCGCATGCACGGCGAAACTGGTGGTTATTGAATAAATAGAATAAAGTAAAAATAGAAATGTATTTATATAGCAGGAGGACGGTATGTCATCAAAGAATAATACAGAGGTCATTTTAGGCGGAAAAGTATTTACGCTGAGTGGATATGAAAGTGAAGAATATCTCCAGAAAGTTGCCGCCTATATTAATAATAAGCTTGCCGAATTTAACAAGGACGAGTCCTATCGCAGGCAGTCAGCAGAGGTCCGGGCAAATCTGATGTATTTAAATATAGCAGATGATTATTTTAAGGCGAAGAAGTTGGGCGACAGTCTTCAGTCTGAAACGGAGAACAAAGATACGGCAATGTACGATTTGAAACATGAACTGATTGCTGCACAGATTCAGTTAGAAACGGCAAACAAGCAGATTGAAGAATTAAAAGAAGAAATCAATAAGTACCAGAAGAATGTAGTCCGGTTGGAAACAGAACTGGAAGATTTAAAAAAGTAAGCAGATGAACCTGTGATTTTGGGCGCAGACCCCGGATTGCAGGTTCAACGTGTTTGAAAGACAGCAACGGAAAGGAACGCAAAAAGCGGCAGGAGCAGATGAGTTTAAGAGAAAATAAGGTGGAGATTCTGGCACCGGCAGGGTCATATGATATTTTAATGGCAGATTTTGCAGCGGGCGCAGATGCAGTGTATCTGGGCGGCGCAATGTTTGGTGCGAGAGCATATGCAAATAATTTAAGTCAGGAAGAATTACTGCGGGCATTAGATTATGCACATTTACATGACAAAAAGATTTATCTTACAGTGAATACCCTGATGAAACAGCAGGAGCTGGAAGACAGGTTACTGCCGTATCTTGAGCCGTTTTACAAAGCGGGACTTTCTGCGGTTATCGTGCAGGATTTCGGTGCGTTTGAAGCGATAAAAGAAGCATTTCCGGGACTGCATATTCATGCGAGTACACAGATGACGGTTACAGGTGCGGCAGGCGCAAAGCTTTTAAAAGAAGCGGGCGCAAGCCGTGTGGTAACGGCAAGAGAGTTAAATCTTGCGGAAATCAAGGCAATTCACGATAACTGTGATATTGAAATCGAAAGCTTTATCCACGGTGCACTCTGTTACTGTTATTCGGGACAGTGTCTGCTGAGTAGTTTTCAGGGTGGACGAAGCGGCAACCGCGGCAGATGTGCACAGCCATGCCGCCTGATGTATACACCGCAGACATCAGCCATGCCGCGGACGAAGGGAAAGGGACTGCGCGGTGATGAAAACAGACAAAAAGACAGTAACGGTTCTGCATATCTGTTAAGCCCAAAGGATATGTGCGGTCTGCCGGTTCTGCCGGATATTATAGAGGCAGGCGTTTATTCCTTGAAAATTGAAGGCAGAATGAAAAATGTCAATTATGCGGCAGGCGTAACCGGCATTTACAGAAAATATGTTGACCGTTATCTGGAATATGGCAGAGAAGGGTTTAAGGTCGAAGATTCGGATATTAATGATTTGATGGACTTGTACAACCGCGGTGCGTTTACAACCGGATATTATAATAATACAAAAGGACGGGAAATGATTTCATTAAAGCGCCCGAATCATATGGGAACAAAGGCATTAAAGGTTCTTAAAAATGAAGGCGGCAGGGTATTGTTTGAAGCACTGGAACAAATTTATCCGCAGGATGTTTTTGAAATTGATAAGGAAAACAGCTTTTCAAGCGGCAGTGCATATGCAAAGGGAAGCCGCTTTACCGTAAATCTGCCGAAAAAGTACCGGCTTGAAAAGGGCAGGGTGCTTTATCGTATGAAAAACGGTGAACTGACCCGGTTTGTGGAAAAGCAGTATGTAGGGCAGACGCTGAAAAAGAAAATTGACGTCCATCTGACGGCAGCTTGTGACAGACCGCTGGAACTGACCTTTACAGATACAAGCACCGGAGCAGCGGTAACACAGACCGGTGCAGAGGCACAGGCGGCACAGAAACAGCCGGCAAAAAAAGAACGGCTGGCAGAGATAGTGACGGCACTTGGTGATACGCCGTTTGCAGCTGAAACGGTAAAGGTAGACTTACAGGGAGAATTATTTGTTCCCGTATCGGCATTGAAAGAATTAAAAAGAAACTGCGCACAGGCATTGGAAAAGAAAATTTTAGGGCAGTATTACCGTGAATTGCCAAAAGGCGCAGTAGAAGACCGTATTGCCATGTCACAGGACACACAAGTATACATGGACACAAAAGACGCATCTGTTGCAGGCAGTGTAGAAAATATGCAGATTCAGGCGGCACAACAGTCACAGACACGCCCGGTAACGGTGCTTGTAACAACGTTAAGGCAGGCGGAAAGCGTTTATCCGATGGCAGATATCACCGACATTTATTTCGATTTCAGACTGTTTATCCGTGAAAAGGACAGCCGGATGATGGCAGAAGCTGTAGGAAAGTGTAAGGCGGCACAGAAAAATCCGGTGCTTGCACTGCCACACATTTTACGCGGAAAAGACAGTCAAAAGGGCAGACAGCTGATGGAAAACTGGCTTGCTGCCGGAGCGGATACTTTTCTTGTGCGTAGTCTGGAACAGCTCGGACTGTTAAAAGAACTAAGCCGGTCAGCCGTTATCCGCGTGATTACCGATGCGAATCTGTATACATGGAATACGCGGGCGGAGCAGTTCCTATTAAAAACAACAGGAACACAAAAAAACTTGCGGATTATCCGCACGACCATGCCGCTTGAATTAACAGCGCAGGAACTGGCACAGACCAAAAATGCGGTACTACCGCGTGAACTGATTGTATACACACATCTGCCGTTAATGGTTTCTGAACAGTGTGTGAAAAAAACACTCGGAAAATGTGACGGCGCAAATGGCAGAATGACAATGACAGGATACCGGCAGCAATATCAGGTGCAAAGTGTATGTGATTTGTGTTATAGTATTCTGTATGACGATACCGTATTGGATATCTCAAAACCGGAAACGCTGATTGACAAAGCAGCGCCGGACAGTATACGGTATGAGTTTATAGAGGAAACGGCAGAGCCGGATAAAGTTTTAACAGGAAGACAAAACTGCGAAAAGACAGGCAGAGGACATTTTGAGCTGGGGGTTGAGTAATGCAGCAGATTTTTATTGAACTTTCAAAATATATATTTGCGTTTTTGATTGCATTTTATACACTGGCATCTTATCAGGGTGCGGTCATGCAGAATGAACAGAAAAGAGGAAAAATATATTTTACGCAGAATGTATTAATGTTTATTATTCATCTGCTTGGATATCTGATTTTATACATTTTAAATGATGAGGATATGAAATATATCATGCTGTATTTTGTGCAGTTTATTTATCTGTTTGTTGTGGTGATGATATACGATGTGCTGTATCCGAAGGCATCCAGACTGCTGGTGAATAATATGTGCATGCTGATGGCAATCGGATTTGTTATGATTGCAAGACTGGATTTTGATAAATGCATCAAGCAGTTTGCAATTGCGGCAACCGGAACGATTCTGACATTCTTTATTCCGTGGCTGTTAAAAAGAGTACGCAGTTTCAGAAATTTCGGCTGGCTTTATGGTATTTCCGGGCTGGTGCTTCTGATACTGGTGCTGTTTAGCGGAAAAGTATTCGGTGCGAATCTGGTGCTTTCATTAGGACCGGTTTCCGTCCAGCCGGGTGAGTTTGTTAAGATTTTATATGTGCTGTTTGTTGCATCGATGTTTAATAAGTCCATTACATTTAAGCAGACGGTACTGGTGACGGTGCTGGCGGCGGCACACGTTTTAGTATTGGTTGCTTCAAATGACCTGGGTGCGGCACTGATCTTTTTTGTAGTGTATCTGCTGATGCTGTTTACGGCAACCAAAAAGGTCAGCTATCTGTTTGCGGGACTGGGTGCAGGCAGTGTGGCGGCAGTACTTGCTTATCATATCTTTTCCCATGTCAAAAACCGCGTAACCATCTGGTTAGATCCGTGGAGTACGATTGATACGACAGGATATCAGATCTGCCAGTCTTTATTTGCCATTGGTATGGGTTCATGGTTTGGATACGGACTGGGACAGGGAATGCCGGATAAGATTCCGGTTGCCGAAAAAGACTTTATGTTTTCGGCATTGACGGAAGAGTTTGGTATTATCTTTACGGTAGCACTTCTTTTGATTTGCTTAAATAATCTTATTCTGATGATGAATATTGCATCACGCTGTAAGACACTCTTTTACAGACTGGTAGCTGTCGGACTTGGCGTTACATACGGTTTTCAGGTATTTTTAACAGTCGGCGGTGCGATTAAAATGATTCCGATGACGGGAGTAACCCTTCCGTTTGTCAGCTATGGCGGCAGTTCCATCATCAGCTCATTGGTGATGTTTGCACTGATTAACGGCATGTACAACATGCGACAGGACGAAGGCGAGGCAGAACATGGAAAAGGAAAAACAGAAAAAAAGAAAATCAAAGAAAAGGGAAACGGATATTCTGGAGACGAAGAAGAATAGCGGACTCAGAAACCGTGAAACCAATATTATATCTTTTGTATTTGCGGGACTGTTTCTTTTTATGATGGGCTATCTGGTGTGGTTTAACGTGACAGAAGCCCCGGATATTATTAACAGTCCATATAATAAGAGAGTGGATAATCAGGAAACGAAGGTCGTGCGCGGCGATATTCTGGCGGCGGACGGTTCAATTCTTGCAACAACGGAAACGGATGAGGATGGCAATGAAACCAGAAGCTATCCGTTTGGAAAAGTCTTCTGCCATGTAGTTGGTTTAAGTTCGGCAAAAAGCGGCATAGAAGGTGAGGAAAACTATCATCTGCTCTCAGAGGACGGCAATGTGTTAAAACAGCTTGCTAGTGATGCCACCGGACAAAAAGCAATGGGCAATACGAGCGTGACGACACTGGATGTTGATTTACAGGAAGCTGCTTATAAAGCTATCGGAAGTAACAAGGGTGCGGTGATTGTGATGGAGCCGTCCACAGGTAAGATTTTAGCGATGGTTTCCAAACCGGATTATGATCCGAATGATGCATCCACGGATTATTCAGAGTGGCTGACGTATGACAGTGCGGATTCTGTATTGTTAAACCGTGCGACACAGGGCTTATATCCGCCGGGATCTACCTTTAAGATTATTACGGCACTGGAATATATCCGGGAGTATGATGCGGATTCGTATTCTTATCATTGTACGGGAAGTGCCTATATTCAGGGAGGAACAAGTATTCCGTGTTTTGATAATAAAGCACATGGCACAGAGGATTTAGAAACGGCATTTGCCAATTCATGTAACTCTGCGTTTTCTACAATTGGTACACAGTTAAACCGTTCTGCATTTAAAAATCTGTGCAGCACGCTGATGTTTAATTCCAATCTGCCAATCGGAATTGAGTATAACAGCAGCAGTTTCACGCTGGATGATTCCTCAGGAATCAGTGAAGCACAGGAAACAGCAATCGGACAGGGTAAGACTATGATGACACCGATTCACAATCTGATGATTACGGCAGCAATTGCCAATGACGGTGTGATGATGACACCATATCTGGTGGACCATGTGCAGACGGCAGATAAGATAATTGTAGAGCAGACCACACCGACAGCACTGGCAACGGTTGCAACGGCAGATGAAGCAGAACAGCTGACACAGTATATGCGTGCAGTTGTGACACAGGGAACAGGCTATGCCTTAAAAAATGCTTCTTACAAAGCTGCCGGAAAAACCGGTTCGGCGCAGTATGACAGCTCTGACAATGTCCATTCGTGGTTTGTCGGATTTGCCCCGTATGATGATCCGGAAGTTGCTATCTGTGTTATTTTAGAGGGCGGCTACACCGGTGTCAGAAATGCATCTTATGTGGCAAAGGAAGTCTTAGACGCGTATTTTAATTAGAAATACAAATGACAGGATTTGCGGTTGCTATTGTCTGCCTGCAATGTTATAATGAAAGTAATTGAGAACACACCCATATGTACAGGAGGAATTGCAATGAAAGAAGCAACAAGCTGTGGTGGTGTGGTGATATTTAGAGGCAAAATACTTGTTTTATACAAGAATTACAGAAATAAGTATAAAGGCTGGGTGCTTCCCAAAGGGACGGTTGAGCCGGGAGAGGCACATGAAGATACCGCCATCCGGGAAGTCAGAGAAGAAAGCGGCGCCAATGTCAGAATCAGGGCGTACCTTGCAGATACCGGATATACATTTAATGTTTCTGATGATGTGGTCAATAAAACAGTACACTGGTATCTGTGCGAGGCAGACAGTTATGATACCAAACCGCAGCGGGAAGAATTTTTTGAAGATGCGGGATTTTATAAATTTCATGAAGCGTATCATTTGTTAAAGTTTCCGAATGAAAAACAGATTTTAGAAAGGGCTTATGGAAAGTATATACAGATGAGAAAAGAAAAAATATGGTAATGGGAGAAAAAACATGAGTACAGTCAGTCAGATTGGAGCGGCAGAAACGGCAAAATATCTTATGGATATTCCAAGCTGTGTGATACCGCAGGATACAGACAGTTTTGATTCGGTATATTCGGATATATCTACAGGTGATGAAGATTTAGATACGATATTTGAAGAAGTTTCAAAAGAATACGGTGTTAATGTGAATCTGTTAAAGGCAGTGGCACAGGCAGAGTCGGGATTTGATTCACAGGCGGTATCAAGTGCAGGTGCGATGGGTATTATGCAGCTGATGCCGGCAACAGCAGAATCACTGGGAGTAGAAGACCCGTATGATGCCAGACAGAATATTACGGGCGGTGCCAAGATGCTCGGCTATCTTTTAGCGGATTATAACGGCGATGTGACACTTGCGCTGGCAGCGTATAATGCGGGAAGCGGAGCGGTACGTAAGTACGGAGGTGTTCCTCCGTATTCCGAAACGGAAAATTATATCCGCAAGATTAATGATATTCTCGGTGGAGCATTGGACAATGATTCTACAACGGTAGACGGCGCAGAGCCGACACCGGTATACGGCACATCACAGGATGAAGAAGAAGTGTATTACAGTGCGCCGGTGACACAGCAGTATATGGCGGCTGCGCAGATTCCTGTGGTACAGGCAGGCTATCAGACAGCGGCACAGGCATACGAAGCTGCTTACAACAGTGTGATATCTGTAATTTCCGGACAGGATTATTCGGGAATTACACAGATTTAATCACGTTTATTATATAGAAAGAAAATAGAGGTGCAAGAGATGAAAAGAGGAAGAATAAAGGTAACACTGTACAACCGTACATTAAAAGAGATTGATATGAGTGATTTTTCATATATTTCAGAAGACATTTTTTCAAACAGAAGTGATGTTGTTAAGATTGAACTGCCGGAAGGTGTTAAGAAAATCGGCAACAATGCATTTGAAAACTGCAACAATCTGGAAGAAGTGATTTTCCCGGATTCACTGGAAGAAATCGGACAGGAAGCATTTATTAATTGCGTGAATTTAAAAAGTGCGGTATACAAAAAGGGTGTGAAGGTAGACCCAACTTCCTTTAAAGGATGTATCCAATTGGAAAGATAAGTACATAAGACAAGGCTGCGGCATTTGCCGCAGTCTTTTTTCGTTATCGGAGATTTGCGGATTCTTTAGTAAATTAAAGTGCTTTTTATTTGACAAATGCGTTGCGGTAAGATATGATTTTTAGATAGTGGGATACGTATATAGTAATGTCGGGGTTTTAAATTCCCCGGTTATGGTACGCTTCGCATGTGCAATCAATAAAGCATCAGGAAAATATGCGGAAATGAGGAGAACTATGAGTCAGAAAAAAACATTTGTAACATTAGAACAGTTAAAAGAAATTAATAAGACTTATCCGACACCATACCATCTGTATGATGAAAAAGGGATTCGTGCAAATGCAGAACGTTTAAAGAAAGCATTTTCATGGAATAAAGGCTATCGTGAATATTTTGCGGTAAAAGCAACCCCGAATCCGTTCATTTTAAATATTTTAAAGGAATACGGCTGTGGTACGGATTGTTCTTCAATGACAGAACTGATGATGAGCCATGCACTCGATTTTAAACCGGAAGAAATTATGTTTTCATCCAACGATACACCGGCAGAAGAATTTGCTTATGCAGCAAAAATTGGTGCTATGATCAATTTAGATGATATTACACATATTGATTTCTTAGATAAGATTTTAGACGGCAAATTCCCGGAAACCATGAGCTGCCGTTATAATCCGGGCGGATATTTCAAACTCGGAACATCAATTATGGACAATCCGGGTGATGCAAAATACGGTATGACACATGACCAGATTATCGAAGCATTTAAGATTTTAAAGTCAAAGGGCGTAAAGCACTTTGGTATTCATTCTTTCCTTGCAAGCAATACAGTTTCTAACGAGTATTATCCTGCACTGGCAAAGATTTTATTTGAACTGGCAGTTGAATTAAAGGAAAAGACCGGCGTAGATATCCGGTTCATCAACCTTTCAGGCGGTATCGGCATTGCATACAAGCCGGATCAGGAAGAAAATGATATTGCTGTTATCGGTGAAGGCGTTCACAAGGTTTATGATGAAGTGTTGACACCAAATGGCATGGGCGATGTTGCAATTTATACGGAACTCGGACGTTTCATGCTTGCACCTTACGGCTGCCTTGTTACAAAAGCAATTCATGAAAAGCATACACACAAGGAATACATCGGTGTCGATGCGTGTGCGGTAAACCTTATGCGTCCGGCAATGTACGGTGCATACCATCATATTACGGTAGCGGGAAAAGAAGATGCACCTTGCGACCATGTATACGATATTACAGGCTCTCTTTGTGAAAATAATGACAAATTTGCAATTGACAGAAAGCTGCCAAAGATTGACATGGGTGATTATCTGATTATTCATGATACAGGCGCACATGGCTTTTCAATGGGATACAATTACAACGGAAAGCTGCGTTCATCAGAACTGTTATTAAAGGAAGATGGCAGTGTGGAAATGATCCGCCGTGCAGAAACACCAAAGGATTATTTTGCAACATTTGATTTTTGTAATATCCTCGATAAGCTGAATTTAAAATAAGCCGAAGGAGAAATAAGAATTATTATGAAAGACTTATATTATGTTGCGCAGGAGATTTCAAAGCAGAAGAATTTAAAAGGAAATCTTTTAAAATATGCAACAGGGATGGCTTCTATGTATACAGGACTTGCATACATGAAGCTGTCCATGAATTATTATACCGTTTATGATATGCGTCAGGAAAATGCGACAGTCAATCCGGTATTTGAAGAACTGCTTGCTACGACAAACGGTGTGATTGACAAGCTGCTTTCCGGACAGGCAGAAGATGTGACAGAAGTTGAAACAGTCAGAAACCGTCTGATTGAAACTATGGAGGTTGTAACACAGTATGTAGACTGCCTGCGGATTTATGAATATGTATTAAACCGCGTGGAACACCGTTTCAGTGGTCAGGTGGCAGATGAAGAATATTACGGGATGTATCTGACCAATGATTTGATGCATTATATTCTTGCAGATAAAGATAATGTTGTCATTAACAGTAAGATTTCAGAAGTTGTGGGACAGCTGCCGATGCGTCTTTCACGGAACAAGTTCTTTGAATATTTAAGAGAAGCATTTACGTTATACCACGGCGCACAGAAAGGCACGATCGATGATTTTGCCTATGCACTGCGCACAACGGCGATGTTACAGGAAGTCAAGGGTTTTGAAACACTTTTTCCTGAAGTGTATGACAGTTACAGAACGCTTGCCAATGCAGATTATGCAGAACTGACAGAGGAAGAATATACCCGCCTTAAAAATGTGCTTACAATTGCGACAGAAAAGATGTTAGACTGCGCGGATTTATTTGTACTGCTTACACAGGTGGTCAATGATTTGTACACCATTATTTTAACAGAAAAGCAGACACTTTCCGATATCGGGGAAGTGACGGTTGCAAAGCAGATTATTACCGGTGTGCGTCAGGCATTTGACGGAAAAACACTGCTTTCAGATGAAGTTCTCGGCAAGTTTGAATATTTTGAAGGAAAGCAGGAAAGAATCCTTATGATTCTTTCTAAGAGTGACTTTGCAGTGGAAACGGCACTGGAAAATATGCCAAAGGAATTAGAAGAAGAAGGATTACAGGACTGCTATGCAGCACTGGCTGATGTGATGAAATTACAGTCCGGCAGTGACTTTGTAAGTCTTATAAAAGACCCGGAAAAGTTAAATGTACCGGATAATTCTTACGCAGACGAAACCTGTGAAAACATTATTGCCCAGCTAAAGGAAAGCTTTACGGATATGCCGCAGATTGTAAGACGTGCCGTGATGTCGGCAGTACTTTCACAGCTGCCTGTATTTTTTAACAATACTGACGAAATCTGCGAATATATTAATCTGTCGCTGGAGCAGTGCAATGATGCGGCAGAAAAGATGGCAGTAATTGAAGTAATGAAAATGATAATGCGTGGGTGATGAGTAAATGAAATGGTATCGGAACCTCTATCTTGGCGAGGGTGCAAAGCAGGCAAAATATAAGATGTTTGGCAGAATCCGCCGCGGGCGTTTTCAACTGGATACGTATCTGATTACACTTTCGGACAACCCGGATAATCTGCTGGATATGTTTTCGGCAAATGTCTTAAAGCAGCCTTATTTTAAGAAACAAAAGGGGATTCATGCCAGAGAAATCTATGTTGTCGGTCTGGCGAAAGGCTATGCCGAGGGGCTTGAGGTTATCACAGCCATTATTGATGATGTTTATCAGCAGACGGGGGCGTTTGATATTCCGGGTTATTTAAAGTTCGGAAGAAACCGCATCCGCTAGACTGTGGGAGGAAAACAACAATGCTTCATGGTTTGCTATTGGTTTTAAAAATAGCAGGGATTATCCTTGCAGTCTTACTGGGAATTGTTCTTGCGGCAGCAGCGGCGGTGCTGTTTGTGCCGGTGCGCTATGCGGCAGATGCACAATATGATAAAAACAGCGGCAAAAAGCCGGTGCTTCATGTACGGGTTACATGGCTTTTGCATCTGTTCCGTTTTTTTATGGAATATAACGAAGGCTTTAAAATGCGGGCGCAGGTTCTTTTCTTTCCACTGTATGATTCGGAAAGACCGATAGAGCCGGAAATAAAAGAACAAAAAGAAAAAGCTTCAAAAAAGAAGCAGAAAGCCGGGGAACGCACGGTTTTTGACGAACAGCCACAGAAAAGCGGCGTACAGGCGCAGGAAGTCCGGAAACGGATAGAACAGGAACCACCGCAGGAAACCGGGAGCGAAACTGAGGCAGAGCAGACGGCGGAAGAAAATCCGTGTGCTTTCCGCAAAAAGCCGTCTTTAGCGGAAAAGTTTAAGTGTTTCGGAGAGCGCATAAAACAGGTCTGCCGGCGGATAAAAGCATTTTTTATCAGGATTGCGCAGACAATCTGCGGTATTTTTGATAAGAGTGTTTCGCTAAAGGAGACCGTGCAGGAAAAAACAACCCATTTTTCGGAAATGCTGCAGGATGAAGAAAACCGCGAGCTGGTTCATTTTCTATGGGAGCAGTTGAAACGGCTTTTACAAAAATCCCGTCCGAAAAAATACCGACTCCGTGTCCGGTACGGATTTGAAGACAGTGAAACGACAGGCTGGCTTGCAGTACGGCTTGCGGTCCTTTACGGACTTTTGGGACTGGACATCGAACTGATTCCCGATTTTGAAGAATCCGTTTTTGAGGGCGAAGGCATGATAAAAGGGAAAATCCGGCTGGCGGGGATTTTAATGATTGCAGGGAAAGTTTATTTTAACCGCCTTGTACAGAAAAAACTGTTAAAGAAAAGCAGCCGTTAAGACGGCAGAATGGAGGAGTTATGGCAGAAAATAAGAATAATTTTGATACAACGGTAGCCTCTCTTTTTAAAGGGATGGATTCATTTGTTTCCGCAAAAACGGTTGTGGGAGATGCAGTGACAGTCAATGACACCATTATTCTTCCGCTGGTTGATGTATCGTTTGGTGTGGGTGCAGGTGCATTTGCGGGCGAAAAGAAAAACAATGCGGGCGGCGTAATGACAGGAAAGGTTTCGCCAAGTGCGGTTTTAGTTATTCAGAATGGGACAACAAAGCTTGTCAATATTAAAAATCAGGATACGGTGACAAAGATTTTAGACATGGTGCCGGACGTGATTGACCGTTTTACAAGCGGAAATAAGACAAAAGAGTACGATGAAGAAGTTGAAAATGCAATTCACGATGTAACAGAGGAATAACACGCGGCGGTGCAGCATATACTATTGATAAGACAGAATATAAAGACGGTTCGCTATGACAAGAATGTGTGGATTTATACTGTTCTGGATTGCAGTAGGAATGATGATTGCACTGTTTTTTACTGAAAATATCTGTCTGTGTATTTTCGTGATTATTGTGCTGATGATATTGGGATATAATTTGTTTTGTCATTAAAATGAAAAAAATGTTGAAATAATGCTTGCAAAATAATTTAATATCTGCTACAATATTTTCTGTTGTGGGTAAATAATACCCAATACCATTAAGGAGGTGTATTTAAGATGGCAAAATGTGCAATTTGTGAAAAAGCTGCTCACTTTGGTAACGCTGTGAGCCATTCTCATAGAAGATCAAATAAGAAATGGAATGCTAACGTTAAGTCAGTAAAGGTTAAGGTCAACGGTGCATCTCAGAAGATGTATGTATGTACTTCATGCTTACGTTCCGGTAAAGTAGAACGCGCATAAGAACTGCTGTTAATTTTCGAAAATTTATATCAGTGGGAAGGTGGATTGTCTTTTTAGATGATTCACCTTCTTTGTTTTGACATTTGTATCATGAATAGGTATAATATCTATTATTAGATAGGATAGATAGTATCCGTGAATGGAGGTATATAGATGAGAGGTCATATCGAAGGACAGTTAGGTACGATTACCATCGAATCAGAAGTTATTGCAAGATATGCCGGTTCTACAGCCGTAGAGTGTTTTGGTATTGTGGGCATGGCAGCTGTCAGCATGAAGGACGGCCTTGTAAAGCTTTTAAAGGGCGACAGCCTTACAAGAGGAATTCACGTAGAGATTGATGAAGACAATATGATTACAATTGATTTTCATGTTATTGTTTCTTATGGTGTCGGCATTTCAACCGTTGCAGAGAATCTGATTGAAAATGTAAAGTACAAGGTACATGAATTTACAGGTCTTGATATTAAGAAGATTAATATATTTGTAGAAGGTGTTCGTGTAATAGATTAATGGAAGATGCCGTATATGGCGGAATGGAGGAAAATTGTGGCTACAAATACAATAGATGCAGCACTTTTGCAAAAGATGTTCCTTGCAGGAGCAAAAAACCTTGAAGCAAAAAAAGAGTGGATTAATGACTTGAATGTATTCCCGGTGCCGGACGGCGATACGGGAACCAATATGACACTGACAATTATGTCTGCGGCAAAAGAAGTCGGTGCGCTTGCAGTACCGGATATGGAAACGCTGGCAAAAGCAATTGCGACCGGTTCATTAAGAGGTGCAAGAGGTAATTCAGGTGTTATTCTTTCACAGCTGTTCAGAGGATTTACAAAGGAAATGTCCGGGATTGACAGTTTAACCGTAGAAGACATTGCAAGAGCAACACAGAGAGCAACAGAAACAGCATACAAGGCCGTTATGAAGCCGAAGGAAGGAACAATTCTTACCGTTGCAAAGGGTGTATCTGATAAGGCGGCAGAAGTTGCAGAGGAAACAGAAGACATCGAAGAAGCACTGTTAAAGATTATTGAACATGCAGAGCTTGTCTTGTCAAAGACGCCTGAAATGCTCCCTGTTTTAAAGGAAGCCGGTGTTGTGGATTCCGGCGGACAGGGTCTGGTTGTTGTATTAAGAGGTATGTATGATGCTTTAACAGGTAAAGTCACAGACTTTAAGATTGAAGGCGTATCTAAAGCAAAAATTGCAGCAACAGGAAAGAATACGGGAGCTGCCATTGAAAATGTAGATATTAAATTCGGTTACTGTACGGAATTTATTATTATGCTCGATAAAGAATTTGATGAAAAGACAGAAGAATCCTTTAAGGCATTTTTATCTTCTATCGGTGATTCCATTGTGTGTGTTGCATTAGATGACATTGTAAAGGTTCATGTGCATACCAATCATCCGGGTCAGGCATTTGAAAAGGCATTAGAATACGGACAGCTGACAAAGATGAAGGTTGATAATATGCGTGAGGAACACAACCAGAAGGTTATCCAGCAGTCAGAGATGGAAGCAGCTGCTAAGGAAGAAACAGAAAAGAAGGAAGAAAAAGCACCACATAAGGATTTTGGTTTTGTAACGATTTCCGCAGGCGAAGGACTTTCTGAAATCTTTAAGGAACTGGGTGTTGACGAAGTGATTGAAGGCGGACAGACCATGAATCCGAGTACAGAGGATATTTTAAATGCTGCTGACCGCATTAATGCAGATACTGTTTTTGTTCTTCCGAATAATAAGAACATTATTCTTGCCGCGGAGCAGGCAGCAGAGCTTGTAGAAGGCAAAAAGCTGATTGTAATTCCGACAAAGACAGTTCCGCAGGGTATTACAGCGATGATTAACTTTGAAGCTTCAAGAAATGCACAGGAAAATGCAGACACGATGACAGAAGCACTTTCAACAGTGGCAACAGGACAGCTTACTTATGCAGTTCGTGATACGTCAATTGACGGAAAAGAAATTCACAAAGACGATATTATGGGACTTTCAGACAGCGGACTTGCGGCAGTCGGCAAGAGCATTGACCAGACGCTGTTAGAACTTGTTGATGCAATGATGAATGAAGATGCAGAACTTATTACCCTGTATTACGGCAGTGATATTTCAGAAGAAGATGCAGAAAATGCCGCAGCAAAGGTTGAAGAAAAATATCCGGATATTGATGTAGAGCTTCAGATGGGCGGACAGCCGATTTATTATTACATTGTTTCAGTAGAATAAAATGTGAACAAGTCATCTATTACAGCTTGTTCACATAACATTTTACGCCGCAGGCAGCGTAAAATGTTATTTATCGCAGGACTGAATAAATTCAGTCCGCGTTCCTCCGGCATTGGAATGCCTGCGGAAAGAAGGATAAGATGAGTAAGATTGATGAAATCAGAGGCGAGATGGTTAAGGCGATGAAGGCGAAGGATAAGGCCAGAAAAGATGTTCTTTCCTTACTGCTTGCGGAATTAAAGAATGTAGAAATTAACAACCGCACACCGCTGACTGATGAAGAAGGAAATCAGGTTATTTTAAAGCAGATTAAGCAGTTAAAAGAAACACTTTCCCTTACTCCGGCAGACCGACAGGACATTATTGACGAGTGTAATTTCTCAATCAGTGTATTAGAGGAATATGCACCGAAGATGATGGATGAATCTGAAATCAAAGCAGTGATTGAAGAAACATTAAAAGAACTTTCTATCGAAACACCGACAGCACAGGATAAAGGTAAAATTATGAAAGTGTTAATGCCAAAGGTCAAAGGCAAGGCAGACGGTAAACTTGTCAATCAGGTTCTTGGCTCAATGATGGCATAAGTTATGAATATACAGCAGCTTAAAGGAATTGGAGAAAAAACTGCTGCGCTACTTAGCAGGCTTTCCGTATACACTGTAAAAGACCTTGTAGGGTTATACCCACGGGCTTACGATGTATATGAAAAGCCTGTTTTTGTACAGGAAGCAGTGGAAGAACATGCATCAGAAATCGTGAGCATTGAAGCCGTTGTGGCAAGAAATGTGGAACAGTATTCCACACCGAGAATGAAAGTATTATCGACAGTTGTGCGGGATGAACAGGGAACATCCCTGAAATGCACATGGTTTAACATGCCGTTTCTGCGCAGCAGTTTAAAGCCGGGAGCACATTATGTCTTCCGCGGTCAGCTTGCAAAGAAAAAGGGAAGCTTTGTTTTAGAACAGCCACAGATGTATACAATGGCGGCATATGCACAGTTACAGGGAAGTATGCAGCCCATATATCCGCTGACAAAGGGGCTGTCCAATAAAACGGTCGCCAAAGCAGTAAAACAGGCATTGGAAAAGTACGATACGTGTCTGGAAAAAGAATATATACCGGTAGATATCCGCAGTGCGTATCAGCTTGCGGAACACAATTTTGCCGTACAGCGGATACATTTTCCGCAGTCGCAGGAGGATTATTTACAGTCCAGAAAAAGACTGGCATTTGAAGAATTTTTTCTGTTTGTGCTGGCAGTGCGCAATATGAAAGAAAAAAATACACACAGGCTGAATGAGTACCGTATTTTAAATGATGCGCGTACCGATAAATTCATTTCTGAACTGGAGTTTGAACTGACGGATGCACAGAAAAAGACATGGGAAGAAATCAAAGAAAACATGTCCGGCAGTGCGTTAATGAGCCGGTTGATTCAGGGCGATGTTGGTTCCGGAAAGACGATTATTGCAGTGTTGGCATTGATGAATACCGCGTTTGCAGGGTATCAGGGGGCAATGATGGTGCCGACAGAGGTGCTTGCAAAACAGCAGTACGAGTCGATCTGTTCGATGTTTGAAAAACATCAGATTCCGTTAAAGGTTGTGCTTTTAATGGGTTCGATGACGGCGGCGCAGAAAAGAGCGGTTTATGAGCAGATTCGCACGCATGAGGCGGATATTGTGGTCGGCACGCACGCCGTGATTCAGGAAAAAGCCGTTTATGACAAGCTTGCACTGGTAATTACGGACGAACAGCACCGCTTCGGGGTCAATCAGCGGCGGGCGCTTTCTATGAAAGGGGACAATCCGCACGTACTGGTTATGAGTGCAACCCCGATTCCGAGAACACTGGCAATTATAGTATACGGTGACTTGGATATTTCTATTATTGATACACTACCGGCAGAACGTCTTCCAATAAAAAATTGTGTTGTGGGAACCAACTACCGGGAAAATGCGTATAAGTTTATAGCGGGTCAGGTCAAAAAAGGCAGACAGGCATATGTTATCTGTCCGATGGTGGAGGAAAGCGAAAATGTCGATGCTGAAAATGTCGTAGAATATGCCGAAAAGCTTAAAGCGGCACTGCCTCCGCAAATCCGTGTGGAATATTTGCACGGAAAGATGAAAGCAAATCAAAAAGAAGAAATTATGGCGCGCTTTGCGGCGCGGGAAACAGATGTACTGGTATCGACAACCGTTATCGAAGTCGGTGTCAACGTTCCGAATGCCACGGTAATGATGGTGGAAAATGCAGACCGTTTCGGGCTTGCACAGCTTCACCAGCTGAGGGGACGTGTGGGGCGCGGAAAATATCAGTCGTATTGTATCTTTGTGTCCGGTTCGGACACAGCCAAGGCAAAGGACCGCTTAGGCATTTTAAATCAGACGAATGACGGATTTAAAATTGCAGAGGAGGATTTAAAACAGCGTGGACCGGGAGATTTTTTCGGCGTGCGCCAGAGCGGGGATTTGCGTTTTAAAATCGGTGATATTTTCTCAGATTCCAAAGTGTTAAAGGAAGCAGCAGATGCGGCAGGCGCTGTACTTGCAAAAGATGAACTGCTTTCGTCGGAAGAAAATGTTTATCTGAAGACAAAAGTGGAAGAATATACAAAGGAATGTCTGGAAAATATTAATTTATGATGGAAGTGTCACAAGTATAAGGAGTGCTATAAAATGCGGACAATGGAATTTACAATGAGCAGACCCGGACTGGTAGAACCGGGACAGGAAGTGGAAATTACCGAAGGGAAACTGCCAAGCAGCTTTTACTACACGATAGAACCTGCGGTTGCAATGTCGGGAAACTACTCGACACCGGAGCGTTTAAAATCCAGAAAAGGCATTGTAAAAGAAGTCGGCGAAACCAGCCGTGGATACTACGTACTGGCGGAATTTGACGAGTAAATGCGGCACAGTGGAAGATTGTATCAGAAACTGCCGCACGCAGAATGCTGCGAAAAAAGAAGGATAAGGATTAGAAGAGAAAATCAGGTGGACAGATGAAGGAAGAATTAATGCGCACAGAACTGCTGTTTGGCAGTGAGGGCATGGAAAAATTAAAAAATGCAAAGGTGGCACTGTTCGGAGTCGGCGGAGTCGGCGGCTACGTGGCAGAAGCACTTGCACGCAGCGGTGTCGGAAACATGGTGCTTACAGATAACGACTGTGTAAGTGTTTCCAATATCAACCGTCAGATTATCGCACTGCACAGTACGGTCGGCAGACCGAAAGTGGAAGTAATGAAGGAACGGCTTTTAGATATCAACCCGGAGATTAATCTGGAACTGCACCGGTCCTTTTATCTGCCGGAAAATCACGATGACTATGATTTTGCATCATATGATTATGTTATCGACTGTATTGATACAGTTGCTGCCAAGATTGATCTGGTGCTTGAAGCGCAGAAAGCAGGAACACCGATTATAGCGAGCATGGGAACCGGCAATAAACATCACCCGGAGCTGCTCGAGGTTTCGGATATTTTTAAGACTTCGGTCTGTCCGCTTGCAAAAGTCATGCGTTATGAATTAAAAAGGCGCGGCGTAAAGAAACTGAAAGTGATTTATTCCAAGGAGCAGCCAGTCAAGGTATCGGCGCCGCTTGAGAATAATGCCAGAAGATGTATTCCCGGCAGTACTGCATTTGTTCCGGCTTCGGCAGGACTGCTGATCGCTTCTGAAGTCGTCAAGGACATTATGATGTAAGAACCGGGCAAAAGTATCTTAATAATCACTGCATAAATAAAACACTTCTTCCATATACATGAAGTAAATATGGAAGGAGTGTTTTTGTTTTTATGGACAGTAATCAGGAATTTTCGTTATACAAGGATATGAAAGCCAGAACAAACGGAGAAATATACATCGGGGTGGTAGGACCGGTCAGAACCGGTAAATCAACTTTTATTAAAAGATTTATGGACTTGTGCGTACTGCCGCAGATGGAAAATGAACATGTACGTGCGCGGGCAAAGGACGAACTGCCGCAGAGCGCCGCGGGAACAACAATTATGACGACCGAGCCGAAGTTTATTCCAAGTGAGGCGGCACTCATTTATCCAATGGAAGATGTGGGCGTCAAGGTGCGTCTGATTGACTGTGTCGGTTTTATGGTGGAAGGCGCGTCCGGTCACGTTGAAAATGAAAAGGAGCGCATGGTAAAAACACCGTGGTCGCAGACGGAAATCCCGTTTACCAAGGCGGCGGAAATCGGTACGAAAAAGGTGATTGCGGAACATTCAACGATAGGTATTGTCGTAACCACAGACGGTTCATTTTCAGAGATTCCAAGACAAAATTACGTTCCGGCGGAGGAACGCACTATTCAGGAATTAAGTGCCATTAAAAAGCCGTTTCTGGTGCTGTTAAATAGTGTAAAGCCGTATTCTAAGGAAACCGGACAGCTTGCGGAAGAACTCACGCAGAAATACGGCGTAACCGTGCTGCCGGTCAACTGCGACCAGTTAAAAAAAGAAGATATCACTGCGATTCTTGAAAATGTACTGCTTGAATTTCCGGTGACGGAGCTGGATTTTTACACGCCGCAGTGGATGGAAATGCTGCCGGAGGACCACTGGCTGAAAGCAGAGCTGATTGCAAAGGCTGCGGAAGTGTTAGAACCGGTTGGAAAAATCCGCGATGTGAAGAAAAATTTTGTGCAGGTAACGGGAGAATCGCTAAGCGGCATTACCGTATCCGATATCCAGATGTCGGATGGCAGGGTGCGGCTGGAAGTGCAGATGAAGCCGCAGGTTTATTATGACATTTTAAGTGAATTGACAGGCACGGCAATCCACAATGAATATGAGCTGATTCACATGATCCGGGAGCTTTCCGCAAAGAAAAAAGAATTTGACAGTGTGGGAAATGCTTTATCAGAAGTGTCTGCAAGCGGCTTCGGGGTTGTAACACCGGTGCGGGAAGAAATTGTGTTAGATGAGCCGGAGGTGATTAAAAACGGCACAAAATACGGTGTAAAAATCAAAGCGCAGGTGCCGTCCGTCAATATGATCAAGACGAACATCAGTGTGGAAATTGCACCGATTGTCGGTACGAAAAACCAGGCAGATGACCTGATTGCATACATAAAAGAAAATGCCGGGGACAATGCGCAGGGAATCTGGGAAACAAATATTTTCGGAAAGACGATTGAACAGATTGTAGATGACGGCATTTATGAAAAAACACACAACATGACACCGGAAAGCATGGAAAAGATTTCTTCTACATTGGAAAAAGTCATGAATGAAAATTCGGGACTGGTCTGCCTGATTGTATAAATCAGGCTGTATGCAAAAATGCTTTATAATGTAAAAAAACTGTGGTATACTAATGAAAGAGTGTTGTATCACGGCATTATCTGATATGCCGTGGTATAACACTTCTGTATTGAAAAAACGAATTCAAGAAATATATGCTGCAATGCGGCGGAATGGAGAACAACATGAAAAAAGTAGAAGATTATGTACGCAGTATTCCGGATTTCCCGGAAAAGGGAATTATTTTCAGAGATATTACAAGCGTGATTCAGGATCCGGAAGGATTAAAGCTTGCAATTGACGGCATACAGAATTTATTAAAAGACGTAGATTTTGATGTGGTAGTCGGACCGGAATCCAGAGGTTTTATCTTTGGTGTGCCAATTGCTTACAATAATCATACGGGCTTTGTACCGGTCAGAAAAAAGGGAAAGCTTCCGTGCGAAACCATTTCAGAAGAATATGCCCTTGAATACGGTACGGCAACAATTGAAATACATAAGGATGCCATTCAGCCGGGTCAGAAGGTTGTTATTGTCGATGATTTAATTGCAACCGGCGGAACGACAGAAGCTGCCATTCATATGATTGAGCGTCTGGGCGGTGAGGTTGTAAAGGTTGTATTTCTTATGGAGCTGGAAGGCTTAAAGGGCAGAGAACGTTTAAAAGATTACGATGTGGATGCAGTGATTAAGTATCCGGGTAAATAAAGAACGGACTGTACGGCAGAAAGGAGAGAGCATATGGCAACACCACATAATCAGGCAGAAAAGGGACAGATTGCAAAGACGGTGCTGATGCCGGGAGATCCGTTGCGTGCAAAGTATATTGCAGAGAATTTTCTCACAGAGGTACAGCAGTTTAACGAAGTGCGCAATATGTACGGCTATACCGGAATGTATCAAAGCAGGGAAGTTTCTGTCATGGGAAGCGGTATGGGAATGCCGTCCATGGGCATTTACAGCTATGAATTGTATACAAAATACGATGTAGAGCGGATTATCCGTATCGGTTCTGCCGGGGCGCTCTCCGATGATATTGCATTGATGGACATTGTTGCGGCAATCGGTACCTGTACGGATTCTAATTATGCTTCCCAGTATGGGCTGCCGGGTACATTTGCACCGACAGCGGATTTTGGTCTGTTAAAGATTACAGACCGCATTGCACAAGAAAAAAATCTTTCCTTAAAGGTTGGAAATATTGTGTCTTCGGACATTTTTTATAATGAAGACAACAGTGTCAATGACCGCTGGAAGAAGATGAACGTACTGGCAGTGGACATGGAGGCGGCGGCACTGTATATGAATGCGGCAAGATGCGGTAAAAAAGCACTCTGCCTGCTGACAATCAGTGACCATTTGTACCGTCATGAAAGCCTGACGGCAATGCAGCGGCAGAATTCATTTCAGGAGATGATGACACTGGCGCTGGATACGGCAGCAGCATGTGAAGCATAAAACGAAAAGCGGAGGAAAGAAAGACAGAGTATGACATTTTTAAACAGTGCGCCGTTCTGGCTGATTGTATGTTTTCTCGTGATTGCGGTTTATGTTTCCGCGGACGGTAAAAGAAAACACCGGGCAAAGGTTTTAAAGCAGCTTAAAAGCAGCTTTGGGAAACCGTCTGGGCGCAGATACGGGGAAGATGAATATGAGCGCCTGACACATTATTACAGAGAGTGTGCAGAGCAGTCCGGGGAAGGCATTGACGATATTACATGGAATGACCTGAATATGGACGACATTTTTAAGCAGATGAATATTGCCAATTCTTCGGCAGGACAAGAGTATCTGTACAGGCTTTTGCGGACACCGGCGGAAAGTCCGGACAGGCTTCGTGAAATTGACAGTCTGGCAGAGTATTTTGCAGCACATGAGAAAGAGCGGATTGCATTACAGCAGGAATTTGTAAAGCTTGGCTTTGTGAAATATTTATCACTTAGCGACTATATCGGCCTGATGGTTGGCATGGAACCCGGCGGCAACGGTGTGCATATTGCGGCGCTCATTGCGTTGGCGGCAGCTTTTGTGGTCTGCTTTGCGGTAAATCCGGTTATCGGAATCGGACTGATTGTGGCGGCGGTTACATTTTCGATTCTGACATATTATAAAATGAAGGCAAAGGTTGAACATTACTTTGTCTGCATTGCGCAGATTGTACGCATGACAGCGGCGGCACAGGCGATTGCACAGCAAAAAAACGCAGGTCTGGAAGAATATAACAAAAAGCTGGAGGAACTCTGCAAAAAATTCCAGTCGGTCACAAAAAATGCGTGGCTGCTGGAATCCGGTAATGTCAACGGCTCGCTGTCTGAAATGGCAATGGAGTATATGCGTATGCTTACCCATGTGGATTTAATGAAATTTAACAGCATGGTACGCCATATCGGAAACTGTCAGGCAGAGGTCTATGAACTGTTTGATACGTTAGGACTGCTGGAAGCCTGTATTTCGGTGGCATCATACAGACAGATGCTTCCGTACTGGTCGAAGCCGCAGCTTTTAACCGGCAGCAGAAGAAAGCTTGTGATTGAGGAAGGGTATCACCCATTAATTGAAAAGCCGGTTGCCAATTCCATGCATACAGAAAAAAATGTACTGCTGACAGGCTCCAACGCTTCCGGTAAATCCACATTTTTACGGACGATAGCCGTCAATGCGGTGCTGTCACAGACCATTTTTACGAGTGTGTCAAAAAATTATCAGGCACCGTATTTCAGAATCTATTCTTCAATGTCTTTAAAGGACGATTTAGGCGGCAAAAACAGCTACTATATTGTGGAGATTAAAGCACTTAAAAGGATTCTTACCGCCGCAGAGCAGACGGGCTGCCCGGTGCTTTGCTTTGTCGATGAGGTGCTGCGCGGAACCAATACGGTAGAGCGTATCGCGGCATCTTCTGAGATTTTAAAATATTTAAAGGATAAGAATGTATTGTGTTTTGCGGCAACGCATGATATTGAACTGACCGCGATTTTAAGCGGCTGTTATGATAATTATCATTTTCAGGAAGAAGTCACGGACAGCGATGTTTCCTTTAATTTTAAGCTGTTTAAAGGACCGGCGACGACAAGAAACGCGATTAAGCTGCTTAAAATGATAGGTTATGATGCATCTATTATCAAAGGTGCAGAGTGTCAGGCAGGTTATTTTATAGAAAATGGTGTCTGGAAAATTTAAGTACCGTTATTTGTTTGCATCAAATGGGTTGAGAATACAATAAAAATATGATAAAATATAATATCAGTTTGGATAGGGAGGTACAGGTATGACAGGATTAGCAGGTGAAGTTATTTACGAAGCAGTGAAGTTTATTATTATGCTGTTATTGCTGGCAGGCGGTGTAGTTATCGGAGGAAAGCTCCGTACACGTTCAGACGCAAAAAAAGAGGCAAAAAACAAGGAAATCTAGGAGGATAAAGAAGTGCAGTACAGAGGTGTTAACGAGTTAAGAAGAATGTTTCTTGACTTTTTCGAGAGCAAGGGCCATTTAAAGATGAAAAGCTTTTCACTTGTTCCACACAATGACAACAGTTTATTGATTATTAATTCCGGTATGGCGCCGTTAAAGCCATATTTCACAGGACAGGAGATTCCACCGAGAAGAAGGGTGACAACCTGTCAGAAGTGTATCAGAACCGGAGATATCGAAAACGTAGGAAAGACAGCAAGACATGGTACATTCTTTGAAATGCTCGGTAACTTTTCTTTTGGTGATTATTTTAAGAGAGAGGCAATTCACTGGTCATGGGAATTTTTAACAGAAGTTGTAGGACTGGATAAGGATAGACTGTATCCGTCTATTTATTTAGATGACGATGAAGCCTTTGACATTTGGAATAAAGAAATCGGTATTGCACCGGAACGTATTTTCCGTTTTGGCAAGGAAGACAATTTCTGGGAACACGGCGCAGGACCTTGCGGACCATGTTCGGAAATTTATTATGACCGCGGAGAAAAGTACGGCTGCGGCAAGCCGGGCTGTACGGTAGGCTGTGATTGCGACCGTTACATGGAAGTATGGAATAACGTATTTTCACAGTTTAACAATGACGGCAAGGGCAATTATTCAGAACTGGAACAGAAAAATATCGATACCGGTATGGGTCTTGAAAGACTTGCGGTTGTTGTTCAGGATGTTGATTCTATTTTCGATGTGGACACTTTACAGGCACTGCGCAACAAGGTCTGTGAAATGGCCGGTGTGAAGTATCACGAAGATGAAAAGCAGGACGTATCAATCCGTGTTATCACAGACCATATCCGTTCAGTTACATTTATGGTAAGCGACGGAATTATGCCGTCTAACGAAGGCAGAGGTTATGTGCTTAGAAGACTGTTAAGACGTGCCGCAAGACACGGAAGACTGCTTGGCATTGAAGGCAAGTTCTTATCAAAGCTTTGTGAAACGGTTATTGAAGGTTCTAAGGACGGATATCCTGAATTGGATGAAAAGAGAGATTTCATTATTAAAGTTATCGCAGAAGAAGAAGATAAGTTTAATAAGACCATTGACCAGGGCTTAAGCATTCTTGCCGATATGGAACAGGAGCTTGAAAAGAGCGGTAAAAAGGTACTCGGCGGCGCAGATGCATTTAAGCTGTATGACACATACGGTTTCCCAATGGATTTAACAAAGGAAATCCTTGAAGAAAAGAATATTACAATTGATGAAGAAGGCTTTACGGCAGCGATGAATGAACAGCGGGAAAAGGCACGTAAGGCAAGAAAGACCACAAATTACATGGGTGCGGATGCAACCGTTTATGATGAAATCGACCCGGCAGTTACAAGTAAGTTTACAGGTTATGATAAGCTGGTGAATGAATCGGAGATTACCGTACTGACAACGGAATCAGAGATTACAGAAGCACTTTCAGAAGGCGATAAAGGAACCGTTATCGTAGATGAATCCGTGTTTTATGCAACCATGGGTGGTCAGGAAGGTGACTGCGGTGTGATTACAGGACCGGAAGGTGAATTTACCGTAGAAACAACCATTAAGTTAAAGGGCGGCAAGATTGGACATGTCGGTGTGATGACAAAGGGCATGTTAAAGAAAGGCGATAAAGTAACACTTTCTGTAAATGCCGCAAAGAGAGCCGATTCATGCAAGAATCACAGTGCAACACATCTGCTTCAGGGAGCATTAAAGGAAGTACTCGGAAGCCACGTACAGCAGTCCGGTTCTTATGTAGACCCTGACAGATTAAGATTTGACTTTGCACATTTCCAGAGCATGACAGCCGAGGAACTTGAAAAGGTTGAAAAGATTGTCAATGAAAAGATTGCGGAAGCCATTCCTGTTGTGACACAGGTCATGACGATTGATGAAGCCAAAAAGACAGGCGCAACCGCACTGTTTGGTGAAAAGTACGGCGAAACGGTACGTGTTGTCTGCATGGGCGAATTTTCAAAAGAGTTCTGCGGTGGTACACATGTAGCCAATACATCAAACATCGGACTGTTTAAGATTATTTCAGAATCCGGTGTTGCTGCAGGTACAAGAAGAATCGAAGCACTCACAGGCAACGGTGTATTAAAGTATTACGCACAGCTTGAAGAAACCTTAAAAGAAGCCGCAAAAGCAGCTAAGGCAGAACCGGTACAGCTTGTTAAGAAGATTCATTCCATGAATGATGAAATCAAGACATTAATGAGCGAGAACGAAAAGTTAAAGGCAGAGCTTGCAAACAACGCTTTAGGGGATGTAACAAAAGACATTACCGAAGTAAAGGGCGTGAAGTTCCTTGCAACAAAGGTTGACAATGTTGATATGAATGAACTCAGAAATCTTGGTGATAAATTAAAGTCACAGATTGGTTCAGGCGTTGTACTGATTGTCAGTGCACAGGGCGCAGATAAGGTCAATATGATTGCCATGGCAACCGATGATGTAATCGGAAAGGGCGCTCATGCCGGTAATCTGATTAAAGCGGTTGCTTCCTGCGTAGGCGGTGGCGGCGGCGGCCGTCCGAATATGGCACAGGCAGGTGGTAAGAATCCGGCGGGCATTGACGAACTGCTTGCAAAGGCGCCGCAGGTTCTGGAACAGCAGTTATAAAAATATCTGCAAAAATTTACCGTAAAAGGTTGACGAATAGAAAATCTATGGTATAATATTTTTTGTGCAATTAATTAATACCCTATTTATGTATTGTTGTGCACAATTTGCAACAGAAGGGTGGTTAGGAAAAGATATGTCAAATGTCATCGTTAAAGAAAACGAGTCTTTAGATAGCGCATTACGCAGATTCAAGAGAAACTGTGCAAAGGCTGGCATTCAGCAGGAAATTCGTAAAAGAGAACATTACGAAAAGCCAAGCGTTAGACGTAAGAAGAAGTCTGAAGCTGCTAGAAAACGTAAGTTCAACTAATTAGAGTTTAATTAATTTATCAGCCGGTGTGGGAGCAATCCTGCACCGGCTTTTTCGTGGTGCGCCTAGTGATGTACATTTCGTTTAAATAAAAGGCATAAAGTTTTGGTTGTAACATACAATATATAAATGGATTGAAAGGTGTCTTTAGCGGACGTATGCGCAGAAAAGAAACTATTGTGGAGGCATTGGACGTAACCAAAGATGCGGCACTCGGTATGCCGGTGGTTACGGCAGTCGGCAATTGTGAAGTTTATGTGGAAAATTTCAAATCCATTGCAGAATATGACTGTAATACCGTAAAACTTTTAACAAAAAAAGGATTTTTATCCATTAAAGGGGAACGGCTGGAAATTCTTTATTATGATGAAGAAGAAATCGCCGTCAGGGGCAGGATTATCAGCATTGAAGTATAAAAGAGGGGCATGCCGGTGATATGTGGAAACAGCAAAAAATAATGTCTGCATACATAACAGTGACAGTAATGACAGATTCCATAGAGCGGTTTTTAAATATGTGCCGTCATAAAAATATCGGTTTTTGGAAAATTTCGGAAACGGAGCAGGGATTTACCGCGAATATTACGAGAGAGGATTTTTTTCAGCTAAAGGACATCTGCCGGAAGACAAAGACAACGGTGCGGATTAGCAAACGGCACGGAATCCGTTTTTTACTGTTCCGGTACCGTAGGCACTCTTCTTTTTTTATCGGCATTGCCGCGGCGTGTATTATTTTATACAGCTGCAGCCTGTATGTCTGGGATATTTCATTTACGGGTAATTACAGATATACCCACAGCAGTCTTTGCAAATATCTTGCGGGACAGGGTGTTTATTCAGGGATGCAGATACGGTCAGTGGATTGTGACAGTATTGAAACGGCACTTAGAAATGATTATCCCGATATTACGTGGGTATCGGCTGAAATCAGCGGCACACGGCTGATCGTCCATATTAAGGAAAATGACGGAATCAAAGAAGATATACAGACAGACAGCACGCCAAGAGATATCGTGGCAACCTGTTCCGGTGTGGTGACATCGATGATTACACGGGCAGGAACACCCAAGGTCAAACCGGGAGATGAAGTTGAAAAAGGGCAGATTCTGGTGTCAGGTATTGTTGATGTATACAATGATGCCAAAGAAGTTGTGAATCAGCGGCCGGTAAGTGCCGATGCGGATATTTTTGTACGTGTGGACATTCCTTATGAGGAACATCTGCCATATCTGTATGAATATAAGGAATACACCGGCAGAAAAAAGACAAGGTGGCTGTTTGGCATTGCAGACAGGGAGATTGAAGCAGGTGTTTCATGGTCTTCGCTGAAGCAGGCGGACATTGTGACGGACAGCAGAGTATTAAAGCTTACGGACAGTTTTTATCTGCCGCTTCGTACCGGCAGAAAGCAGTACCTGGAATATGATATAAAAGAAAGCCGCTATACGCAGGAGGAAGCCGAAGATGTACTAAATCAGAAATTGAAAATATATTTACTTGATTTGATTGAAAATAAAGTGCAAATCCTGCATAATGGTGTTACAATAAATGACAGCGGGACAGACTATGTAATGACAGGCACGATTACGGCGGATATGCCGGCAGTCGGTTATGCGGTGGTTACAATGCCTGAAATTGAAGGAAATGAGGAAACGAAAGCAGTACAATGAGTGTGAAAGAATCGTTGATTGAATTACCGGCACAGTACAGCAGTGCCGTATTTGGACAGTTAGATGAATATGCTAAAAAGATTGAAAGAACATTAAAAGTAACGATTATTGCACGGGATTCCGATGTAAAGGTAATCGGTGCAGAAGGTGCCGTAAAAAAGGCGGCAGGTGTGTTAAACAATCTGATAGAACTGGCTAGAAGGGGCAATCAGATTACAGAGCAGAATGTGGATTATGCACTGTCTTTGGCTTTTGAAGAAAAAGAAGATGCCATTTTGGAAATTGATACGGACATTATCTGCCGGACGATTACAGGTAAGCCGATTAAGCCGAAAACCCTCGGACAAAAGACATATGTTGATGAAATCCGTGATAAAATGATTGTATTCGGCTTAGGGCCTGCGGGAACGGGAAAGACCTATCTTGCAATGGCGATGGCAATTACTGCATTTAAAAATAATGAAGTCGGACGGATTATTCTGACCCGTCCGGCAATTGAAGCAGGAGAAAAGCTGGGCTTTCTTCCGGGCGATTTACAGAGCAAGGTAGACCCGTATCTGCGGCCGTTATACGATGCGCTGTATCAGATTATGGGTGCGGAGAGTTTTACCGCTAATATGGAAAAAGGACTGATTGAAGTTGCGCCGCTTGCTTATATGAGAGGACGTACCTTGGACAATGCCTATATCATTCTTGATGAAGCACAGAATACAACACCGGCGCAGATGAAAATGTTCCTGACACGTATCGGATTTGGTTCAAAGGTCGTGATTACCGGCGATTTAACACAGAAGGATTTGCCAAAGGATACAACATCGGGGCTTGATGTGGCAATGAAGGTTTTGTCAAAAGTTGATGAAATAGGCATGGTCAAGCTGACCAGCCAGGACGTTGTCCGTCATCCGCTTGTACAAAAGATTGTCAAAGCGTATGAGGAGTATGAAAGCCGTATGGCAAAAAAACAGACCCGCAGCAAGCAGGCACGCACACGGAATGGAGAGAAAAATGACAATAAACATTGAATATGAAACCGAAAAAAAACTGGATTTAGACTATGAAACCATTATCAGACAGGTTGTTGAAAAGGCGATGGATTATGAAAAGTGTCCATATGAAGCGGAAGTGAATGTAACACTCACGGACAATGCTGCAATTCATGAAATCAACCGCGAATACCGCGAAATCGACCGCGCAACGGATGTGTTATCATTTCCGATGATTGAATATGAAACGCCGGCGGATTTTGATGCGCTGGAAGATGTTATGGATCAGTTTCCGGAGGATTATTTTAACCCGGATACGGGAGAACTGATGCTGGGTGACATTGTCATTTCAGTAGAAAAAGTTGAAGAACAGGCAGAAAAATACGGTCATTCCAAGGAACGCGAACTGGCATTCTTAACAGCACACAGTATGATGCATCTGTTTGGCTATGACCATATGGAAGAAGACGAAGCAAAGGTTATGGAAGCCAAACAGCGTGAAGTGCTGGAACTTTTAGGTATTACAAGATAATTTACAGTAATTTACGGAAACTGTCCGGTTATGGACGGAAGCAGGCAGTTTAAAATGATATTAAAAGCCGTCCGGGAAATGAGGATTTATGAAAAAGAAAAAAAGTATTATTATTGTGATTGTCTGTGTGCTTGCAGCAGCAGGAATTGCGGCGGGTATTTATGGGATGACACGTAAAAAAGGCAGTCCGGAAGCGGTAAATGACAGTACGGCCCAGACTGTTCAGGAACAGACCACACAGGAAGTGAAAAATCCACATGCGGGACAGGCGCAGAGTGTGATCAGCGGAAAGTGGGAAAGCAGCGAACTGGCACAGCAGAAGGCTGTGGCAGTGATGTACAGTAATATCAAGCAGGCGATGCCGCAGTCGAATATCAGCAAAGCAGATATTGTGTTTGAGTCACTTGTGGAAGGCGGCATTACAAGATTGTGCTGTTTTTTTGAAAATCAGACGGAGTTGGAAAAGATCGGACCTGTTAGAAGCTGCCGTACCTATTATCTGTTATTTGCAAAAGAATTTGAAGCCAACTATGTACATTTCGGCTATTCGGAATATGCGGCGGATTATCTGGCACAGCAGTCCTTTCATGCATTAGATGGCATGGCATACTGTTCTTTTTACAGAACCGCTGACCGTGTAGCACCGCACAATGCTTATACTTCATGGAATGGTATTATGGACAGTGTGGCAAAGAAAGGGTATGATACAGTTTATCCGCAGAATTTTGTAAAACCGTTTAGTTTTAATGAAGAGGATGACAAACAGATACAGATTGCAGGCGGTGAAACGTGTAATACCTTTTATCCGGGGTATCCGTACAATAAGCCGTGGTTTGAATATGATGAAAGCACTGGGGAATATTTAAGGTTCCAGTTTGATGATGCACAGATTGATGCGGAAACCGGAGAGCAGCTTTCTTATAAAAACATTCTCGTCAAATATGTTGAACCGGACTATTATGAAAACGGAACACCGAATTATAAGGTGGACGGAACAGGCGCGGGACTGTTTATTACCAACGGAAAAGCCGTGCAGGTGACGTGGAAAAAGGATTCCGAAACCAGCGGCCCGACAAAATATTATTATGAAGACGGAACAGAAATTGTGTTAAATCAGGGAAAGACCTATATCTGTCAGGTTGAAACGACACAGAATATTACGGTTGAGTAAGGCTGGATAACTGAATACAATGCGGTTTGTGAGCTTGAAAAAAGACAGGAGAGAAAAATGGATTGCAGTAGTGATGAAATGAATCAGAAACTGGTAGAAGAAGCATATGCGGCAATGAAGCATGCGTATGCGCCATATTCCCACTTCCGCGTGGGTGCGGCACTGCTCACCAAAGAAGGAAAAATTTTTACGGGCTGTAATATTGAAAATGCTTCGTACGGTGCAACCAACTGTGCGGAGCGTACGGCAGTTTTTAAAGCGGTATCGGAAGGGTATACGCAGATTGAGCGGATTGCCATCGTATCATCGTCCCATCAGAAAACGCCGCCATGCGGCATCTGCAGACAGGTACTGGCAGAGTTTATGACGGAAAATGCACAGATTCTGCTGGCAGATAAAGACGGCATTGAAAGTTATACGATAAAAGATTTGCTGCCGGAAAGCTTTAAGCTCTAAATGAATTCCAATCCGGGCAGAATGTTCTATCTGGAAAGCAGAAAACCATTGCTTTTTAAAGCAGCGGCAACATCATCTAAAATTTCATCAGAATAAGCCAGTATGGTGTGGTAATGTACACCAGAGGTAATATCGCAGAGCGGCACAGCGTTACCGCTCTGCATTTTTTCTTTGAATTTTACAATATCATTTCTGGAATAAATCTCAAGCGGCGCGGAAATTTTACCGTATACAGGGTGTTCGATGATAATATCCTGTATTTTGCCGCCTGCATCAATAATGGTCTGCATTTCACGTTCAAAATCCTCCGTGGCATGACAGACCTTAAAAACACGAGTTGAAGAAACCGGTGCGGAAAGCAGATACCCCTTGTTCGTTGAAAGAATATCAACATTTGCCGCTCTTAACAGGGCAATGTCATTGACAATGACCTGACGGCTTACGTGCAGTAAGCGTGAAAGCCGTGTGCCGGAGAGCGGTGATTCTGTATTTTTAAGAAGTTCAACAAGTTTTTCTCTGCGTTCTTCGCCGTTCATAATAATCCCCATTCCGCAGACATTTCTCTGCAATTTTTCACCCGACGTCAGGTTTTCTGCCCTCGCTAAAAAACAGAGAACCATAGTTATTTGACTTCGTCAGAATTTTATTTTATTTCCTCGGACAAAGATTTGCAATACTTTATTTAGAAAATGTGTGCAGAAATGATTCTTATTAATAAGCACAGATAACGCCGCAGCCGTTTTTTTATGCCGGAATTGCCGGCAGGCTGAGGCGTAAAATCATCGGAGTTTTCATGAATTATGACGGAACGTCCGATAATATCAGTAATGGGAAAATAAAAAAGGCTTTTTAATTTGAAACTTTTCAGGTTTTACAATCGTATTATGAGTGACGGGAGGTATAAGATACACGGGTGTCTGAAGAGAGAATGGGAGAAACAAAAGAAAGACTGGAGCAGATATTCCGGGATTATTATCAGCTGATATACAGAGTAGCATTTTCACAGGTGAAAAACCATGCAGATGCAGAGGACATTACACAGGAAGTATTTTTAAAGATTATCCGGCATGATATGCGTTATCAGAGCATGGAGCATGAGCGGGCATGGATTGTGCGTGTGACAATCAATCTGTGCAGGGATTTGTTAAAAAGCAAATGGCACAAAACGAGTGTCAGCATGGAAGAGGTCAGCGAAGCGCAGAGAGGAAGCTGTGAGAATTTTACGGAAATACAGGATGATATGATGTGGGCGGTATTACAGCTGCCGGAAAAATACAGAAACTGCCTGTATTTGTTTTATTATGAAGATTATTCGATTAAAGAAATTGCACAGAGTCTGGAAATGCCCGAAAATACGGTGAAGACCAATTTAAAACGCGGCAGGCAGGCGCTGAAAGAATTTTTGGAAAAGTAGACAGGATTTGACAGAAATTTTAGAACGGAGGAACAAATGGAAGTCAGTAGGATTGGCAGCCGGTTTTATGAAAATGCGGCACAAAGCGGAAAGAAAGTAAAAGGAAAGCAGCAGGATGGCTTTGCTTATGAATTGCAGAAAAGTTATGATGAAAAATACCGCAGTGAAGACACGGATGAAACGTGTATGACAGCCGCAGACGGAGCGCAGGCATCAGGGATTGCAGAGTTTGGAAGCATGGGCGGACTGCGGGCAAAGGAAGTGGTGGCAGAAGGCGTTTTATCCAAAGCGGTGTCAGCCTGTGAAGTGAAAAATCTTACGGCAGAAGATGCGGATTATGTTGAAAAACATCTGGCAGAAGGGTATGTGTTAAAGGCAAAGCAGTCGGATGACGGCAAAACAGTATATGTCGAACAGAAATTTGATGATGGGACAGTAAAGGCATATTCTGTTGATTTGGATAAAATTGACGAAGAAACCGGCAATCTCATAGAACAGGCGGCAAAAGCCTGCGTACAAAAGAATGGCAAAGAGCAGCAGACAGACAAAGACTGGCATGAGGCGCTTGAAGAATTTGCAGCATACGTAAAGAACAGAATCAAAAACGGTCCGCCTAAATTTGCAACAGGGGCAACGCAGATGAGCGTGGAGGAATGGGACAAGCTTGTAAAAAATTTAGACGATACGATTGATGATGTGAAAAAAGAACAGGAACAGGAGCTTAAGAAGCGGCTTGAAAAAGAAGAACAAAAGGAACTGGATAACGAGCAGAAAGAACATGAGGAGGATATAAAAAAATGGGAATTGGAATCAATATAGCAGGAACGGGAATCGGACTGACACAGACGATTATGAACCGGAAAAACAAGCAGGCAGGACAGTATGATGATGTGAGTGGACGAGTAACTCACTGCACTCTGCACTGGTTTGACGATACGCAGGGAAATGAGGCTGTGATGTCCACATCACTGGCAGGCGGCGGAAGCCTGACAGTTTACAAACCGGCGGATTTTAATCCAAAAGACCCGAAATATCTTGTAAAAACATGGGACAGTGAGGGCAATGTAACAGAGGAAGAAGTTTCCTTAAACAAGGTAGACCCGTCCAATGCCACGTATGTTCAAATGGCGGCATATTCAGCTTATGCGGCAAAACAGAAGCTTGTACAGAATGCAGACGGACTGTTTTTGGCGGCAACGGAAAAGCTTTGTTTCGGCATGGATAATCTTCATGATAAAATGGATTTTACACAGATTGTAAAGAGTACGGCACAGGAACAGATGGAGGCAAAGAACTGGCATGGTTATATGCAGATGAATTCGCTGGCGGATTTCTTGGAAAAAACACACGACAAAGTGAAAAATCAGCCGGACAGCCAGACAGAAGATGTTACAACGACAGAGCGTACAAAGGAAACAGCCGTACATACGCCGTTTGATAAATTTGACGGAAAAAAGCATGCGCCGTATTATGAGCTGGCAGATGAAAGCGGTATTATCGAATATAAAGGCACGGTTTTTATCTGTGATGATGAACACGGCGCGTTATGTCTCGGCGATATGAGTGATGAAAGCAATGTCCTTAGTATTCCGCTTGCGGGTGGCGGCACGTTAAAGGTCAACCGCGATAACAAAGCGGAGCTGGCAAGAGCCATCGGGATGTTTAAGCCGGAAGATGTCCGCAGAATCATGGCTGCCCTTGCACAGGACAATAAAGTTCAGGAAATGGAAAATGAAATCGAGGATGAAAAAAACAGCATCGGAACGGGACAGGAGAACCAGAGAAAGCAGGAGTAAAAGAGTGTTGTCTTTAAGACTTGGATATGTTAAAATCAAAAAGTAATACGGTATATTTGTATTAAGGCATTGATTGATGATTGCAAAATCAAAAGGGGACGACATATGAAGGATACTGCAAGAACGGTATTGACAGAAGCCGGGATTAATGTAGATACGGCGTTAAAACGTTTTTTGGACGATGAAGAAATGTATTTTGAATTTTTAAATTCATTTGTAGAAGATACATTGATGAGCCGGTTAAAACAGGCGGTGCAAAACGGCAGTGTAGATGATGCATTTGAGGCGGCACACGCGCTGAAAGGCTTATGCGCCAATTTAAGCATTGATTCCATGAGCAAAATGATTGTTCCCATGGTGGAGATTTTAAGAGGCAGAAGCATGGAGGGCATACCGGAAGATTTTAAGGGACTGTCACAGACCTACGAAAACGTCTGCACGGCAATCACAAAAGTATGTACAGTGCAGTAATACGGCAGAATATAATGAATTGCAAAAATAAACAGACAATAAAGGGAAGACTGGTCAAAGACCGCCTTCCCTTGTATTTGTGTAAAGATAATGGAGATGAATGAATGAAAGTAATGTTTGTTTCACTCGGCTGTGATAAAAATCTGGTTGACACGGAAAATATGCTTGGAATCTTAAATGACAGAGGATTTACCTTTACAGATGATGAAATGGAAGCAGAAGTCATTGCGGTCAATACCTGTTGTTTTATCCACGATGCAAAGCAGGAAAGTATTAACACGATTCTGGAAATGGCAGAACACAAAAAAGACGGCAAGTGTAAAATTCTGATTGTTACAGGCTGTCTTGCACACCGCTATCAGGACGAAATCACAAAAGAAATCCCGGAAGTCGATGCATTTATCGGAACATCTTCCTATGATAAAATTGCAGATGTCATTGAAGCCGTTTTAGACGGAAGAACGTATAATTCGATTGAAGATACCGACCGACTGCCGCTTGTGCGCTCTAAGAGAGTGGTGACGACCGGCGGGTATTATGAATATTTAAAGATTGCGGAAGGGTGCGACAAGCACTGTACCTACTGTATTATTCCAAAAATTCGCGGAAATTACAGAAGCTACCCAATGGATTATCTGGTGGAGCAGGCAGAAGCCCTTGTGGCAAACGGCGCAAAGGAACTGATTCTGGTGGCGCAGGAAACGACCGTTTACGGTACGGATATATATGGAAAAAAGGCACTGCCGGAGCTGCTTCATAAGCTGGGACAGATTGAAGATTTAAAATGGATACGCATTTTATACTGCTATCCGGAAGAAATCAATGACGAACTGATTCAGGCAATTAAAAATGAGCCGAAGGTCTGTCACTATCTGGATATGCCGATTCAGCATGCCAGCGATGCCATTTTAAAGCGTATGGGCAGAAGAACGAGCAGACAGGAATTAATTGACATTATCACAAAGCTTCGTAAGGAAATTCCGGATATTGCCCTTCGTACAACGTTGATTACGGGCTTTCCGGGAGAAACGAAGCAAGACCATGAGCAGATGATGGAATTTGTGGACAGCATGGAATTTGACCGTCTGGGCGTCTTTACATATTCACCGGAAGAAGGCACACCGGCAGCAGAAATGGATAATCAGATTGATGAAGAAGTCAAAGAACAGTGGCGCGATGAAGTCATGGAGTTACAGCAGGAGGTTTCACTGGATAAATCAGCGGATATGGTCGGAAAGACGATTGAAGTCATGATTGAAGGAAAAATTTCCGATGATGAAGCGTATGTCGGACGTTCTTATAAGGATGCGCCGAATGTTGACGGGTTTGTTTTTGTCAACACCACGGCAAATTTGATGTCCGGTGCGATTGTCCGCGTTGAAATTACAGGCGCAATGGAGTATGATTTAATAGGAAGCCTTGTTGAGGACTAGAAATGCGGCATTAAAATGCCTGCGGAATGGAGTATGGTATGAAAATGAATTTACCGAATAAACTGACGATTTTAAGAACGGTGATGATTCCGTTTTTTATTCTGTTTTTGTATACAGACTGGTTTCACGGTTATGATAAAATTATTGCGGCAGTGATTTTTATTGCGGCAAGTCTTACGGATATGCTGGACGGAAAGATTGCAAGAAAGTACAATCTTGTAACGAATTTCGGAAAGTTTATGGATCCGCTGGCAGATAAGCTGCTGGTGTGTTCGGCGCTCATTGCGCTGGTGGATTTGAATAAAATCGCCGCATGGGTTGTTATTATCATCATTGCAAGAGAATTTATTATCAGCGGATTCCGTCTGGTGGCATCGGATAACGGGGTCGTGATTGCTGCAAGCTACTGGGGCAAATTTAAGACAACATTCCAGATGCTTATGATTATTTATCTTGTGGTCGATTTGCAGTTTGCTTATGCAAATGTTGTCGGCATGGTGCTGGTTTATGTGGCACTGGCGCTGACGGTGATTTCACTGGTAGACTATATTGTAAAGAATTATAAGGTATTTTTAGAAGGGTCGTCAAAATAATGGAACAGTCAGAAACAGCAGAAAAGCTGGTAAAACTTTTAAAAAAGAAAAACTTGACGGTGACAACGGCGGAGTCCTGTACCGGCGGCATGATTGCATCGGCAATCGTCAGTGTTGCCGGTGCCTCTGCCTGTTTTAAAGAAGGCTATATTACTTATTCCAACGAAGCCAAAAAGAAGCTTCTGGGAGTCCGTGAGGATACCTTGAAGCAGTATACGGTTGTCAGCGCACAGGTAGCGCAGGAAATGGCGGCAGGAGCTGCGGCAGCGGCACAGAGCAGTCTGGCAGTTTCGGTTACGGGAGTTGCGGGACCCGACCCGGATGAAGGTAATCCGGTGGGGCTGGTTTATATCGGCATTGCATTTGAAGGAAGTGTATATGCGGCACGTTTTCAATTTACGGGCAGCCGTGAAGAAATCCGAAGACAGGCAGCCTGCGAGGCACTGGCACTGGCACTTGGGGTCGTTTCAGAATAAATGTACAGGAATCTGTAATATAGTTTCAAAATAAAAATAAAATAAAAACTTTACATGCTGGGATAGATTGTGATAAAATGTGATTATGCAAATATTCCAGTATTTTTTATGCAATACACGAATATTTGTTCGTTTTTTGCTTGACAGCCTGAGTGAAATAGTGTATATTAATCACAACGAACAGATGTTCAATTACGGCAGGACAGGAAATTATCAGAAGGAAGGAAGAATGCAAACAACCTGTTCCGTAGAGTTTGCGCTGTAGAAGTTCTACAGCAGGTATGAATTTATGGCAAGTGATGAGAAGTTAAAAGCGCTGGATGCAGCGATATCTAATATTGAGAAGCAGTTTGGTAAAGGTTCTATTATGAAGCTGGGCGAATCGAATGTGAATCTGAATGTAGAATCCATTCCGACAGGTTCTTTAAGCCTTGATATTGCTTTGGGACTGGGGGGCGTTCCGAGAGGCAGAGTTGTTGAGATTTACGGACCGGAATCAAGTGGTAAGACAACGGTAGCATTACATATGGTAGCCGAAGTTCAGAAGCGCGGCGGTATTGCGGGCTTTATTGATGCTGAACACGCTCTGGACCCGGTTTATGCAAAGAATATCGGTGTCGACATTGACAATTTATATATTTCACAGCCGGATAGCGGTGAGCAGGCACTTGAGATTACCGAAACGATGGTGCGTTCCGGTGCGGTAGATATTATTATCGTGGATTCCGTTGCGGCACTCGTTCCGAAAGCGGAAATTGACGGCGATATGGGAGATTCCCATGTCGGTCTTCAGGCGCGTCTGATGTCACAGGCATTAAGAAAGCTGACACCGGTTGTCAGCAAGAATAACTGCGTGGTTATCTTTATCAATCAGCTGCGTGAAAAAGTGGGTGTTATGTTCGGTAATCCGGAAACGACAACCGGCGGTCGTGCGTTAAAGTTCTACGCTTCTGTCAGAATGGATGTCAGAAGAATTGAAACTTTAAAGCAGGGTGGTGAAGTGATCGGTAACCGTACAAGAGTCAAGGTTGTAAAGAATAAGGTTGCGCCGCCGTTTAAGGAAGCAGAATTTGATATTATGTTCGGCAAGGGTATTTCCGCTGTCGGGGATATTCTCGATCTGGCAGCGAATGTCGGCATTGTACAAAAGAGCGGCGCGTGGTTTGCTTACAATGAGAATAAGATCGGACAGGGACGTGAGAACGCAAAGCAGTTCCTGACAGAACATCCGGATATGCTGGCAGAGATTGACGAAAAGGTACGTGCCCACTACGGCATCGGTGAAGAAAAAGAAGACAGTGAAGCCGTAGATAAGAAGGAAAAAGCTGCAAAGACAGCAAAGCAGTCAGAACCGGAAGTCTAAATACAGGATAGGTTATGGAACAGATTGTAACAAAGATAGAAGAGCTTTCGGGAAGGCGCAGGCTGGTCTATATCAATGGGGAACAGGCATTTGCGCTTTACAGTACGGAAGTGCGCAGGTACGGCATTGCAGAGGGAAAAGCGCTTGCGCAGGAAGACCTTGAACAGCTCCGCACAGAGCTTCTGGATAAAAGGGCTGTCAAGCGTGCAATGTATCTGCTACAGGCAAAGGATTATACAGAAAAAGAACTGACGGAAAAACTGCAAAGGGACTTTTATCCACAGGAATCTGTTGAGGGCGCGCTTGCCTATGTCAGGCATTTCGGATATCTGAGTGACGAGCGGTTTGCACAGATGTATGTTCAGTTTAAGGGCCAGAAAAAAAGCAGAAAACAGATTGAGTTGTTTTTGCAGAAAAAAGGAATTTCAAGAGAACTGATTGATCAGGCATGTGAGGAGTATTACGGACAGAACGAAGATTCCGAACTGGAGCAGATTCTTGTTCAGATGCGCAGGAAAGCGGCAGGAAAGCTGCCGCTTTCCTATGAAGAAAAGATGAAACTGATGGGCAGTTTTTACAGAAAAGGCTTTCAGTCTGACAGTATCAAAAAGGCACTTGATATTGTGGTTAGTGAGTGCGAACATGACTAGTTTTTCTTGACAAGGAATTGAAATAAGTATAATATTATTATATTGTATGTTTGTACAATGAAAACTTAATAAGGAGGTGCTCCTGTGTCGTCAGTTATTATCACGATGATTGCTACATTAGTGATTGTTGCACCTATTACATGGCTTGTGTCATCTTCCGTACAGAAGAAGATTCACAATACAACCATTGGCAATGCCAATGACAAGGCCAGAGAGATAATAGATGAAGCTTTAAAGACAGCTGAGACCAAAAAGAAAGAGTCGCTTTTAGAGATTAAGGAGGAGTCGTTAAAGACCCGTAATGAACTCGAAAAAGAAACGAAAGAAAGACGTGCTGAAATACAGCGTTATGAAAGACGTGTCCTTTCTAAAGAAGAAACTCTTGATAAGAAGATTGAAGCCGTTGAGAAGCGTGACATGAGCATTACCAAGAAAGAAGAAGAACTTGGTAAGATGAAGCAGAAGGTTGATGAACTTGAGCAGAAGAGACAGCAGGAACTAGAAAGAATCTCAGGACTTACCTCCGAACAGGCAAAAGAATATCTATTAAAGACTGTTGAAGATGAAGTGAAACATGATACTGCCGTAATGGTTAAGACATTAGAGAGCAGAGCGAAGGAGGAAGCAGATAAGAAAGCGAAGGAGTATGTTGTATCAGCAATTCAGAGATGTGCTGCTGACCATGTAGCAGAAACGACGATTTCAGTTGTCCAGCTTCCAAATGATGAAATGAAAGGCCGTATTATTGGTAGAGAGGGACGTAATATCCGTACTCTTGAAACATTAACAGGTGTAGAACTGATTATTGATGATACACCGGAGGCCGTTGTTTTATCAGGGTTTGATCCAATCAGACGAGAAGTTGCAAGAATTGCACTTGAAAAGCTGATTCTTGACGGACGTATTCATCCGGCAAGAATTGAAGAAATGGTTGAGAAAGCCCAGAAAGAAGTAGAAGTATTAATTAAAGAAGAAGGTGAAGCAGCAACCCTTGAGGTTGGCGTTCATGGCATTCATCCGGAGTTGGTAAGATTACTTGGACGGATGCGTTTTAGAACAAGCTATGGTCAGAATGCGTTAAAGCATTCAATTGAAGTTGCACAGCTTTCAGGACTGTTAGCTGGTGAGGTTGGCGTGGATATTAAGCTGGCAAAGCGCGCAGGCTTATTACATGACATCGGTAAATCAGTTGACCATGAAATGGAAGGCTCACATATTCAGATTGGTGTGGATTTATGTAAGAAGTACAAGGAATCCCCAATCGTAATTAATGCAGTAGAAGCACATCATGGTGACGTTGAGCCGGAAAGCTTAATTGCTTGTATTGTACAGGCTGCTGATACAATTTCAGCCGCAAGACCTGGTGCAAGACGAGAAACGTTAGAAACTTATACAAACAGACTTAAACAATTAGAAGATATTACCAATTCCTTCAAGGGAGTTGAAAAATCATTTGCCATTCAGGCGGGTAGAGAGATTCGTGTTATGGTTGTTCCTGAAGTCGTTAGCGACTCAGATATGGTACTTATGGCGAGAGATATTTCGAAGCAGATTGAAACGCAGATGGAATATCCTGGACAGATTAAGGTTAGTGTAATCAGAGAGTCCAGAGCCGTTGGCTACGCAAAGTAATTACGATAAAGTTCATGAAACAGACCGTTGTCTTAACAATGCAGATTGTTAGGACACGGTCTTTTTTTGTTGTTCAGGAAATTATGGATTTTTTAAGGTATGCTGCATTATAAAACGCAGTGTGTTTTACAAACAAAATTTACAAAAATTTCAAAAAAATAAACATTTTATAACAAAATATGGTATAATTTTACTAAGTTCCAGCCGGAACAAAAAAATATAAAGGGGCGAATATGTATGATGAAATCAATAGGCGCAAAAATTAGTTATGTGTTGCTGCTGGTATTTCTGGTTTGTGGTGTTGGAATTATCATTGTAAATTCCAAGATTAACGGTATGGGAACAATTACAAATGAAATCAGTCAGAAATACCTTACAAGTATTGAAGAAGTGGATGCTATTTCTAAGAATGTAGTCAGTCTTCAGTCACAGATGCTGGAATATCTGATTGACGATGACACGCAGAAATCCACAACGATGAGTAATATCACCAAAACCCAGGGGGCAGTTGTGACTTCCCTGCAGAATTTAAAGGGAAATGCAACAACTGACCGAGCGGGAGAAACGGTAAACAAGCTGGAGCAGTCGTATAATACGTACAATACCCAGTACAATGATGTTTTAAAACAGATTCAAAATGGAAGCATTACAGACAAAACAGGGGTAAACAGTAAGTTAAGCAAACTCTACGGTAGTCTGGAAATATCCATTCACTCAGTGGAGGTGCAGAATACGGTCAATACAATCCGGGCACAGAAGGCGCTGAGTAATAATATGACAATCAGCAGGATTACATTTGTAACAGTCGGTGTGCTTTTGGTAGTATCACTGATTCTTGGTATTTTAACAGCAGGATATACCATTATCCGTCCGGCAAAGATTGCAACCGGGGAGCTTAAAGGCATTATTGTGGGAATTGAAGCACAGGATGGCGATTTGACAGCAAGAGTTTCACAGAAATCATCGGATGAAGTCGGACAGCTGGTTGCAGGAGTCAATCAGTTTATCGGTGTGCTTCATGGCATTATTGCAGAAATGAAAAATGATGCGGTTGAAATGAAAAACAGTGTCAATGCGGTTTACGGACAGATTTCAACTGCGGATGGAAACATTATGGATGTATCGGCGACTATGGAACAGCTGACAGCCGGTATGGCAGAAATGGCAACGGCCGCAGAACACATCAGTGAGCAGGCAGACTTTATCAGTGATAGTATGGAAAAGATTGCACATCAGGCAGGTGATGGTTCTGCAATTGCAAAAGATATTAAGGGTAAAGCGGTTAAATTAAAAGAAGAGGGAATTGCAAGTAAAGAAAATACAAGTAAAATGGCAGATGAAATCAGAAATTCTGTCAGGGATTCTTTGGACAGAAGCAAGGGCGTTGAAAAGATTAATGATCTGACAGATAATATTTTAAGTATTTCAAGCCAAACCAATCTTTTAGCGCTAAATGCTTCGATAGAGGCGGCACGTGCCGGAGAAGCCGGAAAAGGTTTTGCAGTCGTTGCAGATGAAATCAGAGTACTTGCGGATTCCAGCAGAAGTACGGCAAATGATATTCAGGCAATCAGCAACGAGGTGACCAATTCCGTTGCAGAGCTTGCCGACAATGCCAATAAGATGATTGATTTTATCGTAGAGGTTGTTATGCCGGATTATGATAAACTGGTCAATATTGGTGAACAGTACAATCAGGACGCAGGAAATTTTGATGATATTATGCGCGGATTTACAGATAAGGCAGTAGAATTAAAACAGGCAACGGAAGAAGTGGCAAAGTTAATCCGTGGAATGTCTTCTACAATTAATGAAAACTCCGATGGTATTGCAACTGTTTCTAATAATACGGTTGGTCTGACAGAGGGTATCAGTCAGATTAAAGAAGAAATGTCACAGACTGAATCTGTGTCAGAACGGTTGGAAAATACGGTAGGACGTTTTACAAGAATATAATGGAGGCGGGAACAGTATGAGAAAGAAAGTCTTATTTATTGGAATGCTGGTGACATTGTTATTTGCATTTTCAGGCTGCGGTACAAAAAATGAAGGTGTTGTCACTCTGATTATGTCAGATGTGCAGGAAGGCGACCACCCGACGGCACAGGCGTGTGACAAATTTGCAGAGCTCGTTAAGAAAAGAACAAACGGAAAAGTTGTCATAGAAGTTTATCATGGTTCAACACTTGGTACGGAAGCGGAACAGATAGCACAGGCAACCGTGGGGGGAATTGATTTTGTCAGAGTATCATCACCGGTGGCAGCATATTATGATGATATCAAGGCGTTTCAGGCATTGTATCTGTACAGCAGCGAAGACGATATGTGGAAGGTGCTGGACGGAGAAATCGGAAATGAATTTTTAAAGGCGCAGCAGTTAAAGGACAACGGTCTGGAAGGTTTGTGCTGGGTATCCGGTGGTTCAAGAAATTTTTATAATAATGTAAGACCGATTACAAGTCCGGAGGATCTGGCAGGACTGACACTGCGTGTTAATACAGATTCGATGTTTGCGTTTTTGGAAAGCTGTGGTGCAAAGGGGATCAATGTATCTTATAATGATATTTATAACTCCATTGAAGCCGGAACGATTGACGGTGCGGAAAATAACTGGCCGTCCTATATTTCAACGGGACATTATAAAGTGGCACCATATATTACGGTTGATGAGCATACAAGAATCCCGGAAATGATTGTGGCATCAACGGAATCTATGAACAAGCTTACTTCCGAGCAGCAGCAGATTGTCAGAGAGTGCGCACAGGAAGCCGGACAGCTTCAGCGTAAATGGATGCAGGAATATGATGAAAAAGCAATTAAAGCTGCAGAGGATGCTGGCTGTACGATTACATATTTAACAAAGGAACAGTCCGCAAAATTCCAAAGCGTTGCAGAGCCAATCAATGAAAAGGTCAGCGCAAAATATATGACCATTATCAGAAAAATTAAGGCGGCGCAGTAAAATTTGCGGTAGTCTGAAAAAAAGAAAGTAAAAGCTGTGTAATCCGGTAAAACGGAAGACACAGCTTTTTTATTTTATAAGGCACATTTGAAAGTTGTATTATAAAAAGTTGTAATAAAATCTTTTTACAGAAGAAAGTAAATTAAATGGATAAGAACACTTCAGATAAAAAGGCAGATAAGAACAATACCATTAATAATATAAACTAAAATAAAGAAACAACTTAATAAAATAAGTTCAAAACAGAAAAAAGTTCAAATAAATAACAATAAGCTTGCTTTTTTGCCGGAAACATTGTATGATAATGCAAGCTACAGAAAAATAAGCAATGAACTAGGAGGATTTTATGCAGTACAGTGAAATGAGCAAAGAAGAATTATTAACCTTACAGGCTGAGTTAAACCAGCAGTATGCAGAAGCAAAAGCAAAGGGATTAAATCTTGATATGTCAAGAGGTAAGCCGTCTGCAACACAGCTGAATGTATCTTTGGGTCTGTTAGATGCAATTAACGCTTCTTCTGATTTAAAGGCAGAAAACGGAACAGACTGTAGAAATTATGGTGTATTAGACGGAATTCCGGAAGCTAAAAAGCTGATGGCAGATATGATGGGCACCACTCCTGAGCATATTATTGTTTATGGTAATGCAAGTCTGAATATTATGTACGATCAGGTATCAAGAGCTTACACACACGGTATTTTAGGAAACACACCTTGGGGCAGGCTTGACAAGGTGAAGTTCTTATGTCCGGTACCGGGATATGACAGACATTTTGCAATCACAGAACATTTTGGTATTGAAATGATTAACATTCCAATGTCAGAATCCGGTCCGGACATGGATATGGTAGAACAGTATGTAAACAACGATGAAACCGTAAAGGGTATCTGGTGTGTTCCAAAGTATTCAAATCCACAGGGCTTTACTTATTCAGACGAAACCGTAAAGCGTTTTGCAAACTTAAAGCCGGCAGCAAAGGACTTCAGAATTTTTTGGGATAACGCTTATGTGATTCATCATTTATACGATGACAAGCAGGATGAAATCTTAGACATCATTTCTGAATGTGAAAAAGCAGGAAATCCGGATATGGTATTTGAATTTGCATCCACTTCAAAGGTCAGCTTCCCAGGCTCAGGTATTGCGGCACTGGCTTCATCAGAAGCAAATCTTGCAGACATTAAGAAGTCACTGACAATCCAGACAATCGGATATGATAAGTTAAACCAGTTACGTCATGTAAGATATTTTAAGGATATCAACGGTTTAAAGGAACATATGAGAAAGCATGCAGAACAGATGCGTCCAAAGTTTGAAGCGGTACTGGAAGTGTTAAATACAGAACTTGGCGGACTGGGTATCGGTTCATGGTACGCACCAAGAGGCGGTTACTTCATTTCATTTGATGCAATGGAAGGCTGCGCGAAGGAAATCGTTGCAAAGTGTAAGGAAGCCGGTGTAAAGCTTACAAATGCCGGTGCAACATTCCCTTACGGAAAAGACCCGAAAGACAGCAATATCAGAATTGCACCGTCATTCCCAACACCGGAAGAGATGGCACAGGCAGCTGATTTATTTGTTCTTTGTGTAAAACTGGTAAGCGTAGAGAAGCTTCTTGCAAAATAATTACAGAAATTGATATAATAAAAGGGCGGTCGCACAAAGAAGGATTTGCATAAAAATGCAGATATTTGGAAATGTGCGAAAGCCCTTTTATAGTTATATCATTTACAGCACAAATATATGCGGAGATGGAGGAAGAAAAATGGCACAGTTTGGATTTATTGGAATGGGAAATATGGGATATGCGATGTTAAACGGCGTACTTGGAGAATTTGCACCGGGACAGATTATATTTACGACACCGCACAAAGAAAAATGTGAAAAAATCAGCGCACAGACCGGTGTAAAATATGCCGAGAGCAATGCAGAATGTGCAAATAACGCAAAGTATATTATTTTAGCCGTTAAGCCGCAGATGTACGATGCAGTTTTAAAGAACATTGAAAATGTGATTACACCGGAGAAGGTCATTATCTCTATTGCGCCGGGAATTACGATTGACAGTATTAAGGGGAAATTAGGCGGCAGTGTGCGTGTTGTCAGAGCCATGCCGAATACACCGGCGCTGGTAGGTGAAGGAATGACAGGCATCAGCTATAATAAAGAAGAATTTACAATCGAAGAACGCGATACGATAGAACAGTTCTTCCAGTCCTTCGGTGAAGTAGTTACCGTGCCGGAGCATTTAATGAGTGCCGTTGTATGTGCAAGCGGCAGTTCACCGGCATATGCGTATATGTTTATCGAAGCGCTGGCAGACAGCGTTGTAAAATACGGTATCCCAAGACAGGACGCTTATAAGCTGGCGGCACAGACACTTTTAGGTTCAGCCAAAATGGTATTACAGACTGGAGAACATCCGGGCAAATTAAAAGATAACGTATGCTCACCGGCAGGAACAACAATTCAGGGTGTTGCGGCACTGGAAGAATACGGATTTAGAAATGCTGTGATAAAAGCAACGGATAAGTGCTATGAGGCATGTACGAAAATAAAATAGATCAAAAATGGAGAATTGTATGGAACATATTGAAAGAGTTCAGAGAGAATTAAAATATAAAGGCACAATTTTATCCATGTATGCGGATACGATTAAAGTGCCAAACGGCAATACGGCGGTCTGGGATTTTATCGGACATCAGGGGGCAGCGGCAGTTGTGCCGGTCACAGATGACGGTAAAATTTTAATGGTAAGACAGTACCGCAATTCGGTAGACCGTTATACACTGGAAATTCCGGCGGGCGGATTAAACAGCAAGGACGAACCGACGATTGAAGCAGCTGCAAGAGAACTGGAAGAAGAAACAGGATATGCTTCAGAGCATTTAGAACCACTGATTTCAATTGTTACGGCAATTGCCTTCTGTGACGAGGTCATTGACATTTATCTGGCAACCGGTTTAAAAAAGACACAGCAGCATTTAGATGAAGATGAGTATATTGATGTCTATGCGTATACACCACAGGAACTTGCCGATATGATTTACAGCGGCAAGATTCAGGATTCTAAAACAGTTGCGGCGATTATGGCATATATCAACCGCAAGTAGCATATATTGTCCCATAAATGAAAAAGACAGGAACATTGATGGATATGGAATGTCTGTAAAATGGGGGATTGTGTGAAAACAAAAAGATTTTTGATGCAAAATTTTTTGCTGCGCCATCGGTTTGCGGTGACATTTTTTGCCGGTATCTGTATCGGAACCGGCTATGCGAATATAGCGTACCGTTATCAGGCTGCATTGCCGGAAATTTACAATCAGCATTATTTGTCGGCATATGCGGACATTACAATGAATTATTATGCACTTTGGAAGTATATTATCCGGTATCGTTTCAGGGATTTACTGCTGATAGGCATGATGGGGCTGACGGCATTCAGAAAATATTTGATTGCATTTTATATTGCGTATCTGGGAATCTGTGCCGGAATGCTGGTTTCAACATCGGTGATGTATTACGGACTGGCAGGAATCGGACTGTATCTGGCGTCGGTTGTGCCGCAGTATATTCTGTATGGAACAGCGCTGTATTTTTTGTACCAAATGTTTTATGTTCATCATCTGACCGGAAAAAATGTACTTATGATTGCGGCAATTGCTGTGATTCTGGTAGGGGCAGGAACGTATACGGAAGCGTACTGTAATCCGTTGATTTTAAAAAAGCTGTATGGGTATCTTTACTGAGAACCCATACAGCTTTTGTTTTCTTTTATAGGAAAGACTGCTTGTGAAAATTTTATGCAAATTTTTATACAAGGTCTGCAATATCGTATAACAGACGTTCAGATTCTTCCCAGCCAAGGCAGGCATCGGTAATGGATTTACCGTAAACGCCCTCGCCGACTTTCTGGTTGCCAGGCTCAATATAACTCTCAATCATGACACCTTTGACAAGCTGTTTCACATCGGCAGAGTGCTTGCAGCTGTGCAATACTTCTTTGACAATACGAATCTGTTCAAAATACATTTTAGAGGAGTTGCTGTGGTTGGCATCGACAACAACGGCAGGATTCTTCAAATCTTTGGTCTTATACATATTGGAAAGGCGCATTAAATCTTCGTAGTGATAGTTTGGAATACACTGACCATGCTTGTTGACCGCACCACGCAAAATGGTGTGAGCCAGTTCGTTGCCCGGTGTATTGACTTCCCAGCCGCGGTAAATAAAGGTCTGCTTTGCCTGTGCGGCAACAACAGAATTCAACATGACGGATAAATCACCGCTGGTCGGATTCTTCATACCGGCAGGAACATCCATTCCACTGACAGTCAGACGATGCTGCTGGTCCTCTACGGAACGTGCGCCGACTGCGACATAAGATAACACATCTGCTAAATACCAGTAATTTTCAGGGTAAAGCATTTCATCGGCAGGCATCAGCTCGGTCTGCTCCATGACGTTGATGTGCATTTTACGGATTGCAACCAGTCCGCCGAGTAAATCAGGCTTCTTTTCAGGGTCAGGCTGATGTAACATTCCCTTGTAACCGGTACCGGTTGTACGCGGTTTGTTTGTGTATACGCGCGGAATAATAATTACTTTATCTTTGATTTTTTCCTGTACCTTTTTTAAACGAAGCGTATAATCTAAAACAGCAGCTTCGTTGTCGGCGGAACATGGCCCGATAATTGCAAGAAATTTATCAGATTTTCCCGTAATAACATCGCGGATTTCGGCATCGCGCTGTGCCTTTAAACGGGCAATCCTTTCAGGCACCGGGAAATCTCTTTTAATTTCATTAGGTGCCGGAAGCTTTTTAACAAATTCAAAACTCATTGCTTTTTCCTCATTTCTATTTCTTATAGTTTGTACTTCTGATGATGTCGGGGTCAAAAGCCCCAACAATGATGCCTGCGGATTGTTCCGTGCTGCGCACTCCTACAATCCGCCCCAATATTCGCATATCGCGGGATTATTATCCCGCTTTTATGCTCATATCGGGGCGCAAGGTCTTTCACCCATTTATGAGCAAGCTCATGTGGTTTCAGACCTTTTGCCCCTGGCATCTGCCGATTAAAGAATTATATTATATTTTATAAGAAATGTAAATATAGTTTGATTTTTAAAACGTTGATTCCACGTAAAAAAGTGTTATGATATAACTAGCGTAAGCAATGAGCCGTGCCAGCTAAAAGCGGAAAAGGAAGCAGACATTTACTTTTTCTGCGCGATTAACGAACGAATATCCTGCAAAGCAGGATGAGAAGCGCGTAAGCGCGAATTCGTGAGTGTACGGAGGGGAGAAAATGTATAAAAAAATTAAAATTAAAATATAGAAGGGACGGATTTACATGGCAGAGGTAAAAAGAGTAATCTGGATTGTGTTAGACAGTGTCGGTATCGGGGAGCTTCCCGATGCGGACAAATTTGGTGATGTCGGAAGCAATACGCTTTGCAATACGGCAAAAGCAGTCGGCGGTTTAAAAATTCCGAATATGGTTCAGTTAGGTATCGGAAATATTGCGGGCATTACAGGCATTGAAAAATGTGAACAGCCAAAGGGCTGTTACGGACGGCTGGCAGAGATTTCTAACGGAAAAGATACAACGATTGGACACTGGGAAATGACAGGAATTTATTCGCCGGATCCGTTTCCGGTTTATCCGGACGGCTTTCCGCAGGAAGTGATTGAGCCGTTTATAAAAGAAACCGGAGTTTCCGGAATTCTTGGAAATATTCCGGCATCGGGAACAGAGATTATTAAACAGCTGGGTGAGGAACATATCCGCACCGGAAAACCCATCATCTATACATCGGGCGATTCTGTTTTTCAGATTGCGGCACATGAAGATGTGATTCCGGTTGAGCGGCTGTATGAGCTGTGTCATACGGCAAGACGGATTCTTACCGGAAAACACGCGGTGGCAAGAGTCATTGCAAGACCGTTTACCGGTGAAAACGGTGTGTATACAAGAACGCCGAACCGCCGTGATTTTTCGTTAAAGCCCTCGACAGACAATATTTTATGCCGCGTGCAGGACAAAGGACTGTCTGTAATCGGTGTCGGCAAGATAGAAGACATTTTTGCGGGAGTGGGTATCGGTGAAGCAACGCACACCAAAGACAATCAGGACGGCATTGACGTTACCCTGCGGTATATGAAACAGGAAAATGAAGGCATTATTTATACAAATCTTGTTGAATTTGATTCGGCATGGGGACACAGAAACGATGTTAAAGGATACGCACGCGGACTGGAAGAATTTGATGCGCGTCTGCCGGAGATTTTTGCGGCAATGCGTAAAGACGACATGCTGATTATTACGGCAGACCACGGCTGTGACCCGACAACGCCAAGCACAGACCATTCAAGAGAGTATGTGCCGCTTTTAATGTATGGGGAAGCGTTAAATAAAAATGTGGATTTAGGCACGGGAAAGACGTATGCCAATATTGCACAGACAATTGCAGACATTTTCGGTACAGAACCGACAACAATCGGAGAAAGCTATGCAAAAAAAATTTTAAAAAATGAATCGGATAACCGTAAAAACGGATAAATCGGGTTCATAAAAAGGAGCAGGTTAGTGTGAAAAATAGCGCAGATGCGTTTATTTTTCACACAGCACTTTGTGCCGCAGGCGTCACAAAGTCGCTTTTTATCGCAGAGCCAAATAAGACTTGGCTCGCGATTCCTCCGGCATTAAAATGCCTGCGGAATGGAGATTAATATGAGAATGTATGATATTATCAAAACCAAGCGGGACGGCGGTGTGCTTTCCAAGGAGCAAATTGATTACTTTGTGAAAGAATACACAAATGGAATGATTCCTGATTATCAGGTGGCGGCGCTGTTAATGGCGGTTTATTTTCAGGGCATGAATGAAGCGGAAACGCTGGCACTGACACTGGCAATGGCAGAAAGCGGCGACTGTCTTTCGCTGTCTGCCATTCACGGTGTAACGGCGGATAAGCACAGCACCGGCGGTGTGGGCGACAAGACGACCCTGGTACTCGCACCGATGGCGGCAGTGCTGGGCGTTAAAATGGCAAAAATGAGCGGCAGAGGGCTTGGACACACCGGTGGAACGATTGACAAGCTGGAGAGTTTTCCGGGGTTTAGCACGGCGCTTTCCGAAGAAAAATTTATACAGAATGTCAACACAATCGGCATGGCGATTACAGGTCAGACCGGAAATTTAGCGCCTGCCGATAAAAAGCTGTATGCGTTAAGAGATGTAACCGATACCGTGGACAGTCTGCCGTTAATCGCAAGCAGTATCATGAGTAAAAAGATTGCGGCGGGAGCAGATACGATTGTGCTTGATGTAAAAGTGGGCAGCGGCGCATTTATGAAAACGGAAGAAGCTGCCCGAAAGCTTGCAAAGGAAATGGTGCGTATCGGACACGGTGCGGGCAGAAAGACCGCCGCAGTCATTTCGGAAATGGATGAACCGTTAGGGTTTGCCGTCGGAAATGCGTTAGAGGTGATAGAAGCCATTGATACGTTAAAGGGCAACGGACCCAAAGACCTTGAAGATTTGTGTGTGGCACTCGGTTCGTATATGCTCGTATCGGCAGGAAAAGCGGATTCTTTGGAAGAAGCCGCAGATAAGCTCAGAGGGACATTAAAGGACGGCTCTGCTTATGAAAAAATGATTGAATTTGTGACGGCACAGGGCGGCAGCAGGGAAGATGTGGAAAATCCACAACGTCTGCTTCATGCCACATATACCGATACGATTACTGCGCCAAAGACGGGCTATATTGCCCATATCCAGTCCGAGGAAGTCGGACTTGCCGCAATGACGGCAGGCGGCGGCAGGGAAACAAAGGATTCCGTGATTGATTTATCGGCAGGAATTGTGTTAAACAAAAAAGTCGGTGATTTTGTAAAAGAAAATGAGCCGCTAGCCAGGCTTTATGCCAATGATAAGGTTAAGCTTGAAGCTGCAAAGAATCGGCTGGCAGGCGCATATTCATTTTCGGAAGAGCCTGTACCGGCACGCCCGCTCATTCACGGTGTCATTACGGAAAAAGACATTTAATGAAAAAATACAGGATAAAATATCTGATAATGTTTTAAGGGTATGTGACATCGGTTAAAAACAGACCGCAGGGCGGAAGTGTCGGACCGGCAAGCGGACGGCTTTTTCCTTCAATAATTGCGGGAATCTGTGCGGCGGGAATCTGCCCCAGTCCCACAGACAGCAGTGTACCCGATAAAATACGCACCATATTGTATAAAAAGCCGTTTCCACAGAAGGTAAAGCGTAAAAGCTCTATGCCGGAGGGCAGTGTGACAGTATCAACAGTGACAGAATCAATCCGGCGCACATGGGATTTACCGGGCGTTTTATCCGAGGTAAAGCTGGTAAAGTCGTGTGTGCCGCACAAGGCATCGGCGGCGGTGCGCATTTCAGGATAAGAAAGCGGCGGCAGGTCAGCATTTTTTAAACGGAACGGTGTGTCAGCAGGGCAGTATGCGTAGTTTTTGAAAAAAACGTCCGGTTTGCCTGAAAGCATTGTGTAATATGTATACGTTTTGCTGACGGCGCTTTTGCGGCTGTGAAATCCGGCGGAAACAGGGCGGATACTTGTTACCCGGATATCGGACGGCAGGGTTTTGTTAAAGTCCGTTAAAAACTGCGTATCCTGTATATTTAAAGAAGCACGGCAGAAAAAATCCGCGTACTGGCGCAGTGCGTGGACACCGGCATCGGTGCGACCGCTTCCGGTAATGCGTATGCTTTCCTTAAAATATGCAGACAGGGCATTTTCTAAAATTCCCTGAACGGTATCGGGTTCATTTGCAAGGCGCTGCCAGCCACGGTGGGCAGAACCGTCATATTGAATGGTTATCAGATAATGATTCATAACAGTAGTCCTTATTTGTCGTTATTTATAGGAATCCGGGGCTGTGAACGTGCAGGACACGGCATACAGCAGACATTCCTAAGTGTAGATTTTACTGAGATTGTAGCATAAAATGTAAACACTTACAATTTGTATTGTAATTTTGTAGGAAATATGGTAAGATATAGATAATTAAGGCAAATTGAGCCAATTTTTTTTAGAAAAGGAGAATTGTAATGGAAGTAAGACCAGGTGCAAATCCAGCAGACGTAAAGAATTACGACACAGACAGATTAAGACATGATTTCCTGATTCAGGATTTATTCGCAGTAGATGAGATTAAGACAATCTACAGCCAGATTGACAGAATTATTGTAGGTGCAGCAACACCGGCAAAGAAGACATTAGTATTAGAGGCAGGTGCTGAGCTTCGTGCAAAGTATTTCCTCGAAAGACGTGAAATGGGTATTATCAATATCGGTGGTAACGGTACAGTTACAGTTGACGGTACAGAATACAAGTTTAAGTACAAGGACGGTATGTATATCGGAATGGGTGCAAAAGAAATTTCATTTGCAAGTGATGATGCTTCAAATCCTGCAAAGTTCTATTTCAACAGTGCACCGGCACACAAGACTTATCCGACAGTATTTATCGACCCTGCAAAGGACATTCTTCCTGAAAATAAGAAGGAACTTGGATGTCTTGAAAGTGCAAATCACAGAACAATCAACAAGTACATTCTTCCGGGACAGGTTGAAAGCTGTCAGCTTGAAATGGGTATGACATGCCTTGAACCGGGCAGTGTATGGAATACAATGCCATGTCATACACATGACAGAAGAATGGAAGTTTATCTGTACTTTGAAGTACCGGATGACGCTGTTGTTTTCCATTATATGGGTGAACCGACAGAAACACGCCACATTGTTATGAGAAATGAAGAAGCAGTTATTTCACCGAGCTGGTCTATCCATTCAGCTTCTGCAACACATGCTTATACATTTATCTGGGGCATGGTTGGTGAAAATCAGGACTTCGATGACATGGATGATGTCGATATGAAGGACTTACGCTAATATCCGTATAATCTGCGGTATTGGGATTTACATAATTTACCGGAATGGTATCCGCAAGGGTTTCATTTATAAACAAACTAAGAAAAGGAGATTTTAAAATGTCAGTAAATTTTTCACTTGAAGGAAAAGTTGCTTTAGTTACAGGTGCTTCTTACGGTATCGGTTTCGCTATCGCTAGCGGTATGGCTAAGGCTGGTGCAACAATCGTTTTCAACGATATTAAGCAGGAATTAGTAGATAAGGGACTTGCAGCATATAAGGAAGCAGGTATCGATGCTCACGGATATGTTTGTGACGTTACAAGCGAAGAACAGGTTAATGCTATGGTAGCTCAGATTGCTAAGGATGTAGCTCCTATCGATATCCTTGTAAACAACGCTGGTATCATCAAGAGAATTCCAATGTGCGATATGACTGCTGAACAGTTCAGACAGGTTATCGACGTTGACTTAAATGCACCTTTCATCGTATCTAAGGCAGTTATCCCTTCAATGATCGAAAGAGGTCATGGTAAGATTATCAACATCTGCTCTATGATGTCAGAATTAGGCCGTGAAACAGTTTCAGCTTACGCTGCAGCTAAGGGTGGTTTAAAGATGCTTACAAGAAATATCTGTTCTGAATATGGTCAGTACAATATCCAGTGTAACGGTATCGGACCTGGTTATATTGAAACACCTCAGACAGCTCCGTTAAGAGAACGTCAGGCAGATGGTTCAAGACATCCATTCGATCAGTTCATCTGTGCTAAGACACCTGCTAACAGATGGTTAAAGCCGGAAGAATTAGCTGGTCCTGCTGTATTCTTAGCTTCAGAAGCTTCAGATGCAGTAAACGGACATATTCTTTACGTTGATGGTGGTATCTTAGCTTATATCGGTAAGCAGCCACAGTAAATCGAAAGGACCGGTAAAATCCGCAGTGCGCGAATCCGCAATACGGATACATACCTATAAAAGAACGCAGGAATGATTTCCTGCGTTCTTTTTAATGTTGTGGGTGGCCAGGCGGGGATAAGCGCCTGAGCTGATTGAATATTTGTACCATTTATTCGATTTTTAGCATCCTGTATCCGATTCCAATATGTGTTTGAATATATTGGATATCATTTTGGGAAACCTCAAGTTTCTTTCGGAGTGTTGCCATAAAAACGCGCAGGGAAGCAATATCATTTTCAAGGCTGCTGCCCCAGATTTGCTGAGTAATATAGGTGTGTGTTAATACTTTTCCGACATTGCGGGAGAGCAGGCACAGGAGTTTGTATTCAATTGGCGTTAAATGAAGCTCCACACCATTTAGATAGGTGCAGCCGGCCGTATAATCTATTTTTAGCTGACCGTTTATAAAAACAGAGGATTCCTGATTTTCGTCGGATTGAATAATTGCAAGACGGCGCTGGGTAACGCGTATGCGTGCAAGAAGTTCTTCAACGGAAAAAGGTTTCGTAATATAATCATCAGCACCGGCATCAAGGGCTTCTATTTTATCAGCATCCTCACTTCTGGCGCTGATGACAATAATGGGCATATTGGACCATGTCCGGATGTTTTTGATTACATCAACACCTTCCATATCGGGAAGACCAAGATCAAGCAGTACAATATCCGGATTATGGGACGAAGCTTCTAAAATGGCCGAATTTCCGTTTTCGGCGGTCAGATATTTATAGTCGTGTGTTTTTAATGCGGTTACAATCAGATTGCGTACAGGACGGTCATCTTCAACAACCAGAATTAATAATTTATTCATTTAATGTCACCTCGCTTAGTGGTAGTGTAAAAGTAAAAATACAGCCATGTGGTACATTGTCAGTAAGATTAAGTTTTCCATTATGTGCTTCAATAATAGAATGGCAAAGCGCAAGTCCAAGACCAAGACTGCGATGACTGTCAGCAATTGTGTTTTTTCCGGTATAAAACATTTCAAAGATATGCGGTTTTATTGGATCGGGAATACCCGGACCGTTATCCGTTACGCTGATTTGTGCTTCTGCGCTTTTTTTGACGGCATGGATATAAATTGTTGAACCTGCAGGTGTATATTTTACAGCATTGTCAATCAAATTAACAAGAACCTGAATAATAAGGCGCACATCCATACGGGCAAGAATTAATTCATTACAGTCGGCAATGATTTTATGATTGTCGTGTTTCCGGTTAATATGCCGCAGTGATTCTGCAATAACTTCATCTACAAGCTGGTCGGTAAATTTAAATTTTAACCGTCCGTCATTTAATCTTGTAATAGATAACAGGTTTTCTACTACACCAATCAGCCATTCAGAATCGTCATAGATATCCGTGTAAATCTGATGTTTAGTTGACGTATCGAGGCAGGTATCATTGTTTAGCAGCATATCGGCATTGCCATAGATGGAACACAGCGGGGTACGCAGATCATGGGAAATTGCCCGTAAAAGATCGGCACGAAGCTGTTCGTTTTTTGCTAAAATCGCATTTTTTTCTTTTTCTATTGCATTTTGCGAATTTTCCATGGCAAGAGCACATTCGTTAATAACGGAAAGCAGAATACTGTGCTCAAAGGAATCCAGGGAGTCTTTTTTTACGGGAATTCCAATGACACCATACACATTATTTCCGATACGGATTGCAAGATATAGACATTCTGCATCGTTAAAATGACGGGTTGTGGCACCGGCGCGTTTTTTATTCTCATACACCCATTTGGCAATTTCATATTCCTTTTCGGTTAAAATGTCTTCTGCGGGAGTCTCCTTTTTATTAAAAAAAAGCTGCCCCTTTGAGAGTGTGCCTTGCTCTGCGACGTAGGCTGTAATATTGCGGTTGAGCAGCCGGGCAAGCTGTGAGCAGGTAATACTAAGAATCTCTGTACTGCCGGTTGCTTTTTGCAGTAAGCGGTCGGTATCAAATAAAATTTGTGTCCGGAATGCAAGCTGCGCAGAGATCTTTGCATGCGTTTTTAATTTAGCTGCAAGTGTTCCGGTCAGTACAGAGGATATCAGCATAATCAAAAAAGTTACGGGATATCCAACGGCATAAGTCTGAAAAGACATACGTGGTTCGGTCAGGAAGAAACAAAATAGGACCACACTCAAACAAGAACTGCAAATACTACAAAGATATCCGTTTGTTACAATAGAAGTGAGCAGTACGCCAAGGATGTATATTGTAACAATATTTGTATCTGTAAATTTCAGCTTTTGAAACAGCAATCCGATGAGTGTACAGATGGCAAATATGGATATTGTTAAAAAGCAGTCTTTTAAGGATGGTTTGTTGGTATACAGTAAAGGCTGCTTTTTAGGATAAATTTCTGATTTAACAGCATCCGGAATAATATGAATATCAATGTCAGGAGCTGCTTTAATCAACTGCTCTGTGAGTGCGGCCCTGCTGAAAAAATGGCTTCGTTTTGCATTGCTCTGTCCAATAACGATTTTTGTAACATTAGATAGATGTGCGTATTCTGCAATTTGAACAGGAATATTTTCACCATGCGTTGTTACAATTTCTGCACCGAGTTTTTCAGCAAAATGAATATGTTCTTCAAGCCTTTTTTTATCAGATGTATCCGATAATATTCTGTTTTGAACATAAAGCGCGGTAAAACGTGCATGCAGGGCAGCAGCCATTGCTGCTGCGGTATGCACAATTTTTTTATTGGAAGGAGAGGAAGACAGACAGACTAATATGTGTTCTTCTGTCCGGTCTGAACCATTTGTGTATGTCTTATCCATTTATTTCACCACCATTGTCCGATTTGATTTATTATACCATGATATAGAATGATAATCTTCGATTTTTTAAAATTTTATGCTTCAGAAGTTGTTTTACCAATCTTCATGATCATTACCTTCTGTGTTATCATCTTCCATGGCATCATCTTTTTGAAGTTTATCGCGTAAGCTGTTAATAAAGCGGTCGATTTTGGACATAATCCAAAAGCCGACGATAATAAAGATAAAAAGTAAACTGAAAGCAAGAAATATATCTGTCATTAGAACCATCTCCTTACCTATTAAATATGAAAACATTTTTGAATTGCTTTATATTCACCAAGAACTAATAAAGTAATATTATTGGTAAACAAAGTGTTTGTTGAGACAGACATATTAATTTTTCCGTTGCTTTTAACAGCCATAATATTGATATTATATTTTTTACGGATATCCAGTTCACCGACTGTTTTGCCAATCCAGCCGGAAGGAACTTCAACTTCAATAATAGCGTGGGAAGCATCCACCTCCATATAGTCCAGAATGTGATCATCGGTATATCGGATGGATGCCCATTTTGCCACCTGTTTTTCAGGATAAATGACTTTATCTGCACCATTGCGTAAAAGAAATTTTTCCTGGACATCACGTTCGGCACGGGAAATGACTAATTTGGCACCAAGCTCTTTTAACAGTGATGTAGTTTCAAGTGAATTCTGGAAGCTTCCACTGATAGTAACAAAGCAGATATCAAAATTTCCAATGCCAAGTGATTTTAAAAAATCAGGGTTGGTACTGTCGCCAATCTGTGCATTGGTGACAAATGGAAGAATGTCATTGACTCTTTCTTCATTCGTGTCAATAGCCATAATATCATGACCAAGCTGGTTGAGCTGAATTGCAATGTGTCTGCCGAAACGTCCGAGTCCGATAAGTAAAATGTTTTTCATAATAATCCTCATTTCTGAGCGACTTTGTCGTAAAGTTGCGATGAGAAATTCGCGCAGGCGATTTCTCATCTGCAATCATGGCTATTTGTTTTCGCTCAGAAACAAATAGCCGTGTGAAAAATAAGCGCATCAGCGTTATTTTTCACACTATCCTCCTTGTATTATCCGATAGTTATTTTTTCTAAAGGCATTTTTGCATTGTTTCTGTTTTTATTAGACAGAATTGCATAAATTAATGTTAGTCCGCCGACACGCCCGAGATACATAAGAAGAATCAATATAAAACGGGACAGAATGTGCAGCTTTGGAGTAATGCCCAATGTTAGTCCAACGGTACAGACCGCAGATGCAGCTTCATATAAACAGCTTGAAAGAGGAAGTCCTTCGTAAATACTGATTGCAATGCCTCCGGTGAAAAAAAGTATAAAGTACATCATCGTAATGGTTGCTGCATTTTTTATAGCCTGACAGTCAAAGCGGCGTCCAAAGGCACAGACATCTTCTTGGCTGCGGAAAGTTGCAAAAGCATTTAATAACAGAACCGCAAAGGTGGTTGTCTTTATACCTCCGGCAGTAGAGCTTGGAGAACCGCCGATAAACATAAGCAGAATCATAACAGCCTGTGAAGAATCTGTCATGGATGAAATATCGGCTGTATTAAATCCGGCGGTTCTGGGAGTTACGGATTGGAAAAGAGAGAGTATCAGCCTCTTTCCAAACGGTAATTCTTTAAAATTACAAAGAAAGAAAAGTACAGCCGGAAGGATAATTAAAAGAGCTGTTGTTGTAAGGATGATTTTGCTTTGCATGCGGTATCTTTTTATATGAAATTTATGTGTATAGATATCGTCCCAGGTAAAGAAACCGATACCTCCTGCAATAATTAAGAACATAATGATAATATTAATGATATAATTATTGCTGTAGCCTGTAAGAGATGGATAAAGGCAGTCTTGGCTTCCCAAAATATCAAATCCCGCGTTACAAAAAGCGGATATGGAATGAAATACAGACATCCAGAGACCATTTATCCCAAAATCATGAATAAATACGGGCATCATAAGCAAGGCACCTAGAAATTCAATGATAAAAGTTCCTTTTAAAATGAATTTTGTCAAACGGACAATGCCGCCGATTGCCGGTGCTGAAATGGCATTTTGCATGGTGCTGCGCTGCATAAGGGATATTTTTCTGCCGGAAAGCATAAAAACGAATGCGGCAACCGTTACAACACCAAGTCCGCCGGTCTGTATGAGTATTAAAATAATCAGCTGTCCTGCAAAGGACCAGTAGCTGCCGGTGTCCTGTACAACAAGGCCGGTTACGCATACAGCGGATGTGGATGTAAACAGAGCCTCGTTAAAAGGTGTGATTGTCCCGGAGGCAGATGAAATGGGCAGCATTAAAAGCAATGCACCGGCAAAAATAATTCCGGCAAATCCAAGAATGATAAATTGAAAAGATGTAAGGTGTTTTTTTCTATGTGATTTTTCTAACATATATAACAGCTCCTTGTTGAGTTAAATGGTTTTGCAATGATTATTATATAGAATACAGTTTAAAGATGGTGTAAGGGTATTTATCAGAACATTAAGATTGTATAAAGAAAACCTCCGCCGCATCAAATCCATATTCGATGCGGCGGAGGTCTGAAATATAATGAGTATGTTATTTAGTATTCCGTATCCGTGTCATTTCCGGATATTGTATTACCTTCATCGTCTGATGCTGATTCATCTTCTGACAGAATATCTTCCTCATTTTCCTGTTCTTTTTCATATTCTTCCGGAGAAAGAATATGAATCAGTTCGTAGAGCGTGTAGTCATCAACCGTTCCCAGCTTAGTCATGCCGCGGCGGTAGTAAGGCTCAATGGAATCGTAGGTTTCATCGGTGCATACAATAATAACCTTATCAAACGTTTCCATAGGGTCATAGTAAGTGCGGCTTGCGCCCCAGCCAAGAAATGAACCTACGGAAATTCCGTCAATGATATTCAGACGATTTTCCAGAAGCCGTGCGATACGGGCAACTTCGATAATTTCCGAATCGCTGTCACCGATAAAATATACTAAATCACAGTCGGAATGCTCCTGTACATAACCGGTAATTGCGGTACTGGTTTCGTAATTGTTGCGGCTTGTATAATAGTAGTAAAAAACGATGTTGCACAACAGCCAGATGATTGCAATCAAAGCCATGGCAGAAGTAAAAATCAGCGGATTCGGGTGGGCTTTAAGCCATGCCACCAGACCGCCGATGCCGATACCGACAACCAGAAATCCGGATACCACAGGAATTAAGTGGTATCTGAATTCAAAGGTTTCAGAGCCGTAAGTCGTATCGGTTAAAATCAATACGGCAAGATTGACGGCAATAATACAGCATACCATGCCGGCAACCGTCTGTACCGTGGAATCTGTCTGACCGTTTTTTAACAAGCCGGATAGCGGGTGGACTGTCTTTATCGTTGCAATCAGAATAATGACAAACAGCAAAAAAGCCGCCATATGTGACAGATAATGGATACCAAAGGCTGATGTTACGACAATTTTCTGATTTGGCAGTGCGCCGAACAGCTCTGCAATACCGACAATACATTTTGCAAAATTATTGACAAAATTTTCTGCCGTGGTAAGCACCATTTCATTTGTAAAAATGTCAGCACCGTAAATTTTTGCACTGGCATAGCCCAGTCCGTAAATGACAAGGCTTGCAGCGAGCAGAAGCGTGTTTTTGCTCAAAAAATTTTTGAAACTGCCACTGCAGATGACTGTAAACAATTCATATAAAATGATTGGAAGCAGACCGCAAATCAATAGGTACAGACCGCAGGAGAGTGCAGTCAGATACACAGCAGCAAAATAAGTAATCAAAATATGAAGATATCTGCGGACCGGTATCTCAAGTCTGATTTTTAAAAGAATGTCAATCAGCATAATCGGAATCAGCACTTTAATGATGTAATAGGCGGCACCCGTAAACATCATCGGCATATATCCGAGCGGTTCCAAAGAATACGGTGTCAGCAGAAGTACATAAACAATCATGCGTACCAGCTTCGGCAGCTGTAACATTTTAAAAATGTCCCTGAAAATGTAAATGTAGAGCAAAACACCCAGACAGTCAGCAATGCCGTAGGCTAAAAAAATGTTGTGGGTAATCCCGTAAAAAATACTTGCGGGAATAATCACGGAATCGAGTCCAAGTGTAGACTGGTAATCCCAGTGTTTTAAAAAAATGCTTTTCTGATTCCAGATTTCCATTGCCTGCGCCATGGCGGCGGAGGAATCAAAGCCTGCTTCATATTTTAAATGGGTCAGGTTAAAAACAAAAATTAACAGCAGCTGTGCAATGACAAAAATTTCAAAAAAAACAATCCACGGACCGGAGTCTTTGATTTTAGCAATCCATGTTTTCATAAAGTTCCTCATGATAAGTGTACCAGTGTTCCGCCCTTGACTTCTACGATTTGTGTGTTGTTAATGCACAGCCATGCAGAAGCAGCGGACGGATTGTATACAAAGCTGTTGTCTGCGGCAAACTGCAGACGGTCAAAGACTTTGTTGTAATCGACGATTTCAATATTGGTAGCATACCAGATGTCATCGTGGCCGCCCATCATTTCCGCAAATTCTTCCATGATTTCCCAGTTGTTGTTACGGGTAAATTCAAAACTGTGTCCCCATACATACATCATATAGAGATACTGTTTCTTTTTTAACGAAAGAAATGCCTTGCCGAATTCTACCAGATGATGGTTGTGGTGGCAGGTCGGAAGCCACTGCATATAATTTTCAGGCATGCCAAAACCGGTTTCATCGCCTAAAAGAATCGGGCCTTCAGCTTCTTTAGCACCTTTTTGTGCTGCATAGACAGCTGCATATTTATCGGCGGCAACACGACCGTATTCCATGCCGAGGCTGTTTGCAATACGGCAGACCTTTTCATTGCTTGAACCGTTCGGATAAGCCATGCCGCGGATAGGATAGCCCATCGTTTTTTCAAGCTCCATGCGGTTATTTAAAATTTCGTAGACAATTTCATTGTCAGGGCATCTTGCGATTGTCGGGTGGGTGCAGGTATGAACCGCAACCTCATGTCCGGCATATAAATCCTTCCATTCGTCTTTCGGGATACGGATATCCGGCTGGTCAATGCCGGTGTTTAAGTTAAAGGTACCACGCAGACCGTTTTTGTTAAAAATCTCAACAAGACGTCTGTCCTCTAGTTTGCCGTCATCATAGCTGAATGTAAGTACTTTGTGCTTTCCGCCCGGAAATGCTTTATAAATCTTATTCATCGTAACATTATCACCTTTCTTTAAAAACTGTAAACTTCATACAGTATAGCGCAAAACCTGTTATTTGTCGATAAAACAAAACGATTTTATCACCTGATTGAGAAAATATAAGTAATCGGTGCGGCGGATACAGGCATTGGCATAGACAGGTGTAGAAAATAAAAGCGCATCATTGACGTAGACACAGACAGAACCGACAATATCACCGGTAAAGACAGGGGCGGCAATGCTGTCCGGTGTATTAATAACAACGTTGACAAGATCTTCTTTACGCAGCAGCAGACGGCAGGTATCGTGAATGGAAACCGGCAGTTCCTTTTCCAGCCCGTCGGTAACGGTGATGCTTTTCAGAGGAAAGTTTTTACCAATAATTTCTTCATGATTAAAATGTTCTTTCCCCCAGTTTAACAGCGTGCGGCAGTCCTGCCACTTGTAGGTTTTTGAAGGCGGCCAGCCGCAGGCAAGCAGTGCTGCAATAAAGGTTTTGCCGTCATACCGGCAGGCACAGACATAGCAGTAGCCGGCATTGCCGGTAAATCCGGTTTTTCCGGAGAGCACGCCGTCATACATATTTAAAAAGGCATTGGCATTGGAAACACTGTAAGAACCAAACTGATGTTCCTTTGTCTGGGTAATCGCCAGGAACTCTTCATTTTGTATACAGTAGGACATGATAACGGCAAGTTCTTTTGCCGTTGTGGCATGTTCCCCGGTTTCATCAGAGGCATCCAGCCCGTTTGGTGTAATAAAATGAGTCTGTGTACAGCCTAGAGATACGGCTTTTTCATTCATCAGCCCTGTAAATACGGCAACGAGGATTTTGCTTTGCTCGGTTGTGATATTTTGCAGAAAAGAAGTGTCAAATCCGGAAGGAAATGACACAAAGGAGAGGTCTTTTCCGGAAAGTACGTCATACGTATCGGGATAAATGCCGGACTGAACCTGATAAATATAGTAACAGGCAGTATTTTCTGCAATAATAACTGCCGAATCATTGTGGGATTTTAACATCAGCGAATAGAGCAGATCATTTAAGGTAAACGTTTCGCCTTTCTTTGCATTTAACTGGACATCGGGCATGGAAGCGGCATAGGTGCTTGTGGTGCAGGTCATTTCCTTTAAACCGTATTCTAAGGCAATGACACAGCTCATAATCTTTGTGGTGCTTGCCATGGGGGCAGGGGTGTCTTCATTCTTTCCATATAAAACACGTCCCGAATCGCCGTCTAACAATACGGCATATTTTGCATGCAGCTGCAAATCGTCTTCGGCGGCAGAAACACGGACACGGGACGGCAGGAGTGCCGTAATGGAATATGTAAGGGTTGTCAGAAAAAGCACGAGGCAGAGCCATTTTTTCATAGTGCGCTAAAACCTATCTTTTTTAATTAGATTTATGATAAGAATGTGCGAAAAATGCCACCAAAGAAAAGTGGCAAATGCCATAAAAAATAAGTGGCAAATGCCACAAAAATAAGTGGCATATCACAAAAGCTGTCCACATATATTGGGATAAACCAAAAAGAAACAGGCGGGGCGTCTGTAGAATGGAGGGAAAATGACGGACAGAATAAAAGAAATTGAAAATTTACTGCCGGACAGGCTGAAAAACAGTCTGTTTTCAGGGATGTTTGGTTTCCGGGTTACCTATGACGGACTGGAAGAAATCCGTCTGCGGTGTGCACAGCCGCCAGAAATCCGGTTTAAGGGAAAGGATTACCGGACAGACAAAGTAATTATAGCGCCTCAGGATATCCGGCAGTGTCTGGAATATATGAGCCATTATTCCCTCTATGCGTTTCAGGAGGAAATCAGGCAGGGGTATCTGACCGTGCGGGGCGGACACCGGATTGGTGTACTAGGGCATGCCGTGCTGGAAAACGGTATCGTCACCGGACAGACGTCCCTGTCATTTTTAAATATCCGGGTGGCGCATGAAAAAATCGGCTGTGCAGATACGGTTATGGATTTTGTATGCAAAGACGGAGTCCTGAAACATACGCTGATTATTTCGCCGCCCTGCTGCGGTAAGACTACACTTTTGCGGGACATTGTAAGACAGCTTTCACAGGGCAGTGTGATTCCTGCAAAAAAGGTGTGCGTTGTCGATGAACGTTCTGAAATTGCCGCCTGTGTGGACGGGATTCCGCAGAATCATCTGGGAGAGCGTACCGATGTCATCGACTGCTGCCCGAAGGCAGAAGGGATGCTGATGGTAATCCGGGCGATGTCGCCGGATATTGTGGCAGTCGATGAGATTGGCGGAAAAAAAGACATAGAAGCCATTGAGTCAGTAATACACTGCGGCTGTATCGTGATTGGTACGGTGCATGGGGCAGACGTTAAAGAACTGTATCAGAAACCGGAACTGGGTGCGCTGCTAAAACGCGGGGTATTTGGCAGATTGATTGTATTATCCGGCAAAAATGGTGCGGGAACAGTACAGGAATGTCTGGAATTATAAAGGAGGAGTGAGCGATGATAAAGTTATGCGGTGCAGTGTGCATTGTAGCCGGTACAACCTGTTACGGACTGTTTTATGCGTTTCAGAAAAAAAGCAGACTGTGGCGGTTAAAACAGTTTAAGGAATCCCTGCTTTGCCTTAGCGGACAGCTGCGTGTGGCGAGAATGACCATGCCGCAGGCACTGGCACAAATCGGGCAGAAAAGCCGTTATGATTACCTTTCACAGTTTTACATCTTTGTATCGGAAAATCTGGAACAGCATACATACAGCGGATTCTGGGAAACGTGGGCAGCCGGTATTGACAGCTATGTCCGCGATATTTATCTGACAGAAAGTGACAGTGAAATTTTAAAAAATATTGGAAGTATTCCGCTTCATCTGGACATTCAGATGCAGCTTGCCTTTTTGGAAGAAAATATTTCGGAACTGGAGAATCTGATTGAAGAAACACAAAAAGATATCCGCGCCCGGTGCCGCATTTATCAGAGTGCCGGAGTTATAGCAGGACTTGTGATTGTATTAATTTTGATTTAAAGCATCAGACCGATAAGGGGGTGGTTATTTGGAGGTCAGCCTGATCTTTAAAATTGCGGCGGTCGGAATTCTGGTTTCTGTCATCAGTCAGATTTTAAAGCACAGTGGGAGGGAAGAACAGGCGTTCTTAACAAGTCTTGCGGGGCTTCTGCTGGTGTTGTACTGGATTGTGCCGTATATCAGCGATTTATTTGAAGCCATGAAAAAAATGTTTGAATTATAGGCGGGAGAGGCATGGAAGGAATCAAAGTGATTATGGCGGCGTTAGCAGGGGTGTTTCTGGCGGCGGTTTTAAAAAGCGTAAAAAGTGAAATGACGATGCTTGTCGCCGCCGGCGTATCGGTATTGATCCTGTTTTATATTCTGTCGGGACTTTCGGTAATCGTAGAGCAGTTAAAAATGCTACAGGGGTACATCGGAATCAGCGGAAAATATATCGGAATCCTCGTTAAAATGATAGGCATTTCCTATATGACACAGCTTGCTGCAGACATCTGCCGGGACAACGGCCAGACCGCAGTGGCGGGGCAACTGGAGGTGTTTTGCAAGATCACGATTGCCGCACTGGGTATGCCGGTGGTGCTTACATTATTTGAGGTTGTGACAAAATGTATTGGGTAATAAAAGTATCGTATCGGAAAAGAAATGCGGCGGGGGAAAAACGTTTTTTTGGGATCAGGGTATTGGGGGTGATGGCAGCGGTGTGTGTCAGCCTTGCGGCGGCAGGCATGAGGGCAGAACCGGTATCTGCCGCGACCGGTACGCAGATAGTATTGGAAGCGGCGGCAGACACGGTGCAGGAAGCCGGTTACGGCGATTACGATTATTCTGCCATTGACAGGGCAGTCCGGCAAAACAGCGGTTACAGCATTTCTTTTCAGGAAATTATCAATCAGATAACGGGAGAGGACGGTGTCACCGGACAGGGAATTTTTCCGGTACTGAATAAAACATTTTTACAGGTCATAACAGGCAGTAAAACCGCAGTCGTACAGATTATCATACTGGCACTGTTTTCGGCAGCAATCCGCTGTTTCGGTCCGTCTGCATGCAAAGAGCAGATATCCGACACGGCACAGATGATTCTGTCCATATCGCTGACGGCGGTGCTGATTGCTTCGTTTTATACGGCATGCACCATCAGCACCGATACGCTGGAGGGCTGTATCAGCGTATATAAAGCGGTTGTTCCGGTATTCTTTTCAGCGGTTGCCTTTGCATCCGGCAATGTGACGGCGGCAGTTTATTATGAAATTGTATTAATGCTCATTACCACCGTGAATCTGCTGTTTAAAAGTGTGTTAATCAAGGTGGACCAGATTTATATGCTGATTTCCATGGCAGATGCCGTTGCAAAAGAAGAACGTTTTACGAAAGCGGCGGAACTCTGTGTGCAGGTCATGAAATGGTCGGGCAGGACGGCATTGGTTGTTTTTACAGGGCTTGGAGGCTTAAAGGGAATGCTCGTACCGGTATCGGAAACCTATAAAAAGAAAATGCTTTACCGTGCCGTGCAGACACTTCCCGGTGTGGGCAGTTCAATAGAAACGGTTACGCAGACTGTCTGGGGGGCGGCTAAAATTATTAAAAATGGTATCGGTATGGCGGCGGTCATTGCTGTGTTGATTGTCTGTGCAGTTCCTGTTTTAAAGCTGGTACTGATGGCAGTGCTGTTTAAAGTGACAGCGGCAGTAATTGAACCGGTGGCGGATAAAAGGGTGGTAAAGGCAGTCAATGCACTGGGAACGGCAGTCGGAATGCTTCTGATGACGGTACTGGCAGCAGTCAGTTTATTTTTACTGATGCTGGCAATGATTGTGATGATGACGGGATTACAGTAAGAAGGGAAGTGGACAATGGAAGCTGTACTATCGTGGGTAAAACAAATTTTTATTTTGAGTATTTTATCAACGGTTGTCACACATTTGATGCCGTCGGCAAAATATACGAAGTACGCATCGTATATCTGCGGACTGCTGATTGTCATGGTGTGTATACAGCCGCTTGCGGCAGTTTTTCACGGAGGCATTTCACCGGATAAAATTTATGAGTCTGTCATGACCTATAATCAGAGTAACCGGCTAAAGCAGGAACTGACGTACCGGGAAGGGGATTCTGCACAGTCTGTCATGGAAGCCTATGAAAAAGAAACGGCAAAAACCGTGGAAGAATATGTACTGGAAAACGGTTATTACCCTGCAAAAACAACCGTTACGGTGGAGAAAGACAAAGACAGCAAAGACTATGGAAAGATATGCGCTGTATCAGTGGTTTTATCGGAGAAAAAAGAACAGCAGATTTCAGTTGAACAGATTGTTATCGGGGAAAGCACAGAAGAAAAAAAGCAGGAAATATCGCAGGATTACAGTACACTGCGAAATGAACTGGCACAGCTTTTACATATTACAATTTCATGTGTGGAGGTAAAACAGAAGTCCCGGTGAAAACAGGAGGTGAAAAGATTTTATGGCACCGAAAAAATGGAACAGAATTTTTGAAAAAATTCAGAATAAATCCGGCAAAGAGAAAATAACAATAGTAGTACTTACAGGGATTTTACTGCTTGTAATTTCACTTCCGACCGGTTCAAAGTCCGGACAGACAGAAACGAATGAAAATACACAGACCCGGCAGACCGGATTGTCAGAAAGCGCAAAAAGCTACGAAACGGTGTTGGAAGAAAAACTGGAAAAAGCATTAAAAAAAGTAGAGGGGGTCGGAGAAGTCAGTGTAGTCATCACATTAAAAAATACATCAGAAAAAATTATTGCGGCGGATTCGGATTACAGTGAAAGCGTGATCCAGGAAAGCGACAGTGCCGGGGGCGTGCGCAGTACTACACAGCAAAGCGGAAGCACAAGCAATATTTATTACGATACGCAGGAGGGCAGTGAGCCGTATGTCACCAAAGAAAATATGCCGGAGGTGGAGGGCATTGTCATTGTTGCAAAGGGAGGTGGTGACGGAAATGTATGCGCTGATATTACAGCCGCGGCAGAAGCACTGCTTGGAGTACCCGCACATAAAATTAAAGTTTTGAAAATGAATTAAAAATCTGGAGGTTGTTTTGAAAAAGATTAAAAAGAATCAGCTGATTATTACGGCACTGGCAATTATGATAGCTGCGGCAGGCTACATAAATTACACCGGCAATTTATCGGATATTATCACGGTAAATGACACGGTAAGCACACAGGACCCGACGTCCAATCCGGTCGATGAGGTATCCGGCGACATTTTAAGCAACGATGCCGAGCCGGATGAGCAGAGTCTTCAGGAACCGGGCAGTGTGGTACTCACTTCGGGTAACGGTGTGTCTTCAAGTGTGGTTTCGGAAGCAAAGTTAAACCGCGAACAGATCCGTGCAAAAAATAAAGAAACCTTACTGGAAGTTATTAATAATGCCGCACTGACCGAGAGTGCAAAGGCAGAGGCGGTGGCGCAGCTTTCAGCAATTACGGATAATTCGGAAAAAGAAATTGCGGCGGAGCTGCTGCTTGAAGCCAAAGGCTTTTCCGATGCGGCAGTGTCCATTTTAGACGGAAACGTGGATGTTGTCATCAATCAGACACAGCTGACCGATACGCAGAAAGCACAGATTGAAGATATCGTAAAAAGAAAAACAGGAGTGGCGGCAGACAAGATTACAATAAATGTTTGCAATAATCAGAAAAATTGATTATAATATCTAATAAGTACATTTCGATAATTAGGAGGTTTATCTATGACGAAAGAGTTTGAAGATAGAGGAAACACTTATACAATCCGCGAGAACGTAAGCAATATCGGTGAAGTAAGAGTTGCGGATGAGGTTGTGGCAATTATCGCAGGACTTGCTGCAACAGAGATTGAAGGTGTGAAATCTATGGCAGGCAATATTACAAATGAACTGGTAAGCAAGCTGGGTATGAAGAACCTTTCCAAGGGTGTAAAGGTCAATGTCAGTGAGGAAAACGTTTCTGTTGATTTAGCACTCAATATCAGATACGGTTATGAGATTCCGGTTGTATCCAAAAAGGTACAGGAAAAGGTAAAATCTGCAATTGAAACCATGACAGGGCTTGAAGTCAGTGTCGTCAATATTAAGATTGCAGGCGTAGATGTTGAGGCACAGTAAACAGGTGCCGGCGCAGCATGAAAGTGGAAGAATCCGTAAGATATTTTTTTGACATATCGGACGGGTTTTCCATTTTTATGTGCGGATTTCAGACAGATTTTAGGCGATTGTCCGCAGACAGGGCAATGGAAAAGTGTTTACTTGGAATCAATTCTTGTTTGGTTTCAAGATATTTTTTTGTAAAGCTGTTTTACAGCAGAAAGGACAACAATGACAAGATCGGTAATCAGGGAACATATTTTTAAGCTGCTGTTTCGTGTGGAATTTCATGATGCACACGAACTGGACGGACAGATTCGTCTGTATATGAACGGACTTGGAACAATCAGCGAGGCTGACTGCAAATATATTACAGAGAAAACACAGACGATTGCAGCACTGCTTCCTGAAATAGATGAAAAAATTAACAGTGTATCGGAAGGCTGGCCGGTAAACAGACTGGGTAAGGCAGAACTTGCCATTATGCGTCTTGCCGTTTATGAAATGCTGTATGATGAGGATATTCCGGTAAATGTGGCGATTAACGAAGCCGTGGAACTGGCAAAAAATTACGGCGGGGATAATGCACCGTCTTTTGTAAACGGTGTGCTTGCAAAGCTTGCAAAATAGAAAAAAGGCAGCGTCTGCGGAAAGGAGAAAAATATGCCGGGCGTGTATACGGTAACACAGATGAATTCTTACATTAAGAATATGTTCCGGCAGGATTTTGTGCTGAGCAGGATTTCTGTGAAAGGTGAGGTTTCAAACTGTAAGTATCACACTTCCGGGCATATTTACTTTTCCTTAAAGGACGGGCAGGGCGTGATGTCTGCAATTATGTTTGCGGGCAGTGCCAAAAACTTAGAGTTCCGGTTAGAGAACGGCATGCAGGTGATTGTAAGCGGCAGAATTGACGTTTACGAGCGGGACGGAAAATACCAGCTGTATGCCAATGCCATTGAGGCAGACGGACAGGGCGATTTATATAAACAATTTGAAGCGTTAAAGAAAAGCTATGAAGAAATGGGATATTTCAGCCCGGAATATAAACGTCCTATTCCTTCATTTTCACGAAGAATCGGTATTGTAACGGCGGCAACGGGGGCGGCGGTGCATGATATTATGAATATTTCATACCGCAGAAATCCGTATGTGGCGCTGTATCTGTACCCGGCACTGGTGCAGGGAGAGCAGGCGGCAGAAAGCATTGCGGAAGGTATCCGTACACTCGATGAAAAGAATCTGGATGTATTGATTGTCGGCAGAGGCGGCGGTTCCATGGAAGACTTGTGGGCATTTAATGAAGAGCCGGTGATTGAAGCAGTTTTTGCGGCAAAGACACCGGTGATTTCCGCGGTTGGACATGAAACTGATTTTACCATTACCGATTTTGTGGCGGACTTACGCGCACCGACGCCATCTGCGGCAGCAGAGCTGGCAGTCTGTGATATTTCTGCAATTGAAGCGCAGATTGCAGCATATGAAAAGGCATTGTATACGGCGGCAGTGCGTAAGATTTCAGACAGTAAAAATGTACTGGAAAACTACAGACTCCGGCTGGCTGTTTTTAACCCGGTGAGCAGGATTGAGGATGGACGGCAGTATACCATGCAGGCAGAAGAACGGCTGGAGAAAGCACTGTATCAGGTGCTTGCGGCAAAGCGGCATCAGATGGAATTGCTTGCAGCACGCTTAAACGGTGTTTCCCCGCTTGCAAAGCTGGGACAGGGATATGCGTATGTATCCGCAGAGGACGGAACGAGAATCAGAAGCACCGCGGATGTGGCAGAAAAGTCCCTGATGAAAATTTATTTAAAAGACGGATATGTAAAGGCACAGGCATTGGAGGTTACGCATGGCAAAGGCACAGACGCTTGAACAGTCATTTGAAAAGCTCGAACAGATTATAGGAAATCTTGAAAACGGGGATGTTTCGTTAGAGGATTCTTTCAAATTATATAATGAAGGCATGAAACTGATTCAGAACTGCAATCAGCAGCTGGACAAGGTGGAAAAAAAGATTGTGGTACTCAATCAAAAAGAGGGTGACGAAGATGAATTTTAATGAGGAATTAAAGCAGCGTGTAGAGCAGATTAATGCCCTGCTTGCGGCAAAGCTCCCGGCAGAAGAAGGGATGCAGCAGCGCGTGGCGGAGGCGATGAATTACAGTGTCAATGCGGGCGGAAAAAGACTGCGCCCGATGCTTCTTTTGGAGGTGTACAGACTGCTTGGCGGAACGGATGAAAAAATTATGGAACCGTTTATGGCGGCGCTGGAATGTATTCATACGTATTCACTGGTGCATGATGATTTACCGGCAATGGACAATGACGATTACCGCCGCGGCAAATTAACAACCCATAAAAAATTCGGGGAAGACTTTGGTGTGCTGGCGGGAGACGGATTGCTTAATTACGCGTATGAACTGTTGTTTAACGGCATTTCAGAAGTGACGGAACCAGACGATTTAATCCGATGTGTAAAGGCGGCAAAGGTGATTGCATACAAGGCAGGCATTTACGGCATGGTCGGCGGCCAGTCACTGGATGTGTGGCTGACGGACAAGCCGATGAATGAAGCACAGCTTGAATTCATCTTTAATCTAAAGACCGGAGCGCTCATTGAAGCAGCATTTATGGCGGGAGCAATTCTTGCCGGGGCAGATGACCTGACGGTTGAAAAAATGGAAAAAGCCGGCAATCTGATCGGCGTGGCATTCCAGATTCAGGATGATATTTTAGATGTCACAAGCACGCAGGAAGTCCTCGGAAAACCGGTATTAAGTGATGAAAAAAATCATAAAACGACATATGTCACATTATACGGAATGGAAAAGGCCGAAAAAGATGTGGTAGAGATGTCAAATGAAGCACTGCGTCTGATTGAAGAAACCGGGAAAAATGAATTTTTAGATGAACTTGTGCGCAGACTGATTCACAGAGAAAAATAAGCTGTTTGGTGACAGCGGAGGTTCGTATGATACTTGAAAAGATTAACAAGCCCAATGATATTAAGGCACTTGACCCGATTGAATATAACCAGCTGGCAGATGAAATCCGGCAGTTTCTGATTGAAAATATCAGCAAAACGGGCGGACATCTGGCATCCAATCTGGGTGTTGTTGAATTGACGATGGCACTGCATCTGGTATTTAATCTTCCACAGGATAAATTAATCTGGGACGTGGGACATCAGGCATATACCCATAAAATTTTAACGGGCAGAAAAAATCAGTTTGACCAGCTGCGTAAATTCGGCGGCATGAGCGGATTTCCAAAGCGCAATGAAAGTCATTACGATGCATTTGATACGGGACACAGTTCGACTTCAATTTCAGCGGGACTGGGATATGTCAGCGCCCGCGATATCAAAAAAGAGCATTACAGCGTGATTTCTGTTATCGGTGACGGCGCTTTGACCGGCGGCATGGCATATGAAGCGTTAAATAACGCATCGCAGGTAAATGGAAACTTTATTATTGTGTTAAATGATAACAATATGTCAATTTCCAAAAATGTCGGCGGGGTATCCAAAATGCTTGGTGAAATCCGTGCTTCCAACTCCTATTATGATTTAAAGGAAGGGGTTACCAACACATTGTATAAGATGCCTATGGGCAGTGTGATTGTGGACAAGATTAAAAAGACAAAAAGCAATATTAAGCAGCTTATTGTTCCTAATCAGATGTTTGAAGGCATGGGCATTACCTATTTAGGTCCGGTAGATGGTCATGATATTGAAAAACTGATAAAAATTTTTAAGGTGGCTAAGCGGATTGACCATGCCGTGCTGGTACATGTGGTGACCCAGAAAGGCCACGGATACAGACCGGCGGAGCGTAATCCGAGCAAATATCACGGTATTGCACCGTTTGATATTAAGACCGGAAATGTGTTAAAAAACGAGAATGGCAAAAGTTATTCGGAAGTTTTTTCAGAGGCGGTCTGTAAGCTGGCAAAGAAGGATGCAAAGATTGCGGCAATTACGGCGGCGATGCCGGACGGAACGGGTCTTGCCAAGTTTTCACGGTGGTATCCGGAACGCTTTTTTGATGTAGGCATTGCGGAGGCACATGCCGTTACATTTTCGGCAGGACTGGCAGCAGGCGGTTTAAAGCCGGTATTTGCCGTGTATTCATCTTTTCTGCAGCGTGCCTATGACCAGATATTACACGATGTCTGTATCCAGCAGTTACACGTGGTCTTTGCAATTGACCGCGCAGGACTGGTAGGCAGTGATGGAGAAACCCATCAGGGAATATTTGACTTGTCGTATCTGTCAAATATTCCGAATATGACAGTGTTTGCACCGAAAAACGCGTGGGAGCTGGAAGTGGGACTTGAATTCGGACTGGAAGAATATAATGGTCCGTTTGCGCTTAGATATCCGCGTGGAACAGCGGTGACGGCATTTGAAGAATTTAAGCAGCCGATTGTATATGGTGAAGCAGAAGTGATGTATTATGAAAAAGATATTGCCCTGCTTGCGGTCGGCAGCATGGTGGAAACAGCAGACATTGTACGGAAAAATTTAAAAGCACAGGGGTACTCTGTCACGCTGATTAATGCACGTTTTGTAAAGCCGATTGACGAATCGGCGGTATTTAAATGCGGCAGGGAACACAATCTGATTGTAACCATGGAAGAAAATGTGATTTCCGGCGGGTTCGGTGAGAGTGTCTGTCAGCTGGTTTCAGATTTACAGTTACCGGTGCGGGTGTTAAACATTTCACTGCCTGATGATTACATTGAGCATGGCAGCGTTGATATTTTACGCTGTGAAGCCGGAATTGATGCGGAAACCGTAACGGAACGCATTATTTCATTTTATGAAAATATCGTACTTTAGAATGGAGCAGATATGGCAAAAGAACGTTTGGATGTACTGCTGGTATCGCGGGGACTGGCAGAGTCAAGAGAAAAAGCAAAAGCAATTATTATGTCAGGAAATGTCTATGTAGACGGTCAGAAAGAAGACAAGGCAGGCTCGAATTTTCCTGCGGAAGCCGTGATAGAGGTCCGAGGCAATACATTAAAATACGTAAGCCGCGGTGGCTTAAAATTAGAAAAAGCAATGGAAAATTTCGATGTGACACTGGCGGGGAAAATCTGCATGGACGTCGGTTCTTCCACGGGCGGATTTACGGACTGTATGTTACAGAACGGTGCAGTCAAAGTCTATGCGGTTGATGTGGGACACGGACAGCTTGCATGGAAACTGCGCAATGATGAACGTGTGGTCTGCATGGAAAAGACAAATATCCGCTATGTGACACCGGAAGACGTTGCAGATAAAATCAATTTTTCAAGCATTGACGTATCCTTTATTTCACTGACTAAGGTTTTAGGACCGGTTAAGGAACTTTTGTCCGATGACGGACAAATTGTCTGTCTGATTAAGCCACAGTTTGAAGCAGGCAGGGAAAAAGTCGGCAAGCATGGTGTGGTACGTGACAGTGCAGTGCATCTGGAAGTGATTGAAAAAGTGATTGATTTTGCAATATCAATTGGATTTGAAGTGCTCAATCTCGAATTTTCACCGGTAAAAGGACCGGAGGGGAATATTGAATATCTGCTGCATCTGCAGAAACATACAGAGGGCAGTTATCCGGACGTTCCGTTTGAAGCGGCACAGGTTGTAGAAAAAGCACATGCGGCACTCGATTAAGAAACACTGGAGGCGCAGATACGCTGATGAAGAAGTTTTATATTATTACAAATAAGGCTAAAGATGCAGATTACAGTTTTACAAAAGAAATTGAACAGTATCTGCAAAAAAACGGTTCGGTCTGTCTAAGCAGCAATCAGGAGCAGACCGGCGGCGATACGGATTACCGCTATACCGATGCAAGGCAGATTCCGGCAGATACAGAGTGCATTATTGTACTTGGCGGGGACGGAACGCTGATTCAGGCAGCAAGAGATGTCAATAAAACCAATATTCCGCTGCTTGGCGTGAATATCGGGACACTCGGGTATCTGACCGATGCCGACAGAAGCACCGTATATGAAGCGCTGAACTGCTGTATGCAGGATACTTATGAAATTGATACGCGCATGATGCTTTCAGGAACAATTTACCGCGACGGTGAACCGGTTTTTGAAAATACGGCATTAAACGATATTGTAATCAGCCGGTGCGGGACACTGCGTGTCATAGATTTTGATGTACACGTAAACGGCGAATATTTAAATTCCTACAGTGCGGACGGTGTAATTGTATCCACGGCAACAGGTTCCACAGCATACAGTCTGTCAGCGGGTGGTCCGATTATCCAGCCGAATGCACAGATGATGATGATTACACCGATTTGTCCGCATACATTAAACCAGCGCAGCATTATATTCGGCGCGGAAGATGAAATTGTGATTGAAATGAGTGACAATAAGCGTCTTGCAGAAGAACGGATTGCTACATTTGACGGGGAAATATCCCGCAAAGTAATAACCGGGGACAGGATTGTGGTACGCAGGTCAGAGAAGGTATCGCAGTTTATCAAGACCAACAAATTAAGTTTTTTACAGCGTATCCGCAATAAAATGTAAAAAATGTATTTTGCGGCGGGAGGATGGAATAAGTATGAAGTCGGAAAGACAAAATAAGATTATTGAATTAATCACCAAAAACAGTATCGGAACACAGGAGGAACTTGCAGAAGCACTGAAACAGGCCGGTTTCAGCGTGACGCAGGCGACAGTTTCCAGGGATATCCGGGAACTGAATCTTACGAAGACGTCCATAGACGGCAAAAATCAGAAGTATGTTGTCTTTCAGGCGGACAGACAGCATATGAACGACAAATTTATCCGGGTCTTAAAGGAAGGGTTTGTCGGTGCTGATATGGCACAGAATATTCTTGTTATCAAAACGGTTGCCGGAATGGCAATGGCAGTCTGTGCGGCACTTGATGCAATGCAGTGGCATGAAATTGTCGGTACGATTGCAGGGGACGACACGATTATGTGTGCGGTGCGTACGGTTGATGATACCGTAAAATTAATGGAAAAATTGAAAAAAATAGTTCACTCCTGATAAAATATTTGTTATACTAAAGAAAGCAAAACAGTAGGATACAATCCGCAGGGAGTGACATATGTTAGCAAATTTACATGTAAAAAATCTGGCTTTGATTGAGGAAGCAGATATTAATTTTAAGGACGGATTAAACATTCTGACCGGTGAAACCGGTGCCGGTAAATCCATTATTTTAGGGTCTGTCAATCTGGCACTGGGCGGAAAAGCAGTGTCGGATCTGATTCGCAGCGGTGCGGACTATGCACTGACGGAGCTGTCTTTTGACATTGAAAGCGAAGCGGTAAAAGAAAAGCTTACGGCATTCGGTGTCGAGGAATTAGAGGAAGGACAGCTCATTATTTCCAGAAAAATTACGCCCACCCGTTCCCAGATAAAGGTCAACGGTCAGACCTATACGCTCGGACAGGTGCGTGAAATGGCATCGTGGCTCATTGATATTCACGGTCAGCATGATAACCAGCTTTTGTTAAATGAAAGTCATCACATTGACATTCTGGATGCCTATGCAAAGGAGAGTCTTGCAGAGGTCAAAGCGGCATTAAAAGAGGTTTATGCGGCGTATGTAAAGCAGAAACAGGAATTGCAGGCACTTGATACGGACGAGGAAAGCAGAAACCGCGAGATTTCATTTATTGAATTTGAAGTATCCGAGATTGAGTCGGCGCAGTTATCCGAAGGTGAAGATACACAGCTGGAAGCCGATTATCAGAAAATGCTGCACGCACAGAAGATTATGGAAGAAATGGCGGTTGTCGAGCAGAATCTCGTATCGGGACAGGACAATGTCAGTGATAAGCTGGGACAGGCAGTGCGGGCATTAAACAGCGCGGCGGTATATGATGACCGGCTTAGCGGACTGTGTGCGACACTGGCGGACGTGGAAAGTCTTTTATCCGATGCGGCACGCATGACGGCGGACTATGTGGAAGATGCGGCATTTGATGCGGAAACCTTTCAGCAGGTACAGCAAAGATTGGATTTTATCAATTCCTTGAAGATGAAGTACGGTCAGACCACCGCTGAGATTCTTGCCTATGCCGAAAGCAGAAAAGAACGGCTGGAGCAGCTGCAAAGCCATGATGAATTGATTGCAAAGTTAAAACGGGAACTGGCTGAAAAAGAAAAACGGCTTTCCGGTTTATCGGCACAGCTTTCGGATTTAAGAAAAGCGGCGGCGCAGAAGCTGTGCGCACAAATCCGTGCAGCATTACAGGACTTGAATTTTGCCGATGTGCGGTTTGAAGCGGTCTTTGAGCAGACGGGGCATTTTTCGGCAAACGGAACGGACAATATGTATTTTGTGATTGCAGCCAATCCGGGTGAAGCCTTAAAGCCATTGTCAAAAGTGGCTTCCGGTGGTGAACTGTCCCGTATTATGCTGGCAATCCGTACCGTAACAGCCAATCAGGACGATATCGGCACGCTCATTTTTGATGAAATTGATGCCGGAATCAGTGGCAGAACGGCACAGCGGGTTGCAGAAAAGTTATGCACGCTGTCGCAGAAACGACAGGTAATCTGCATTACGCATCTGCCACAGATTGCTGCAATGGCAGATGTGCATTTTATGATTGAAAAAGCGGTGCAGGACAATAAAACAGTTACATCCATTTACCGGCTTTTGGATACGCAGTGCGTGGAAGAGCTGGCAAGGCTGCTTGGCGGCAGTACCATTACGGAAGCGGTACGTGCCAATGCACAGGAATTGTGCCATCAGGCGGCAGCTTATAAAAATAAATAACCATAAAAAACCTATATTAGATTTTCAAATACGGCAGATACTAAGATTAAACAGTTGAGGGCATTTGCTTCAACATCATTAATAATGCCTATGGAATGGAGCTGCGTATGAAAAAGAAAATTGTATATAGGTTTTTTATATTTGTTCTGTTTTTTATTGTGTCGGCATCGGGAATGGGGATTTATGCCCATATGGTTGCAAAGCAGCTGCCCGGAGAAATATATTTACAGAATAACCGTATCACCACACTGCAGCTGGGGCTTCCGGTTACGGCGGAAAATGATACGCAGAAAGTGAATCTTAGCAGACCGGCGGCATTTGCAGCGGAGCAGACCGGCAGTTATCCCATGCAGATTAAACTGTTCGGTGTCTTTGATATCCGGACAGTTGATGTCAATGTTGTTGAACCGGATTATGTATATCCGTGCGGTTTCCAGATAGGGTTATATTTAAAGACAGACGGTGTGCTTGCGGTGAATACGCAGAGTATTACCGATATTTACGGGAATGAAGTCAATCCATGTGAAAATATTATCCGTCAGGGGGATTACATTTTAGCGGTAAATGCAGAAAAGGTATCTTCAAAAGGCACACTGGCTGAAGCAGTCAAAAAATGCGGCGGTACAGAGGTTGTTTTTACGATACTGCGCAATGGACAGCAGTTTGACGTCAGCGTGACACCGGTCATGGACGAGGGCGGAAATTATAAAATCGGTCTTTGGGTAAAAGATGATGCACAGGGAATCGGAACGATGACATACATTGACAGCTCAGGTGGATTCGGAGCCTTAGGACACGGTATCAGTGATGAAACGACCGCGGGACTTTTGACGATTCATGACGGAAGGCTTTATAAAACGAAAATCGTTTCAATTATAAAAGGAACAGAAGGTACGCCGGGCGAATTTATCGGAACGATAGATTATCAGGAAAAGAATTTTCTGGGCAGTATCAGAAAAAATACGGTCAGCGGCATTTTTGGCACGTTGGACAAAAATCTGGCAGAGGAGTATGAACTGGAATATATGCAGGTCGGTTACAGCCATGAGGTAGAGAAAGGAAAGGCATATATCCGTATGTATACAGATAATTCCTATCAGGATTATCAAATTGAAATTGACCATATCAGTTATGGCGGTCAGAAAAATCTGACGTTTACCGTCAAATCTCCGGAACTTCTGGCAATGACAAATGGGATTGTACAGGGGATGTCCGGTTCGCCAATCCTGCAAAACGGAAAATTTGTCGGCGCAGTGACCCATGTTTTTATCGACAATCCGACAAAAGGGTACGGAATTTTTGCTGAAACAATGCTAAAAGAGGGAAAATAAAAACTGTTTTGTCGAAAAATGTCGAAAAACGCGAAAATATAGGATTGCCAATTTTTGTCGCAGAAGATATAATCAGTTTTTGTAAGGGGAATGAGAAAAATCTTATGGAGGGGAAATGAATGGAAGCCTTAAAGGTAGCAATTGCAGATGATAATGAGAATATGTTAAAGGTACTTGGGCAGGTCATCGGACAGGAACAGGATTTGTCCGTAGTCGGTACGGCGACGAATGGAGAAGATACATTTCACATCATTAAGGAGAAAGAACCGGATGTTGTTCTGCTGGATATTATAATGCCGCAGATTGACGGACTGACAGTGATGGAAAAAGTGCATAAGGATAAGGAGATACGAAAGACGCCGGCATTTATTATTATCAGTGCTATCGGACGGGACAGTGTGACAGAAGATGCATTTAATATGGGCGCTTCATATTATATCATGAAGCCGTTTGATAATGATATGCTGATTAACAGAATCCGGTATATCAGAAATGTCCATGCGGAAAATACGAAAGCAGGAGCAGCACCGGCGCTGGAACATACGGTGGTCAGTGACCGGAATCTGGAAAGTGATATTACAAACATCATACATGACATTGGTATTCCTGCGCATATTAAAGGGTATCAGTATCTAAGAGATTCTATTATGCTGTCAGTCAAGGACAATGATGTGATTAACAGCATTACCAAAATACTTTATCCAACCATTGCCAAAAGATACCAGACGACATCAAGCCGCGTGGAGCGTGCCATCCGTCATGCAATTGAAGTGGCATGGAACCGTGGAAATACGGAAACACTCAATGGTTTGTTTGGTTATACAATCAGCAATGGCAAAGGAAAACCCACAAATTCAGAATTTATCGCGTTGATAGCCGATAAAATCCGTTTACAGTACAATATTAAATAAAAAAGTTCTTAAAAATTTCACACATAGATTAGATTTATGTCTTGCGTAATAGTTTGTAATATATTATAATATTGAAAGCAAATTTTAAAAAATATGTAACAAATTTGTAATATATTATGAGGTTTAGAAACTTATGCGTAAAAGAATTGCAAAAACTTTTGTGGCAGCAGCTTTAATTACAAGCATTGCCGGCACGTCTGTATGGGCAGATGATGTAACAGATTTAACCAATAAAAAGAATGCGGCAGAGAGCCAGTTAAGCCAGACACAGTCAGAGCTTGCTTATCTGCTTGTGCAGATGGACGAACTTGAAGTCAAGATGCATGATAAGAATGAAGAGATTGATCAGGCAAATGCGGATTTAGCAGTTGCAGAGCAGAATATGCAGAATCAGTATGATGATATGAAACTGCGTATTAAATATATGTACGAAGACCAGTCAACATCGATTGCAGAGGCATTTCTTACAGCAGAAAGCATGAGCGATGCACTGAATAAAGCGGAGTACGTACAGCAGGTTTATGATTATGACCGTGGAAAGTTAGATGAGATGGCAGCAACCGCTTCACAGATCCACCAGTTAAAGAGTACGCTCGACGCGGATAAGAAGGAGCTGGAAGCACTTGGGCAGGAGATGACAGATAAGCAGGCTGTTTTATATGCGGCAATTGCAGATCAGGAAAATACAGTGGCTGATTTGACAACACAGCTTTCAGAAGCACAGGCTGCCGCAGCAGAAGCACAAAGACAGCGTGAAGCGCAGGCCGCCGCTGCAGCAGCTAAGACAACGACAAAGACAAAGAGCAGTACGACGACAACCGTTGCAGCAGCCAATAATTCAGGCAGTGCTTCCGGTGTGGTCAGTGCAGCGTATAGCATGTTAGGTGTGCCTTATGTATGGGGTGGTACTTCACCGAGTGGATTTGACTGTTCCGGTCTGATGTATTATATTTTCAGACAGAATGGTATTTCCGTGCCGCATTCATCCAGTGCAATTGCAGGTGGTGGCTCATCAGTCGGAAGCCTTTCGCAGGCACAGCCGGGCGATATTATCTGCTATCCGGGCCATGTAGGTGTCTACATCGGTAGCGGTCAGATTATTCATGCACCGACAAGCGGTGATGTTGTAAAGATTTCATCGGCAAACATTTTACCGATTACAGCAATCAGACGTTACTGGTAATTTAAAATGAAATATGGTATAATAAAGTGTAGCTGAGATTCTTAGCTGCACTTTTGTACTATGTGGATAAGAAAAAATATGAGGCTCTTTGCTTCCGGGCGAAAGCGGGAGATATCCTCTTAAAAATAACTCGCTCAGAAATGGAGATAGGTATGAAGAATGTTTTATTTATTGCATCAGAAGCGGTTCCATTTATAAAAACAGGGGGACTTGCAGATGTTGTGGGAGCTTTGCCAAAGTATTTTAACAAGGATGAATTTGATGTGCGGGTGATGATTCCCAAGTATACGTGTATTCCGTGGGAGTATCGGGAAAAGATGGTCTATAAGACACATTTTTATATCGACCTTGCATGGCGCACACAGTATGTCGGTGTTTTTGAAATGGAATATCAGGGCGTTACATTCTATTTCATTGATAACGAATTTTATTTTTCGGGACCGAAGCCGTACAGCTGGATTCATGAAGATATTGAAAAGTTTGCGTTCTTTAGTAAAGCGGCGCTTTCGGCAATTCCGACACTGGGATTCCGGCCGGATATTATCCACTGCCATGACTGGCAGACAGGTCTGGTGCCGGTTTATTTAAAGGAGCGGTTTGCACAGGGCGAATTTTATCAGGGTGTAAAGTCTGTGATGACAATACATAATCTGAAATTTCAGGGAATCTGGGATTTGAAGAAAGTCAAAGATATTACAGGTCTTCCGGACAGCTATTTTACTTCGGATAAGCTGGAAGCGTATAAGGATGCCAACTATTTAAAGGGCGGTATCGTCTATGCGGATATGGTAACGACTGTCAGCTCAACCTATGCCGAGGAGATTAAGACACCGTTTTACGGGGAACATCTTGAAGGCTTGATGCAGGCGCGTTCAAACTGTCTGCGAGGTATTGTAAATGGCATTGATTACGAAATTTACAATCCGGAAACCGATGAGAATCTGGATGCAAAGTACAATCAGATTACCTTCCGGAAGGAAAAGTGGAAGAACAAAGTGGCATTACAGAAAGAACTCGGACTGGCACAGGATAAGGGGAAATTCATGATTGGCATTGTGTCCCGTCTGACAGACCAGAAGGGATTTGATCTTGTGGCTTATGTGATGGAACAGCTCTGTACCGAAGATGTGCAGCTGGTTGTGCTGGGTACGGGTGATGAAAAATATGAAAATATGTTCCGACACTATGACTGGAAGTATCATGACAGGGTATCAGCCAATATTTACTATTCAGAACCAATGGCACATAAGATTTATGCGGCATGTGATGCGTTTTTAATGCCGTCCCTGTTTGAGCCATGCGGACTCAGCCAGTTAATCAGCCTGCGTTACGGAACGGTTCCGATTGTAAGAGAAACAGGCGGATTAAAGGATACGGTTGAACCGTACAATGAATATGAAAATCTTGGAACAGGATTTTCATTTGCAAATTACAATGCCCACGAAATGCTTAGCATTGTCAATTATGCAAAGAGTGTTTATTACAACCATAAGCGTGAGTGGAACAAGATTGTTGACCGTGGCATGGCGGCAGATTTTTCATGGGATAATTCTGCAAGAAAGTACGAACAATTGTATAAAGATTTATAAAAAGATAAAAAGAGCCTGTATACAGTTATGAATTCTGTATGCAGGCTTTTTTGGCGGTGGTCTGCGGCACACGCCGTGGATATCCGAAAGTCTGACCGGACAATAAAAAAACTTCCCTGACCACTTACTGTCAGGGAAGCTGTATGCCGATGATGGGACTCGAACCCATACGATGTTGCCACCGGCAGATTTTGAGTCTGCTGCGTCTGCCAATTCCGCCACATCGGCTGAAATGCGTTTTTAATAACGCGACTATAGAATCATAACACATTCATTTTTTAAAATCAACACCTTTTTGAAAAAATATGGCAATGCAGGTGGAAAAAAAGAACGGATTGTGGTACTCTAATAGAGTTACGGATAAAAGATGAGAAAGAGCATGGATACCGCCGGTGCGGCAGAATGGAGTATAGACATGGCAGATTGTAAAAAAGTCCAGAAAATGATTGGAAAATTTGACCATGGTCAGCTGGATATAAAACAGGAGGAATTTTTTATACAGCATGTAGAATCATGTAAGGACTGTAGGGAAGAATTTGAAATTTATTACATTGTTGCCTATGGATTAAGTGAAGATGAAAATACGGCTGTCGTGGCTAAATGTTATCAGAAGTTGGTGGAACAGTATGATTTTAAAGGACTGGTTGAATTAAAGCTGAAAAACAGCCGTGCAAAACTGGAAAAATTGAAATCGTGGAATCGTTTTGTGCGGTTATGCTGGTATGTGGCAAACCTGTGCATGCTACTCACGCTGATTTTATGGATAATTATCCGGTATTACTAAGAATGTAACAACAGCAGGAGGCTATTTTGCGTAAAAAATTAATTTTAATAGATGGACACAGCATTTTAAACAGGGCATTTTACGGAGTGCCGGATTTAACCAATGCAGAGGGAATCCATACCAATGCGCTGTATGGATTTTTAAATATCATGTTCCGGTTTATTGATGAGGAAAAACCGGATTATATCACGGTTGCGTTTGATCTGAGTGCACCGACTTTCCGGCATAAGGAATATGCGGCATACAAGGGAACGAGAAAACCGATGGCACCGGAGTTAAAACAGCAGGTTCCGCTGATTAAGGAACTGCTGCGCGCCATGCAGATTACCATTGTAGAAAAAGAGGGCTACGAAGCAGACGATTTACTGGGAACGATTGCCAAGAAAACCGCGGCAAAAGGGCTGGACGTTTCCGTTATCAGCGGGGACAGGGATTTATTGCAGCTTGCGGAAGAACACATTAAAATCCGTATTCCAAAGACAAAGAAAGGTGTCACGGAAGTAGAGGATTATCTTCCGGCGGACGTGGAGACACTCTACGGTGTGACACCGCTTGAATTTATTGATATGAAAGCGCTGATGGGTGATACTTCGGATAATATTCCGGGTGCGCCGGGGGTCGGTCCAAAGACGGCTTCGGCGTTGATTACACAGTACCACAATATCGAAACAATTTTTGAACACCTTGACGAATTAAAGCCGCCGAAGGCAAAAAAATCCATCAGTGAAAATGTAGAACAGGTGAAATTAAGCAAATTTCTCGCAACGATTGATATTGACGTACCGGTCGATTATGATCTTGAAAATGCGGCAGTCGGCGGATATTACACGCCGGAAGCATATGAACTGTTTAAGCGGTTTAATTTTAAATCCTTTTTAAAGCGTTTTAATCAGGAAGATACCGGAATTACATTGGAAGCAGACAGGTATTTTACATGTGTGACGGAATTTTCGGAAGTGGAAGAACTTTTTGCACAGGCACAGAACAAGGTACGTACAGATAAAAATGCGGTTATCGGTTTTGCGGCGGCAGTTGAAAAGGGCATTTTATACGGCATTTCCCTTGCGGTCAGTCCCGAAAAAACCGCTTACATTCCGGTTTCGGGTTTTGTGACACAGGAATACCTGACAGACAAGCTTTCAGAATTGGTACAGCAGTGTCCGTCCCGTCAGATTGCGGTAATGGCATTAAAAGAAAAGCTGGATTTGTTCAGAAATTGTCCGGGAGACAGCAAGGATACCCGGTTAAAGGTATCGCAGGATAAATTTATTGATACCGCGATTGCAGCATATTTATTAAATCCGACAAATCAAGAATATACTTATGATACAATTGCAAAAGATTTCTGCGGGCTGACACTTAATTCAAGGGCAGAACTGCTCGGAAAAACAACCTTAGCCGAGGCAGCGGACACACAGCAGGAAACGCTCTGCAGACTACTCTGCATGGAAAGCTATATTGCAATGGCGGCGTGGAAACCGCTTTATAAGGCCTTAGAAGAAGAAAATATGCGGTCGCTGTTTTTTGATATTGAAATGCCGCTCGTATTTGTGCTTTATGAAATGCAGGCAGAGGGAATCCGCGTGGACAGTGCTGCATTAAAAGAATACGGCACAATGCTCGGTGAAAAAATTGCGGTACTGGAGCAGGAGATTTATGCCGATGCCGGAGAAACGTTTAATATCAATTCGCCAAAACAGCTTGGTGTGATTCTTTTTGAAAAAATGGGCATGCCAAACGGAAAGAAAACCAAAAGCGGCTATTCCACGGCGGCAGATATTCTGGAAAAGCTGGCACCGGAGTATCCGGTGGTTCAGAAAATACTGGATTACCGTCAGATGACAAAGTTGAAATCCACCTATGCAGACGGGCTGGCTGGCTACATTCAGGAGGATGGCAGAATCCACGGCACGTTTAACCAGACAATTACGGCAACCGGCAGAATCAGCAGTACCGAGCCGAATCTCCAGAATATTCCAATCCGCATGGAGCTTGGCAAAAAGATTCGTCAGGTCTTTATTCCGAGGGACGGCTATGTCTTTTTAGATGCTGATTATTCACAGATTGAACTGCGGATTCTTGCACACATGTCCGGTGATGAGAAACTCATAGAAGCGTATAATTCCGCACAGGATATTCACAGAACAACTGCTTCGCAGGTCTTTCATGTGCCGTTTGACGAGGTAACGCCGGAACAGAGAAGAAACGCAAAGGCGGTCAATTTCGGCATTGTTTATGGTATCAGCTCTTTCGGACTGAGCCAGGATTTAAGCATTTCAAAGAAGCAGGCGGCAGAGTATATTGAAAAATATTTTGAAGCCTATCCGGGGATTAAGGTTTATATTGATGAGCTGGTGGCTTTTGCAAAGGAACACGGTTATTCGCTGACGATGTTTAACAGAAGACGTCCGATTCCTGAAATTAAGTCCAGCAATTTCATGCAGCGTTCATTTGGTGAGCGTGTTGCCATGAATGCACCGATTCAGGGAACGGCGGCGGATATTATCAAGCTCGCGATGATAGAAGTCTATAACCGGTTAAAGGAACGCGGCTTAAAATCCCGTCTGATTTTGCAGGTGCATGATGAACTGCTCGTAGAGGCGCATCAGGATGAGGTGGAAGAAGTCAAGCAGCTCATGACGGATGCCATGAAAAATGCGGCAAAGCTTGCAGTGGTACTGGAAGTGGATTTGAAAGAAGGAAAGAACTGGCTGGAGGCCCACTAGTGTGAAAAAATAACGCTGATGCGTTTATTTTTCACACGTCAAGTGTAACTTGACGTTGGCTATCTTGTGCCGCAGGCGTCACAAAATAGTTTTTATCGCAGAGCTAAATCTGACATTTAGCTCGCGATTCCTCCGGCATTAAAATGCCTGCGGAATGGGGAGTAGTATGAAAAAGATAATTGGAATTACCGGTGGAATCGGTTCGGGCAAAAGCACGGTACTGGATTTGCTGGAGAAAAATTTTTCGGCATATATTATAAAGGCGGATGATGTGGCAAAGCAGTTGATGGAACCGGGCGGGAAGGCTTTTATAGAAGTTGTGGACTTCTTCGGAGAGGAAATACTGCTGCCTGACGGCACGATTGACAGAAAAAAGCTTGCAGCCGTGGTGTTTGCCAATCCGAACAAGCGGATTGTGTTAAACAGCATTACCCATCCGCTGGTAAAAAAGAAAATTATGGAGCAGATTGCATGTCTAAAGGCAGAAGATACGTATGAATACTGCTTTGTTGAAGCGGCACTTTTGATTGAGGACCATTATCAGACGGTCTGTGACGAGTTTTGGTATATTTATGTGCCGGAAACCCTGCGCAGGGAGCGTTTGAAGGCAAGCCGCGGATATACGGATGAGAAAATAGATTCCATTTTAAAGAGCCAGCTGACCGAAGAAGAATTTGCAAAAGCATGTGCGCATACGGTTGACAACAGCAAAGATTTGGATTTTACGCTGTCACAGCTTGAGAAATTGCTTCAAATGTGATATTCTTGTAGCAGTTTGACAAAATTAGTCGAAATGATAAGTGGAGGTACCTATGCAAAATACAGCAGCTATTCAGGAAGATTTGGTATTTGGACTGGATATTGGTACAAGAAGCATCGTTGGCGTTGTGGGCTTTCAGGACAGAAAGGGCTTTCATGTTGTGGCAATGGCACAACAGGAGCATGAAACGCGGGCAATGCTTGATGGACAGATACATGATATATATAAAGTCGGAGATACAATCCGTAAAGTGAAAAATGATTTGGAAAGACAGTTGGACAGACAGCTTTCAGACGTCTGTATTGCAGCTGCCGGACGTGTACTGCGTACGGTCAATGCAACGGCAGAATATGCATTCGAGGAAGAGACGAGAGTAACACAGGAACACATTTATTCTTTAAATCTGCTGGCAGTTGAAAAGGCGCATATGCAGATTAACCGGGAATCGGACAAAATCCGCTTCTATTGTGTCGGCAATACGCCGGTCAATTACCGGTTGAACGGATTTGATATTACAAATCTTGAAGGACACAAGGCAGATAAAATCAGCGTGGAACTGATTGCAACATTTCTGCCGGAAGAAGTTGTAGACGGCTTGTATGAAGCGGTAGGGTATGCCGGATTAAAAGTGGCAAGCCTGACACTCGAACCAATTGCCGCCATGAATATTGCAATTCCGGAACAGTACCGGCTTTTAAATATTGGTCTGATTGATGTCGGTGCGGGAACGTCCGATATCTGCCTTACAAAAGATGGAAGTATCATTGCGTACGGCATGATTCCGTTTGCGGGGGATGAAATTACAGAAATTATTGCAAAAACTTATCTTGTTGATTTTAACACAGCAGATAAAATTAAAAAACTGGCAAGCGATAATGCAGAGGGTACAGTGACATTTGCAGATATTATGGGACTGGAACAGACCATCCCGTCGGCAGATATTATAAAGACAGCCAATCAGGTCGTTGATACCATGGCAAAAGACACAGCGGATAAGATTATTGAATTAAATGGAGGAAAGCCGGTCAGTGCAGTGTTTGTTGTGGGCGGCGGTGGAAAGATTGCCGGATATACACAAAAGGTTGCCGAGTATCTCGGAATACAGAAGGAACGTGTGGCAGTCCGTGGACCGGAAGTGCTGACAACCGTGGAATTTATGGTGGATAATTTTAAAAAGGATTCGCTGTATGTAACACCGGTCGGTATCTGTACGAATTATTATACACAGAAGAACAACTTTATTTTTGTCAATGTCAATAATGAACGTGTGAAGTTATACGATAATGACAAGCTGACAATTGTAGATGCGGTTATGCAGGTTGGTTTTCCGAATGAAAAGCTGTTTCCACGCAGAGGAAAAGAGCTGAATTTTACCGTAAACGGAAAGATGAGGCTGGTACGCGGACAGGCGGGAGAAGGCGCTGTTGTACAGTTAAACGGCAGACAGACCAATCTGAATGCGCGGATTGAACAGAATGATATTATTACGGTGCAGGAATCCGGCGTGGGTGAACCGGCGCATATGACGATTGAACAGCTGGAGGAATTTCAGGCAACGATAGAATTTATTGTAAACGGTAAGCGTGTGCCGTGTCCGAAATTTGCATACGTCAACGGCGAATTGAAATCGGGTTTTTACGATATTCAGGACGGCGATCAGATTCAGATGGAGAATTTCTATACCGTGGCACAGCTGTTTGAATTTATGGATTACGATATTACCGGATATGATGTGTATGTCAACAATGAACTGGCAGACAAAGATACAAAGGTTTATGAGAATTTTAGTGTCAAGACCTCTGCCATTACAGAACATGCGGGTTACGAAGAAACATCCGAAGAAAATGACGGATATGATACAGAGGAACAGACAGAAGATATAGCTGATACCGCAGGGAATTCACGGGCAGATGATGATACATCACTTTCGGGCGAAAATGCCGGAACGCAGACTGGTTCAACGGATACCGCCGCGCAGGAAGTGCAGGGTATGTCATCACAGGCAGTTCGGAATATTACAATTCTGATTAACGGACAGCCGGTACGGCTGACAGGCAAAAAGGATTATATTCTGGTAGATTTGTTCCAGTATTATGAATTTGATTTATCCAAGCCAAAGGGAAATATCGTCTTAAAGTTAAACGGACAGGAAGGCATTTATACGGCACCTTTGCATGACGGTGATGTCGTCGATTTATACTGGGAACAGTAAAGGAGAAGTGTGAAGAATCACGCGGAATGGAGAATACTATGAGAATGATGTCCATAGCCAGTGGAAGCAGCGGAAACTGCATTTATATTGGCTCAGACAATACGCATATCTTAATAGATGCAGGCGTAAGCCGTAAAAAGATACTGGAAGGACTGGCAGCGGCGGATTTAAGTGTCAATGACATTTCGGCCGTATTTGTAACCCACGAACACAGCGACCATATTAAAGGGCTGGGGGTGCTGACAAGAAAAGACAAGGTACCGGTCTATTCCACGAGAGGAACACGCGACGGCATTTTTGAGGCAGGGACGCTTGGTGAACTGCCGGGAGAACTGTTTCGGGTGATTGAGCCGGACAGTGATATCTGCATTGATGATTTACAGATTCATGCGTTCCGGGTATCCCACGATGCCAAAGAACCGGTTGCTTATACGGTGACGTGCGGTGAAAAAAAGGCGGGCGTGATAACGGATCTCGGATATTATGATGATTATATTGTAAATAATCTTACCGGTTCGCAGGCAATGTTAGTTGAAGCGAACCACGATGTGAACCTGCTGCAGGTCGGAAGTTATCCGTACTATTTAAAGCAGCGCATACTTGGAAATAAGGGACATTTGTCCAACGAAGTGTCGGGAAAGCTCATTAACGATTTGTTAAACGATAATGTAAATACCGTGCTGCTTGGACATTTAAGCAAAGAAAACAATTACGACAAGCTGGCATTTGAAACGGTGCGGCTTGAGATTGATATGAGTGAAAACGGCTATAAAGCAAAAGATTTTGATATAGAGGTCGCAAAACGCAGCGAACCTTCCAGAATCATCACACTTTAAAAAATACATTTTTTTTATGCCGGAAGGCGGAATGGAGGAATTATGAGAAAGTGCGTTATTACAGTAGTAGGAAAAGATACCGTAGGAATTATTGCAAAGGTTTGTACATATCTTGCAGAAACAAAGATTAATATTCTTGATATTTCACAGACAATCGTATCAGGTTATTTTAACATGATGATGATTGTTGATACCGGCGCTTCTGCAAAGACCTATGATGAAGTGATTACAGATTTAGACAAGCTGGGAGAAGAAATCGGTGTTGCAATTAAGTGTCAGCGGGAAGAAATTTTTGATATGATGCACAGAATTTAGTGCGAAAAAATCACACTGATGTGCTGATTTTTCATCGTATCTTCGCAGCAGGCTGCTCAGAAATGAGGATTAGTAACAATATTTTATGGGAAAGGCAAATACGCGCATGATTAATATTTTTGAAGTCAACGAAACAAATAAAATGGTAGAACAGGAAAATCTTGATGTCAGAACGATTACAATGGGTATCAATCTGTTAGATTGTGCCAGTGAGAATCTCGATGAAGTCAATGAGAAAATCTATCGTAAGATTACAACACTGGCAAAGGATTTAGTATCGACAGGTGAAGAAATCGCAAGAGAATTCGGTGTGCCGATTGTCAATAAGAGAATTTCAATTACACCGATTTCACTGGTCGGTGCAGCTGCCTGTAAGACACCGGAGGATTATGTAACGATTGCAAAGACACTTGACCGCGCCGCTCACACGGTTGGCGTTAATTTTATCGGTGGTTATTCTGCAATCGTGTCAAAGGGCATGACAAAGAGTGATGAACTGTTAATCCGTTCTATTCCGGAAGCACTTGCAAGTACAGAATTAATCTGCAGCTCTGTTAATGTCGGTTCAACAAAGACCGGCATCAATATGGATGCAGTCCGTCTTATGGGTGAAATCATTAAAGAAACCGCAGAAAAGACAAAAGATGCAGACTCTTTAGGCTGTGCAAAGCTGGTAGTACTCTGCAACGCACCGGACGACAATCCGTTCATGGCAGGTGCATTCCACGGGGTATCTGAAGATGATGCGATTATCAATGTGGGTGTCAGCGGTCCGGGCGTTGTAAAGTATGCACTTGAAAAGGTCCGCGGCGAAAGCTTTGAAGTGCTTTGCGAAACGATTAAAAAGACAGCATTTAAGATTACGCGTGTCGGCCAGCTGGTTGCACAGGAAGCTTCTAAGCGTCTTGGTGTACCGTTTGGTATTATCGACCTGTCGCTTGCACCGACACCGGCAATCGGTGACAGTGTTGCCGACATTTTAGAGGAAATCGGTTTACAGAGAGCCGGTGCGCCGGGTACAACTGCGGCACTTGCCCTGTTAAATGACCAGGTAAAGAAGGGTGGCGTTATGGCATCTTCTTATGTCGGCGGATTAAGTGGTGCATTTATTCCGGTCAGCGAAGATCAGGGGATGATTGATGCAGTGCTTGACGGTTCTTTATGCATTGAAAAGCTGGAGGCGATGACCTGCGTATGTTCTGTAGGACTGGATATGATTGCAATTCCGGGAGATACAAAGGCAACAACGATTTCAGGTATTATTGCAGATGAAGCGGCAATTGGTATGGTAAACCAGAAGACGACTGCGGTCCGTGTGATTCCGGTTGTTGGAAAAGGTGTCGGAGAAACCGTTGAATTTGGCGGTTTATTAGGTTATGCGCCAATTATGCCGGTTAATCAGTTTGACTGTTCCGCATTTGTGAACAGACAGGGTAGAATCCCGGCTCCAATTCACAGCTTTAAAAACTAAATGATTTAACAGATGACAGGCTGCAGGAAAAAACAGTTGGGGATGCGTTCTGACCATAGTTTTTTCGGCAGCCTTTCTGTAAAAATGCAAAGACCGCAAAGAAATGCAGATTATGGCATGGATGAAAAGACAGTGGGCAGGAAAATGCCGGCATTTATATGCAGATAAGGTGGAACAGGTTATGAAATTGACAGAAATTTATCAAAATAAAAAGACGGTACTTTCATTTGAAATATTTCCGCCGAAAAAGGAAGAAGAATTAAAAAATATAGACCGCACATTGGAAGCACTGTGCGAGGTACAGCCGGATTTTATCAGCGTGACCTTTGGTGCGGGCGGAAGTGCCAATAAAAATAAAACAATAGAACTGGCAAAGAAAATCAAAGAGGATTATCATATTGAGCCGGTCGTTCATCTGACCTGCCTTTGCTATGACAGACAGGAAATTGACGAATTTGCAAGACAGTTACAGGCAGAGGGCATTGAAAATATTCTTGCACTGCGTGGTGACAGAAATCCTGATATTCCCGAAAAGGAAGATTTTAAACATGCGTCAGATTTGATTACATATATGAAGGAAAAGGGCGATTTCTGCGTTGCAGGAGCGTGTTATCCGGAAGACCATCCGGAGTCGGAAAGTCATATGCAGGAATTAAAAGCTTTAAAAACAAAGGTTGACGCAGGGGCGGAACTATTGCTTTCCCAGCTCTTTTTTGACAACCGCCTGTTTTATGATTTTGCTTCCGATTGTAAAAATAACGGGATTACCGTGCCGGTGACACCGGGCATTATGCCGGTTACCAGTGCCGCACAGATTCAGCGTATGGTGAAAATGTGCGGGGCGACTCTGCCGGATTCCCTGCAAAAAATCGTGGAACGCTATGCCGATAATAAACCGGCAATGATGGAAGCGGGTATTTATTATGCGGTGAACCAGATTCTGGATTTGCTGGCAAATGATATGCATGGAATCCATTTGTATACAATGAACAATCCTGAAGTGGCGAAGAAAATCTGTGCAGGAATCCAGCATTTGATTTAGGAAAGGCATAGAAGTATGCAGGAATTTAAAAATATTACACATACATTTGAACCGGTTTTCGATGAGAATTCAAAAATTTTGATTTTGGGAACATTTCCTTCTGTAAAATCCAGAGAAAATCATTTTTATTACGGACATCCGCAGAACCGTTTCTGGAAAGTGATGGCGGCAGTCACGGATTCGACCCAGCCGCAAACGATTGAAGAAAAAAAGAATTTTCTTTTGGAAAATCATATTGCGGTCTGGGATGTGATTCACAGCTGCAGTATTGAAGGTTCGTCAGACAGCAGTATCACAGATGTTGTGCCGAATGATTTTACGGAGCTTTTTGCACGTACACACCTTCTGGCGGTAGCTGCAAACGGTACAAAGGCATATGAACTGTATCAGAAATACGTATATCCGGTTACAAAGCGGGAAATTATAAAAATGCCGTCAACCAGCCCGGCAAATGCGGCTTGGAATCTTGCCCGGCTGACGGCGGCTTACCGGGAATTATTTGAAAAAATCTGTGATGACAGATGAGAAACCGCCTTCGAGAATTTCTCATCGACCCTTCGAAACAGGCTGCTTAGAAACGGGGATTAATATAAATTTTTTGATGAAATTCATCGGGAATTATTGTGCCGAATTTCCGGCAAACAGCCAGATTATAAATATTGGTACTAAAAATATCATCACCAAGCAGCGCTTTTGAAGCGGCGGTTTTGGTAATCAGCGGGACAGGGCAGCTTTTCTTGATAAAAGAAAGGTAATCCTGTCCTTTTTTATCAAATCCCAGAATGCGCACATAAGGCAGTGTGCGGTATCTTTCCGGCATACCGGCATCAATATTTAATACAATGTGCATTAGACAGCGGCAGACACGGGAATACGTATACTGACGGCTCTTTACCTTCAAAACCAGTTGTGAAAAAGTGTCAGAAGGTGCATGCAAACTGATAATGCGGCTTGCAAGTTCCGGCGTGATGTCGGCATAACCGCACAGCGCCTGGATGCAGTCGTTTTTAGCCGGATTTTTCATAAAGATTTCAGCCAGTTTGTACTGCAAAAATGTGGTAAAATCATCTAAAACAACCGGCATATATTGATTGTGGCCGGCATGGAGTGCTTCAAGCATCGGCTGTGGGAGTGCCTGCTTTAAAGAATCCTGCATTGCATTATCCGATATTGTAAACTGCTTTCGGATAGCCGAGGCACTTGAAAATGCGGCACTTCCGGACAGTGTTTCTTTGTGATAGCCGTCTCCGGCGCGCTTTAGGGTAAAAGGTGTAATAGGGCTGTGATGTTTTTGCAGGGCTTTTAAATACTCAATGCCTAAAATATTATTGGGATTTGCCAGCAGTTCCAACAGCTCCTCATGAGGAAGAAGAGCCAAAGCATTACCGGCAGAAGCGCGATGTCCTGACACTTTAAGACAGTGTATCAGGGCTTCCTGCCGTGCCTGTGGAAATGTTTTTCCGGTGGCAAGTGCATTTTTTAAAGCCTGTCTGTAATCGTCCGGTTCACGCACAAGAATATCAGCAGCTGCCTGCAGAGGTGTAAGTTCACCACATTCACTGCCAAATACCAATGACGAAACAGCAAGGGCATCACAGACCTGAACTGCGCCGTCTGCAAAAAATTCTGCACTGGACAGTGCATAAAAGGATGGCAGTTCAACAACGAGATTCACACCACAGTCAACAGCGGCGCGGCAGCGGGCATATTTATGAATCATGGCAGGTTCGCCGCGCTGTACAAAATTTCCGCTCATGACGGCGATACACACATCTGCCTGTGTCATTTTTACGGCTTTCCGAAGATGATATAGATGTCCGTTGTGAAAAGGGTTGTATTCCGTAATCAGTCCGACCGCTTTCATAAAAATCTCCAATCCGGGCAAATGCCCTGTGTTTGTAGTATCTGAGTTGCTGTACTAAAAAAGATATGGGGGCGGGTCACAAGGTCGTTTACCCACTTATGAGCAAGCTCATGTGGGTTTAGACCTTTTGACCCTGATATCTAAGAAATACCGTATCATAAAGGATGGCGGACTGCAACTAAATATAGATAAAAATAAATTGCTTATGATTTAAAACTTGTACTTCTGAAAAATTTGGTATATACTCTAAATAGGATTTCGGCGCAACGCTGGAAAATATTTAACATAATACAAGGAGGAGTCAGTAATCATGGCATTTATTGACGAAATTAAAGAGAGAGCAAAAGCAGACAAGAAGACAATTGTTTTGCCAGAATCTATGGATAAGAGAACATTTGAGGCTGCTGAAAAGATTTTAAAGGAAGGTATCGCTAATCTGATTATCATCGGTACACCTGAAGAAATCGCTGAAAACAGCAAGGGCTATGATATCACTGGTGCTACAATTGTTGATCCGTTCAACGATCCAAACAAGCAGAAATATATTGATAAATTTGTTGAATTAAGAAGCAAAAAGGGTGTTACACCGGAGATGGCTAAGGAACAGATGGAAAAGGATTACATGTACTATGCATGTTTAATGTGCAAGTGCGGTGATGCAGACGGTGCTGTTTCAGGTGCATGCCATTCTACAGGCAATACAATCAGACCGGCATTACAGTTATTAAAGACAAAGCCGGGCATTGGCAGCGTTTCAGGTTTCTTCTTAATGGAAGTTCCGGACTGTGAACTCGGTGAAAACGGATTATTCGTATTTGCTGACTGTGCTGTAAATCCAGATGTTGATTCTGAAAAACTTGCAGAAATCGCTATGTTATCAGCAGAAAGCTTTGAAGCATTTACAGGCGCAAAGTCTAAGGTTGCTATGCTTTCATTCTCATCATACGGCAGTGCAAAGCACGACAGAGTAACAATGGTAGCAGATGCTGTAAAGATTGCACACGAAAAGTATCCTGAACTGACAGTTGACGGTGAACTTCAGTTAGATGCAGCACTTGTTCCTGAAGTAGCAAAGTTAAAGGCTCCGGACAGCAAGGTAGCAGGACAGGCTAACACATTGGTATTCCCATCTCTTGAAGCGGGTAATATCGGTTATAAGCTGGTTCAGAGACTTGCAAAGGCAGGTGCTTATGGTCCTGTTCTTCAGGGTCTTTCTATGCCTGTTAATGACTTATCAAGAGGATGTTTCGCAGAAGACATTGTAGGTGTTGTAGCCATGACAGCTGTACAGGCTCAGAACGCAGGCAAGTAATTAAAGTTAGAGGAGATTAAAAGTAATGAATATTTTAGTATTAAACTGTGGTAGTTCTTCATTAAAGTACCAGTTAATCAACATGGACGATGAGAGCGTATTAGCAAAAGGTCTTGTAGAAAGAATTGGTATTGAAGGTTCTATCCTTACACACAAGCCGACAGGCAAGGATAAGTACGTTGTAGAACAGCCGATGAAGGATCACAATATTGCAGTTAAGCTCGTGCTTGATGCACTTGTAGACGAAACACATGGTGTAATCAAGAACGCTGATGAAATCGCAGCAGTAGGTCACCGCGTACTTCACGCAGGCGAAAAGTATAAGGAATCATGCCTTGTAAATGAAGATGTAAAGAGCGTTGTAAGAGAATGCTTCGACTTAGGACCTTTACATAACCCTGCAAACTTAATCGGTATCGAAGCTGTTGAAGCAGCTATGCCGGGCAAGCCAAATGTAGCAGTATGGGATACAGCTTTCGGCGGAACAATGGAGCCAAAGGCTTATCTGTATGCAATTCCACGCGAATACTATGAAAAGTATCATGTAAGAAGATACGGCTTCCACGGAACAAGCCACAGCTTTGTATCAAAGGAAACAATCAAGTTTGCAAATCTCGATAAGGATTCAGCAAAGGTTATCGTATGCCACCTTGGAAACGGTGCTTCTATTTCAGCTTCTATCGGCGGTAAGTGCGTAGATACTTCTATGGGTCTTACTCCGCTTGAAGGTCTGATTATGGGTACAAGAAGTGGTGACTTAGACCCTGCAATCATCGAATACCTTTGCAATCATGAAAACCTTACAGTATCAGAGATGCTGAACATTTTAAATAAGAAGTCCGGTGTACTCGGTATGTCAGGCGGAATCTCAAGTGATTTCCGTGATATCAAGGCTGCTATGGATGACGGCAACGAAGTTGCAAAGCAGACACTGGAAGCATATGCATACAGAGTAGCAAAGTATATCGGTTCTTATGTAGCTGCAATGAACGGTGTTGATGCAATCACATTTACAGCCGGTGTTGGTGAAAATGCTGCATGGTTAAGACCAATGATCTGCCAGTATTTAGGATATTTAGGCGTGAAGTTAGACGAAGCAGCAAGTGAAAAGGCTGTTGGTGAAGAAATGATTATTTCTACAGCAGATTCTAAAGTAAAGCTTTGCGTAGTTCCTACAAACGAAGAATTAGCAATTGCAAGAGAAACATTAGCATTAATTCAGTAATTGTATGTATGGTGTTGGGAAAGAGGCTTGCAGTAATGCAGGCTTCTTTTTTTAAAAGAAAATGTAATTTTTCATTGACAAATGAAGATACTGTGCGTATAATAGACAAAGTGTGAAAAATACATATCGTATTTGGTGTGGTTTGACACATGAGATAGTGTGAATTGGAGACAATTATGCTAATTGATTTAAGAAATCTTTTATCTGGTGCAAAGGATGACATGACAGTATCTGCGCCGCTTGAAATGGAAACATTCCGGACGGCACTTGCAGAATATCCTGTTATGGAAAAGCAGCCTGTAGAACTTGTGCTTACAAGAACAGGCAAAGACAAGCTTCATATTTCCGGAAACGGATTTGTGGCTTTGGAAATTCCTTGTGACCGTTGCTTAGAACCGGTAAGAACCGAGATGCATTTTGATATTGACAAAGATATTGATATGCAGGAAACTTCCGGCGAGATAGAAGATGAGGAAGAAAAAGACTATATTGATGGATACAACCTCGACGTGGACAAACTTGTTTTCGGCGAAATTCTTCTGTTGATTCCAGGGAAAACCCTTTGTAAGGAAGACTGTAAAGGTCTGTGCCTTCGCTGCGGTGCGAACCTGAATGAGGGGGAATGCGGTTGTGACAGAGAGTCCTTAGATCCAAGAATGTCTGTTTTCAAAGATATTTTAAACAATTTTAAGGAGGTGTAACCATGTCAATTTGTCCAAAGAATAAATCTTCAAAAGCAAGAAGAGACAAGAGAAGAGCTAACTGGAAAATGAGCGCTCCAAATCTTGTAAAATGCAGCAAGTGTGGAGCTTTAATGATGCCTCACAGAGTATGTAAGTCTTGTGGCTCATACAACAAGAAAGAAATCGTTGCAGTTGACTAATTTTTATTAGAATCTGCTATTAGGAGCTGTGTGCCGGATATCCGGTACATGGCTTTTTTGATTTTTAACAGATGTCTGCTTTGGAGCGAAGGCAAACATCTATGATAGCAGATGAGAAAACGCCTGTGCGGATTTCTCATCGCCGCTTCACAACAAGTTTTTTAGAAATGAGGATTATATGTTATATATTATGCGGCATGGAAAAACGGAATGGAATGAATTGCACAAGCTTCAGGGACAGACGGATATTCCACTCAATGAAAACGGAAGAAAAATGGCGCGGGAAGCAGGGAAACGGTATCGGGAGATTCATTTTGACATCTGCTACTGTTCACCGTTAATACGGGCAAAAGAAACGGCAGAACTGGTGCTTGAAGGAAGAGCTGTTCCGATTGTAACGGACGACCGTCTTATGGAAATGTGCTTTGGCGAATATGAAGGAATTGAAAACAGCTTTGCATTGCCGGACTGCCCAATCAATCTGGCATTTCAGGCACCGGAGCGTTTTGTGGCGGATAAGGGTGCGGAAAGCTTTGAAGAACTGTTTGCCCGTACAGGCGATTTTCTTGAAAAGGTTGTAAAGCCGCAGCTTGCACAGGGAAAGGATATTCTGATAGTAGGACACGGTGCAATGAATTCAAGCATCGTCTGTCAGGTAAAGAAACTGCCGCTTACGCAGTTCTGGTCTGCCGGAATAGAAAACTGTAAGCTGATGCAGCTGTGTTGATACAACGCTTGATTTTAAGACACAGATATAGTAAAATTATCAGATAGAAGACGCTTGGAAAGGCAGGGCTATTTTAGTGAGTGAAAAAGTAATCGTTGCACTCGATGCAATGGGTGGAGATAACGCACCGGTGGAAATTGTAAAAGGTGCGGTAGAAGCAGTGAAAGAAGAAGCCGGTTTACTCGTAAAGCTGGTCGGCAGGGAAGAACAGGTCCGTGCAGAACTTGCAAAATACACTTATCCGCAGGGACAGATTGAAGTGGTTGATGCACCGGACGTTATTGAAACCGGTGAGCAGCCGGTTATGGCAATCCGCCGGAAAAAAGATTCTTCCATGGTACGTGCGCTGACAATGGTCAAAGAAAAGAAAGCAGATGCATTTGTATCAGCCGGAAGTTCGGGCGCGATTCTGGTAGGCGGACAGGTTATCGTGGGTAGAATCCGCGGCGTGGAACGTCCACCGATGGCACCGTTGATTCCGACAGCAAAGGGTGTTTCTATTTTAGTAGACAGCGGCGCAAATGTCGATTCCAGACCGTCCTTTTTAGTCCAGTGGGCAAAGATGGGATCTATCTATATGGAAAATATCATGGGTATAAAAAATCCGAAGGTTGCCATTGTTAATGTAGGTCTGGAAGAAGAAAAAGGAAATCAGCTGGTAAAAGAAACATATCCACTGTTAAAAGCATGTAAGGATATTAATTTTATCGGTAGTATTGAAGCGCGCAACATTCCAAACGGCGATGCGGATGTTATAGTCTGTGATGCATTTGTGGGAAATGTTATTTTAAAGCTGTACGAGGGTACGGCAAAGATGCTCTTATCAAAGGTAAAGACCACATTAATGTCCAGCTTAAAGACGAAAATTGGCGCACTGCTGATTAAAAATTCGTTAAGCGATACGATGAAGTCATTTGATGCAAAGCAGTACGGCGGTGCACCGCTGATTGGTTTAAACGGACTGGTGGTAAAGACACATGGCAATGCAAAGGCGATGGAAGTTAAAAATTCGCTGTTACAGTGCGTGAAATTCCAGCGTGAAAAGGTCAACGAAAAAATTATTGCTTCCATTTCGGCAGAAAAACTGGACGAAGCAGAAGCGTGATGATGAATACGAGAATGCCGTGACATGTAGTGCCTGCGGCAGATGTCCGATACAGATATCAGGTTATTAAATGTAAAGAAGAAAGGAAGTTTAGAAAATGGAATTTGAAAAGTTACAGAAAATTATTGCAGAGGTTTTAAACATCGATACCGATAAGATTACAATGGAGTCTACTTTTGTAGATGATTTAGGTGCAGATTCATTAGATGTATTCCAAATTATTATGGGAATTGAAGATACATTTGATATTCAGATTCCGGAAGATGCAGCAGAGCATATTACAACAGTTGCCGAAGCTGTAGAACAGATTCAGGCAGCAAAAGCACAGTAAGACAGCATAAAAGCAGAAAGACAATGAGGCTGTAGGTACAGCCTCATTCTTTGCGCATATTGTGAAGAAGCCATAAATCAAAGCTTCTTCACACAGCAATTTGCCTCCGGGCGAAGGCAAATTGCTTTATTGCAGATGAGAAATCGCCTACGCGGATTTCTCATCGCATCTTCGCGACAGTGTCGCTCAGAAATGGTGATTAATATGGAGAATGATGATGAAACATAATACCGATTTAGACGGATTTCAGAAAATAATACAGTATCAGTTTAACAATATCGGACTGTTAAAAAATGCGCTGACACACAGTTCTTATGCCAATGAAAAAAAGACAGGCAATTACAAGGATAATGAACGTCTTGAATTTTTAGGTGATGCCGTGCTGGAACTGACATCAAGTGAATTTATTTATACCGGCAATCCCGATATGAATGAAGGAAAAATGACACGGCTGCGTGCAAGCATTGTCTGTGAACCGACCCTTGCGATGTGTGCAAGACAGATTCATTTGCAGGAATATATCATGCTTGGCAAAGGAGAAGACTTAACAGGCGGAAGAACAAGGGATTCGATTATCTCAGATGCGCTGGAGGCACTGATTGGCGCGATTTATCTGGATGGTGGTTTTGCTAATGCAAAAGAATTTATTCACCGTTTTGTGTTAAATGATTTGGAGAATAAGCAGCTCTTTTATGATAGCAAGACCATTTTACAGGAGGTTGTACAGGCATACGGTCTGGAGGTGGAGTACGAACTGACAGGTGAAGAAGGTCCGGAACATGATAAGAAGTTTCATGTAATTGCAAAAGCAGGGGATTTATTTGTGGTAAAAGGCACGGGACATACCAAAAAAGCGGCGCAGCAGCAGGCGGCATACAACGCTCTGCTTCATTTGAAAAAGAATGGAACACAATTTATGCCGAAAGGAAAGTAATCAATGTATTTAAAAAGTATAGAGGTGCAGGGCTTTAAGTCTTTTGCCAATAAAATTGTTTTTGATTTCCACAACGGAATTACGGGCATTGTAGGACCGAACGGTTCGGGAAAAAGTAACGTTGCCGATGCGGTCCGCTGGGTACTGGGTGAACAAAGTGCCAAGCAGCTGCGTGGTTCAAAAATGGAAGACGTTATTTTTGCGGGAACAGAGGCAAGAAAGCCGGTCGGCTTTGCATATGTGTCTATTACACTGGATAATGCAGACCATGCACTGCCGGTTGAATATGATGAGGTTACGGTGACAAGAAGGGTGTACCGTTCCGGTGAGAGTGAATACCAAATGAACGGACATAACTGCCGTCTGAAAGATATTTCAGAGCTGTTTTACGATACCGGTATCGGAAAAGAAGGCTACTCTATTATCGGACAGGGGCAGATTGACAAGATTTTAAGCGGTAAACCGGAAGACCGCCGTGAGCTGTTTGACGAAGCGGCAGGAATCGTGAAATTTAAGCGCAGAAAAGCTTCAGCACAGAAAAAACTTGACAGCGAGCGCGCCAATCTGGTACGTGTCAACGACATTTTGTCCGAACTGGAAAAGCAGGTCGGACCGTTGGAAAAGCAGTCCGAAAAGGCAAGACAGTATTTAAAATTAAAGGAAGAATTAAAAATTCTGGATGTCAATGGCTTTTTGCTTGAAACGGACAAGTTAAAGGCAGATTTAAAGGGGCTGGAAGAAAAGCTTGCCATTGCGGATTCGGATCTGGCACAGGCAAAGGAAAGCTATGAGGCGACCAAGGCAGAGTATGAAAAAGCCGAGGAAGAATTAAACCGGATTAATGAGCAGATTGAAACACACAATACGCAGCTTTCAGAAAAAGAACTGACAAGACAGCGTCTGACCGGTGAAATTCAGGTTTTTGAAGAACAGATAAAGACGATTCAGGTCAATGCAGCACACTATCAGCAGCGTATGACTGCCATTGAAAATGAAACAGCACACAAAAATACGGAGATTAATGGATTAAACAAGCAAAAGGAAGAACTTTCGGGGCAGCTTGCAGCTTATGGCAGTAAGCAGGAAGAAGCACAGAGGGTCCATGAAGAAATTCTTGCGGAGATTGAACGCATAACGGCAGAGATTGAAAACCGCCAGAATTCCATTTTTGAGATTTTAAACGAAAAATCAACGATTAATGCGGATAATCAGAAATATAAGACGATGCTTGAACAGCTCAACATCCGCAAGGCGGAATTAAGCAGCCGCATTATCCGCGGAAAGAGTGAAGAAAGTGCGCAGGATTCGGTAATCCGCACACAGACAGGACAGCTTGATACAGCCAATGAAGCGATAAAGAAGCTGACGGAACAGATTGAACAGGGTAATGCGGAGGTTGTCCGTTTAAAAGAGCAGATTGCCAAAGGCAGCTCTGAGATTGATAAAAAACAGCAGCAGTATCACAGGGAAAAGTCCAGACTGGAATCGCTTGTCAACATTACGGAGCGGTATGACGGCTACGGCAACAGTATCCGTAAAATCATGGAATTAAAGGAACAGCGTCCGGGCATTTTAGGTGTTATTGCAGATATTGTAAAAGTAGAAAAACAATACGAAACAGCAATCGAAACGGCACTGGGCGGAACAATCCAAAACATTGTTACGGATAATGAAAATACAGCAAAGGATTTGATTGCCTATTTAAAGCAGAACCGTTTCGGACGTGCAACATTTCTTCCGCTTTCGGCAATTCAGGTGCGCAATACCTTAGAGGGTGAGCCGTGCATGAAAGAAAAAGGTGTTATCGGTGCGGCAAGCGATCTGGTACGCGTTTCATTTGAATATGAAAAGCTGGCAAAATACCTGCTTGGCAGAATTCTTGTCGTTGACAATATTGACAATGCGCTTGCGATTGCAAGAAAGTACAGACATTCGTTAAGAATCGTAACACTGGAGGGTGAACAGCTTAATCCCGGCGGTTCCATGACAGGTGGTGCATTTAAAAATTCAAGTAATCTTCTGGGACGAAGAAGAGAAATTGAAGAATTAAAAGCTGCGGTATCGGCAGTCAGCGCAGAGATTACAAAGTCTAAGGAGCAGGTTGCAGGGCTTCGTGCAGAGCTGGCAGAAGTGCGTCAGGCATTAGAGCAGAGCAATAAGCAGATGCGTGAGGAGCAGCTTTCCAAAAACACGGCAGAGTTAAATCTTAGACAGTCCATTAACAAAAAGAAAGAAATTATTGCTTCTTACAGTGATGCATCGGAAGAGGCTGCAAAGCTGGAAAAAGAGATTTTAGAGATTGATGAGAGTTTAAGCCATGTCAGCGGCAGCCTTGCAACGCTGGATACACAGAATGAAACGTCACAGAAAGAAATTGACGAACTGACAAAGCAGTTAGAGGAAGCAAAGCAAAAGGAAAGCCGCCATACCGAAAATACGCAGGCAATCAATATCCAGTATTCGGCAACAGTACAGAAGGATACCTTTATCAGTGAAAATATTGCCCGGCTTCAGGCGGAAATTGAACATTCTGAAGTGGAAAAACAGCAGCTTTCCGAAAATCTTTCCGCAACCAATGTAGAAATTGAGCAGAAGCACCGCCAGATTGAATCAGTCAAAGCACAGATTGAACAGGCACAAAAGGATGCGGAAGCGATACAGGCGCAGGTGTCCGAATACAGAAAGCAGCGCGAAGAAGCTAATACGAAAAATAAGGCATTTTTTGAAAAGCGCGAGCAGTTAAATGAACAGATTGCCGCACTGGATAAAGAAAGCTACCGTCTGGCTTCACAGCAGGAAAAGTTAAACGAAGCCAATGATTCCCTCGTGGATTACATGTGGAATGAGTACGAGCTGACTTATAGTTACGCACTGGAGCTGCGCGATGAAACCATGGAGAATCTCGGTGAAATCAAGAAGCAGATTCACAGCCTGAAATCCGATATCCGCGGACTGGGTGATGTCAATGTCAATGCGATTGAAGAATACAAAGAAGTGAATGAACGCTACATCTTTTTAAAGACACAGCATGACGATCTGATTACGGCGGAGCAGTCACTGATTCAGGTCATTGAAGACCTTGATACCGGTATGCGGATTCAGTTTGAGGAAAAATTCAAGGAAATCAAAACTGAATTTAATAAGGTATTCCAGGAGCTGTTTGGCGGCGGACGCGGTACGATTGAACTTGTGGAGGGTGAAGATATTCTTGAAGCAGGCATTGTGATTATTTCACAGCCGCCGGGAAAAAAATTACAGAATATGATGCAGCTTTCCGGTGGAGAAAAAGCACTGACGGCAATTTCACTGCTGTTTGCCATTCAGAATTTAAAACCGTCACCGTTTTGTCTGCTTGATGAAATTGAAGCTGCACTGGATGATTCCAATGTCGGCAGATATGCGAACTATCTGCATAAGCTGACGAAGCATACGCAGTTTATCGTCATTACACACAGACGCGGTACAATGGCAGCGGCAGACCGTCTTTATGGTATCACCATGCAGGAAAAGGGTGTTTCAGCACTGGTTTCTGTGGATTTGATTGCAGACGATCTGGAAAAAGAAAAACCGGCTTCATAAAAAAGCAAAAATAAAGAATAAAAAATCAGATAAAGAAAAGAGGGAAGGTATGGGATTATTCAGTAAATTAAAGGAAGGTCTGACAAAGACCAGGGATAATATCGTATCGGGCATTGATTCGGTATTCAGCGGATTTTCATCAATTGATGATGACTTTTACGAAGAACTTGAAGAAACGATGATTATGGGCGACATGGGTGTGCGTGCCACCGAAGAAATCATCGAGGAATTAAAGCAGAAGGTCAAGGAAAACAAAGTTAAAGACCCACAGGCGTGCAGACAGCTTCTGATTGATACAATCCGCGAAAAAATGGATCTGGGTGAAAATGCGTATGAATTTGAAAACCGCAAATCCATTGTTATGCTGATTGGTGTCAACGGTGTCGGAAAGACAACGTCTGTCGGAAAGCTTGCGGGACATTTAAAGGCGATGGATAAAAAAGTTGTAATGGCGGCGGCGGACACTTTCCGTGCGGCGGCGATTGAACAGCTTACAGAATGGGCAAACCGTACAGGCTGTGATATCATTGCACAGAGTGAGGGGTCTGACCCGGCGGCAGTCATTTTTGACTCCATTGCCGCTGCAAAAGCCAGAAATGCCGATGTACTGCTCTGCGATACGGCAGGACGTCTGCACAACAAAAAAAATCTGATGGAAGAACTTCGTAAGATTGACAGAGTAATTGAAAGAGAGTATGCTGATGCGTATAGAGAAAATCTTATTGTACTGGATGCCACAACCGGTCAGAATGCACTGTCACAGTTAAAAGAGTTTAAAGAAGTGACGGATATTACAGGTATTATTCTTACTAAAATGGACGGAACGGCAAAGGGCGGCATCGCTGTTGCTATTCAGGCAGAATACGGTATTCCTGTAAAATATATCGGTGTCGGCGAAAAAGTAGAAGATTTACAGAAGTTCGATTCCAATACATTTGTCAATGCATTATTTGACGTGGCAGAAAGTGAATAAAGATTACAAACAGCAAGAGAATGGAGAAGGTTATGGAAAAATTAACATTACAGAAATTTGAAGAAGCAGCGGAAAAAGTAAAAGAAGTTACCTTGCAGACGAATCTTGTATACAGCGAGTATTTCAGCGCACAGTCCGGCAACAAAGTATATTTAAAGCCGGAAAATATGCAGTATACAGGTGCTTACAAGGTACGTGGTGCATATTATAAAATCAGCACCATGTCAGAAGAGGAACGTAAAAAAGGTTTAATTACCGCATCAGCCGGCAACCATGCGCAGGGTGTTGCTTACGCTGCAAAGAAGTACGGTGTTAAGGCAACTGTTGTTATGCCGACAACAACACCACTTATCAAAGTAAACAGAACCAAGGGATATGGTGCAGAGGTTGTATTATATGGTAATGTATACGATGAAGCCTGTGAATACGCATTAAAGCTTGCAAAAGAACAGGGACTTACATTTGTACATCCGTTTGATGATTTAGATGTTGCAACAGGACAGGGTTCTATCGCTATGGAAATCATCAAAGAACTGCCGACAGTAGATTATATCTTAGTACCAATCGGCGGCGGCGGACTTGCAACCGGTGTATCAACACTTGCAAAGCTGCTCAATCCGAATATTAAGGTTATCGGTGTAGAACCGGCCGGCGCAAACTGCCTTCAGGAATCCATTAAGGCAGGGAAAGTCGTAACACTGCCGACAGTCAGCACAATCGCAGACGGTACAGCCGTAAAGACACCGGGTACAAAGTTGTTCCCATACTTACAGAAAAACCTCGACGACATCATCACCGTACCGGACGAAGATTTAATCGTAGCGTTCCTTGATATGGTAGAAAACCACAAAATGGTTGTTGAAAATTCAGGTCTTTTAACCGTAGCGGCTGTAAAGCAGTTAAATGTAAAGGGCAAGAAGATTGTATCCATCCTTTCAGGCGGAAATATGGACGTTATTACCATGTCATCTGTTGTACAGCAGGGACTTGTCCAGAGAAGCCGTATCTTTACCGTATCCGTACTTCTTCCGGACAGACCGGGCGAACTGGTGCGCGTAGCTTCCATCATTGCAGAAGCAAACGGAAATGTTATCAAACTGGAACACAACCAGTTTGTCAGCATCAACCGTAAAGCAACCGTAGAACTTCGTATTACAATTGAAGCTTTCGGACACGAACACAAAGAAGAAATCGTAGCAAAGCTTGAAAAAGCCGGACTGCGTCCAAGAATTGTAAAGGTCAATATCTAAGAAGAAATTTCGATTAGAATAAAAAGATATACAGATGTATGAACATAGCCCCGCCGTTTTTGGATATGAAACCGGCGGGGCTGTGTCAGTTAGACCACCCGAATCCACTCCACAGGCGGCAAATGAAGCAAAGTTGCCCGCCCACCCATTCCACAGGCGACGAGCGAAGCAAAGCCGCCGTCCACTGCCACCCCCGTCCGGGATGCCATCCTCCTCAAGGAAGAACCATAAGGGGCAGCCGAAGTTAAGTAACACGTTGAGGATGCCCCTTATGGTTCTTCCGCAACTTCACACTTTTTACATACATTTTACACATTTCTTCCATTTCCAACCGATAATATAATACCCATCAAAGGCAAAAACGAATAAGCATATGCCGGGCAGGAACGGCGGAAAAGGAGAAAGTTATGATAAATTATAAAAAATTGACGGTGGCGCTGATTTGCGGGACAATCCTTACATTTCCAATTGCTGGATGCGGGCTGACAGCGCAGACAACAGAAAATACAGCAGCGACAACACAACAGGGCATTACATTAACGTCATCCCAGAGCGTAGCAGACACTTCTGGACTGACACTGGAATTTGACGAAGAAGATACAGTTACATCCTATGACAGTACGACAGCTTCTTATGTGACATTAAGCCAGAACGGCAGTACCGTCAAAGGAAGCGGTGTCACGGCAGACGGCTCGACCGTGACGATTACGCAGGCAGGAACTTACGTTTTATCCGGTACATTCAGTGACGGAAGTATTGTCATTAATACAGAGGATAAAGCAACTGTCCGCATTATTTTGAACGGTGTGGACATCAGCAGTTCGACAACAGCGCCGTTTATCGTACAGAGTGCGAAAAAAGTCATTGTGACACTTGCGGATAATACCGTGAATAAATTTACGGACAGCGCAAGAAGCACAACAGAAAGCGAGGATTATTCAGCAGCATTTTATTCAAAAGCAGACCTTGTATTGAACGGAAGCGGTACATTAAATATTAATGCAGGATACCGCAACGGCATTAAGAGTACGGATGATTTAAAAGTGGTTTCCGGTACGTATCAGATTACAGCGGCAGAAGACGGTGTGATTGGAAAAGATTTGCTCGGTATTGCAGACGGTAACTTCACAATCAAATCCGGTACGGACGGCATGAAGTCAACTGATGATAAAGATACGACAAAGGGCAATATTATCATTGCAGGCGGTACATTTAAAATCGAAGCGGCAAGTGACGGTATTCAGGCGGAAAATATTTTAGATATACAGAATGGTACATTTGACATTACAACAGGAAATGGTTCAGCGGCGGTAGAAATGAAGAGCGGTGACAGCGGCGCAATGGGCGGCATGGGGACCATGGGTGTTCCGGGACAGAACGGCAGTGCGGGAACTTCTGCATCATCAGCTTCAATATCTTCCGATACGGATTCTGTCAGCATGAAGGCTTTAAAGGCTTCCAATGCGATTTATATCTGCGGCGGAACGATTACACTGGATACAGAAGATGACGGTATTCACAGCAATGATTCAATTACGATTGAAAGCGGAAATATTTCAATCCGTTCCGGTGATGACGGTGTTCATGCAGATTCCAGCCTGACAGTAAACGGCGGCGCTATTACAGTCGGTTACTGTTATGAAGGTCTGGAAGCAAAGGACATTGTGATTAATAACGGTGATATTACAATCAGCGCAGAAGATGACGGTATCAATGCTTCGGACGGTTCTTCTACGATGCAGACAGGCGGATTTGGCATGGGTGGTCAGAACCAGAGCAGCAGTAACAGTTCGGCACTGACGATTAACGGCGGTAATCTCTATGTAGAAGCAGACGGTGACGGACTGGATTCTAACGGCAGCATTACGGTAAACGGCGGTACAACCATTGTATGCGGTCCGACATCTTCCGGTGATACAGCAGTGGATTTTGACGGCGAATGTGTATTAAACGGTGGTACACTGATGGCATTCGGTTCAAACGGTATGGTTGAAACACCGACCTCTGCTTCGAATGGAAGCTGCATTGTGGCTGGATTTACCTCACAGCAGGCAAATACGGCATTCAGTATAACAGACAGCAACGGCAGTACAGTTCTTAGCTATACACCGGAAAAAGCCTATGCGGCGGCAGTCTGCTACAGCAGTGATTTAAAGAGCGGTCAAACCTATACCGTAACGGCAGGAAGTACATCCCAGTCCGTAACCGTAAACAGCAGCGTGACGACTTCAGGTATTTCATCTATGGGCGGCGGCGCACAGGGTGGCGGAAAAATGGGCAGCGGTCAGCCGGGCGGCATGCAGTCAGGAAACGGTACAGGTGGTGATGCCAGCGGAAATGCAGGCGGCGGTATGAGCCTGCCGGACGGCACAACAGATGGGCAGGGAAATGCACCACAGATGCCGGATGGAACACAGGGAGAGGTACCGGGTATGCCTGGCGGAACAACCGGCAGCGGTCAGATGGGCGGTCAGCCGGGCGGCAATGCCGGCGGAAACGGCGGCATGAACGCTCAGAACAGTTCTTCTAACGGCATCTAAAAAGGAAGGCTGTTTCGCCGGATAACCGGTCTGACGGACAGTCTGTAAGAATATGAAAAAATAATTTTGCAATACGCAAAAAATATACTATAATAGGAAGTACTACAGAATCAGATGAAATGGGGTGCTTCCGGAATGATGAAAAATCATCCTTATAAAAAATACATATATGCGGCAGTGAGTCTGTTTGGTGTGATTGTCCTTTCAATCATCGTCTTCTTTATCATTTTCAGATATGGAGAAATCAAACAGGCACTGCGGCATATTTTTAATACCCTGATGCCGTTTATAATCGGAGCGGCGCTGGCGTATATGGTTTGTCCGCTGTGCAGGACAATTGAAAAGTTTTATCTGCGGATACTTGAAAAGACAGAGCGGATAAAACAGGCAAAAAAGGAAAAGCTGGCATTGACGGCAAGTGTTTTTACGGGAATCTTTATTACACTGGTTGTCATTTATCTCATTATCATTATTATTGTACCGCAGCTGATTACAAGTGTGATCCGTCTGGTTCAGATTCTGCCGGACAGCGCGGACAGACTGGTAAAGTGGTTAGAGAAAATGTTAAATTCCAACGAGCAGCTTCTGGCAGTTTCGCAGGAGCTGGTAGATAAAGGGTATCATTTTATTACCGACTGGCTCTCAAACGGACTGTTAGAATCCGTAGAAAATATCGCAACGGGATTATCAAGCGGTGTGATCAGTTTCTTTACGCTGATGCTGAATTTGTTTATTGGTGTGATTGTTGCAATATATTTACTGCTTTCAAGAAAGAAACTTGCAAGACAGGGAAAGCTGATTTTATATAGTATTTTCAAAAAAGAGGCAGCGGATTCGATTATGGATGAAGTTTATTTTGCAGATAAGACATTCAGCGGATTTATCAATGGAAAAATTGTTGATGCCGTGATTGTTGCGGTAATCTGTTACGTCGGCATGATGCTGTTTAAGGTCATCACCGGGGCACAGGTGACAATGAGTGAGGTGCTGGTTGCCGTGATTGTCGGTATTTTTAATGTGATACCGTTTTTTGGCTGGTATATCGGACTGTTTGCATCGGCACTGCTGATTTTAATCGTCAATCCGGTACAGTGTGTATTTTTTGTGGTATTTGATTTTATCTTACAGCAGATTGACGGTAACATTTTAGGACCGAAGATTCTTGGTGATACGACAGGGCTTTCCAGCTTCTGGGTGCTTTTTTCGATTCTTTTATTTGGAGATTTGTGGGGATTTGCAGGAATGTTAATCGGCGTTCCGGTATTTGCCGTAATTTACCACATTATATCCCAGCTGGTTGCAAAGGGACTGCGCCGCAACGGACAGGAAGAAATGCTTGTACAGTACGAGCGGGATTTTCCGCCAAAGCAGCCGGAGGAAACAATTGTACGGAAAATAAAACAATAAAAATTAAAAGTGTCAAGTATTTTTGCTTGACACGTATTTGCTTCTGTGATAGTATAAATTTTGTCATTCGACAGAAAAACTGTAACACAGAAATGAAGGGTGCTTATGGAACGAATCGTTGAGCAGACGCTCCTGTATGATTTTTATGGGGAGCTGCTGAATGAACATCAGCGTCAGATTTATACGGAAGCCGTATTTAATGATTACTCGTTAAGCGAGATTGCGGATGAATACGGTATTTCAAGACAGGGTGTTCATGATTTGATAAAACGTGTGGACAAGACACTGACCGAGTATGAAGAAAAGCTTCATCTGATTGAGAAGTTTATTGCCACCAAGGAAAAGGTACACTTAATTGACCGGTATGCGAATGATTATATTTCTTCGAGTGATATTGACTGTATTCACAAGATACAGGATATTGCAAAAGAAATTATTGAGGATTTTTAATCCGGCAGTATAGTAGAAGTGAGGGCTTATGGCATTCGATAGTTTATCAGACAAGCTTCAGAACATTTTTAAAAACCTTCGCGGAAAAGGACGGCTCACCGAAGCAGATGTAAAGACCGCTTTGAAGGAAGTAAAGATGGCATTGCTTGAAGCAGATGTTAATTTTAAAGTGGTAAAGCAGTTTATCAAGTCTGTGGAAGAACGGGCAATCGGTCAGGATGTTATGCAGAGCCTGACACCGGGGCAGATGGTGATTAAGATTGTCAATGAGGAAATGGTTTCTCTCATGGGCTCCGAGACGACTGAGATTGCATTAAAATCCGGTAATGAGATTACGGTCATTATGATGGCAGGTCTTCAGGGTGCAGGTAAGACAACGACAACTGCCAAGCTTGCCGGTAAGTTTAAGTCAAAGGGTAGAAAGCCTTTGCTTGCTGCGTGTGATATTTACCGTCCGGCTGCGATTGAACAGTTACGGATTAACGGTGAAAAGCAGGGCGTGGAAGTCTTTTCCATGGGTACGAACAACAACCCTGTCGATATTGCAAAAGCGGCAATTCAACATGCAAAAAATAATAACTTCAACGTTGTTATTTTAGATACAGCCGGACGTCTTCATGTAGATGAAGACATGATGGCAGAATTACAGCATATCAAGCAGGAGATTGCTGTAGACCAGACAATACTGGTGGTTGATTCCATGACAGGACAGGATGCGGTCAATGTGGCTGCAACATTTAATGAGAAGATTGGAATTGACGGTGTAATCCTTACCAAGCTGGATGGCGATACGAGAGGTGGTGCGGCACTTTCAATTAAGGCAGTGACCGGAAAGCCGATTCTGTATGTCGGTATGGGCGAAAAGCTTTCCGATTTGGAACAGTTTTACCCGGACCGTATGGCTTCCAGAATTTTAGGTATGGGAGATGTGCTGACGCTGATTGAAAAAGCAGAAGCGCAGATTGACGAAGAACAGGCAAAGAAAATGGGTGAAAAGCTCAAAAAAGCCGAGTTCGATTTTAACGATTTCCTTGATTATATGGGACAGATTAAAAACATGGGCGGCATTGGTTCGATTCTGAATATGCTTCCGGGTATGGGTCTTGGCGGTCAGATGAAAAACATGACAGTGCCGGATGATGCAGAAGATAACCTGCGCCGTACAGAAGCGATTATCTATTCCATGACAGCAAAGGAAAGAGCGAATCCTGACATTTTAAATCCATCCAGAAAGAACCGCATTGCAAAGGGCGCGGGTGTCGACATCAGTGAAGTCAACCGCCTTGTAAAGCAGTTTGACCAGATGAAAAAGATGATGAAACAGATGCCGGGAATAATGAAAGGTGCTAAAAAGGGACGTTTCCGTCTGCCTTTTTAACATAAATGTTTATTCAGAATAATTGTAGGAGGTGAAATACAAAATGGCAGTAAAAATCAGATTAAAGAGATTAGGTGAGAAGAAGTCTCCTTTCTATAGAATTATCGTTGCAGATTCAAGATCTCCAAGAAATGGTAGATTTATTGAAGAAATCGGTACTTATGATCCTAATTACGATCCTTGTAAGTTAAACATCGATTCTGAGCTTGCTAAGAAGTGGTTAGCAAATGGAGCACAGCCGACAGAAGTAGTTGGTAAGCTTTTCAAGATGGCTGGTATCGAAAAGTAAGAGCCTGATGGAGGTATTATCTATGAAAGAATTGGTTGAAATTATTGCTAAGGCATTAGTGGATAATCCGGATGAAGTTGTTGTAACTGAAACTGAAAAAGATAAAGCCATCATAGTCGACTTAAAGGTTGCCCCATCCGATATGGGTAAGGTAATCGGAAAATCAGGCAGAATTGCTAAGTCTATCAGATCAGTTGTTTCTGCAGCTGCATCAAAGACTGACAAAAAGGTCATAGTAGAAATCGATAACTAGAGTCATAAAGACTATGTAAAGAGCCATGCAGACAGTTTTGTGAGTATTCACAAGCCGCTGCATGGTTTTTTCAAATATATGGAGTGTTTATGGAAGATTTATTACGGGTTGGTGTGATTACGGCAACACACGGCATCCGCGGGGAAGTGAAAGTATTTCCGACAACAGACGACCCTCAGCGGTTTAAAAAGTTAAAACAATGTGTCATTGAAGGAAGACGGGAAAATATTGAACTGGAAGTGCAGTCGGTGAAGTTCTTTAAACAGTATGTTATCATAAAATTTAAAGGATACGACAGTATCAATGACATTGAGCAGTTTGTCAAGAAAGATTTAATGGTCACAAGAGAGCATGCGGTCAAGTGCGAGCCGGGCGAATATTTTATCTGCGATTTAATCGGACTGGATGTTATTACGGATACCGGCATGAACCTTGGGAAGCTGACAGAAGTGCTGGAAACAGGCGCAAACAATGTTTATGAGGTTACAACGCCGGACGGAAAAACAGTACTGATTCCGGTTATTGACCAGTGTATTCTTGCCCATGACATGAAAGAAAAGACGGTGACGGTGCATCTGCTGCCGGGACTGCTGGATATGAATTAAGCACTATACAAAAAGTGCTTGCATTTTTATTTGGAGTATGCTAGACTTAACTAGTTGTGAGAAAAGAGATGGTCCTCTGTTACAGGAAATGTATTAAGAACATCCAAATATTAAGGAGGTCACACATGAACGAAATTATTAAGAACATTGAAGAAGCACAGATGAAGGCAGAAGTACCTGCATTTAACGTAGGTGATACAGTAAGAGTATCTGCTAAGATTAAGGAAGGTAACCGTGAAAGAATCCAGGTATTCGAAGGTACTGTATTAAAGAAGCAGGGTACAGGCGTTCGTTCTACATTCACAGTTAGAAAGATTTCTAACGGCGTAGGCGTAGAAAAGACATGGCCATTACATTCTCCAATCGTAGAAAAGGTTGATGTTGTAAGACGCGGTAAAGTAAGACGTGCAAAACTCAATTACTTACGTCAGAGAACAGGTAAGGCTGCTAAGGTAAAAGAATTGGTTCGTTAATTCTTCAACGGCTTATATGGACAGACACGGTAATTGTGTCTGTCCTTTTATTTTATAAAAAATTGTGAGGTACATATGATTTCATTTCAGAGAAGATATCAGGAAAATACAAAATTACTGACAGTGTGTAAGTGGATTGCGGACCTTCTGATTGTGATTCTGCTGGCATATACGCTTACCCTGTTTTTATGTGACCGTACAACGATTTCAGGAAATTCCATGCAGCCGGCGATAGAGAATGAAGATACTGTGTTGCTTAACCGGATTGCATATTCCTTTCATGGACCGAAAAGGTACAGTATTATCGCCTTTCATCCGAATGGTGTAAAAACTTCAAAGATTTATGTAAAGCGTGTTATCGGTCTGCCGGGTGAAACGATTCAGATTCACGACGGAAAAGTATATATTAATGGCAGTGTGCTGGAAGATGACGTTTCGGAAGATGACATTTTAACGGCAGGTCTGGCAGCAGGTGAACTGACACTGGGGGAAAATGAGTACTTTGTACTGGGAGATAACCGCAATAACAGTGAAGACAGCCGCTTTGCCAATGTGGGTGTTGTGAAAAAAGACGACATCGTGGGTTCGGTATGGTTTATTGCAAGCCCGATGAAAAGAATGAGATTATTATAAAAGCCGTCAGGCGGAATGGAGCAGAATATGAATTATCAATGGTATCCGGGACATATGACCAAGGCAAGAAGAATGATGGAAGAAAACATTAAACTGATTGATCTGGTGATTGAACTGGTTGATGCAAGAATCCCTTTAAGCAGCAGAAATCCCGATATTGACGGACTTGCAAAAAATAAGGCACGTATCATTTTACTCAATAAATCCGATTTATCCGATGAACGCAAAAATGTGATGTGGATTGATTATTTTACCCAAAAAGGTTTTTATGTATTAAAATTAAATTCCAAGAGCGGAGCGGGGGTCAAACAGGTCAACCAGACGATTGTCCTTGCCTGCAAGGAAAAAATAGAACGCGATAAAAGAAAGGGTATTTTAAACCGTCCGGTGCGTGCAATGGTTGTCGGTATTCCGAATGTCGGAAAGTCGACCTTTATCAATGCATTTGCAGGAAAAGCCTGCGCAAAGACCGGGAATAAGCCGGGGGTTACCAAGGGCAAGCAGTGGATTCGCTTAAATAAGAATGTAGAACTGCTGGATACACCGGGTATTTTATGGCCGCGATTTGAAAATCAGGAAGTCGGACAGCGGCTTGCCATGATTGGCTCAATGAATGACGAAGTGTTAAATCTGGATGAGCTGGCACTGGATACAATTAAATTCTTATTAAAAGAATATCCCGGAAATTTAAAAGAACGCTATGGGATTGAAGAAGATGCAGAAGCCTTACAGGTCATGGAAGCTATTGCAGCACGGCGCGGCTGTGTAAAGCAGGGCGGAATTACCGATTATGAAAAGACAGCGGGCATTGTTCTGGATGATTTCAGAAGCGGAAGAACCGGCAGAATTACACTGGAAGTACCGGAAGAATAAGGAGCGGTCATCACATGGAAAAAGAGCAGAAAATAACAAAAGCAGAGCTTGCACGAATAAAGCGTGAAGAAAAGCTTGCGGCAGAGCGGGAACGGATAGAAGCCCTGTGCGAATTTGAAAAAGAATACGATTACTGCCGGTATATCTGCGGCATTGATGAAGCAGGCAGAGGTCCGCTTGCAGGACCGGTTGTGGCAGGGGCGGTTGTACTGCCGAAGGGCTGCCGCATTTTATATATCAATGATTCCAAGAAATTAAGCGAAAAAAAGCGTGAAGAACTCTTTGACGTTATCAGCCGTGAAGCAGTCAGTGTGGGAATCGGTATTGTATCGGCACAGCGTATTGACGAGATTAACATTTTGCAGGCAACGTATGAAGCCATGCGGCAGGCTATTCAGAAACTGAGTGTACAGCCCGATATATTATTAAACGATGCTGTAACCATTCCGGGCGTGGAGATTGCACAGGTGCCGATTATCAAAGGTGATGCAAAGAGCCTTACAATCGGTGCTGCCAGTATTATGGCAAAGGTGACAAGGGACAGAATGATGGCGGAGTATGATAAAGAATATCCGCAGTATGGATTTGCAAAACATAAAGGATATGGAACGAAACAGCATACACAGGCACTTTTAGAGTATGGTGCCTGTCCGATTCACCGGAAAACATTTTTAAAAAATATATTAAATACTGAAAGGGTATAATGATATGGCATTTCACATTTCAGGTTTTTTACAGCAGATGGTTTCAGGTACAAAAAGTTCCGAAAGTGCATCAACAGAGAGTGCGGCGGCGGAAAATGCAGGACAGACAGAGCAGACTGCGCAGGTAAATACCATCAATGCAAAGTATCTGGCATCTTTGCTGGCAGGAGATACGGTTACCGGTGTTGTAAACAGCATGAAGGACAAACAGGTTATTCTCAGCCTGCCAAACGGTGAGAATCTTTTTGCACGTCTTGCACAGGGGGCACAGGTGCAGTTAGGGCAGAGCATGACCTTTCAGGTGCAGGAAAATAAAGGTAATTTTGTTGCATTAAAACCGCTTTTCGGGGATGCGCAGCAGATGGTGCTGGTACAGAAGGCACTTGAAGCGGCCGGACTTTCTGTGAATGAAAGCAATATGGCGATTGTGCAGGAACTGCTGGCGCGGAATATGTCTATTGATGCCGCAATGTTAAATGAAATGGTAAAAAACAACCTGAAATTCCCAAATGCCAGTCTGGATACCATGGCGAATCTTGTGAAACTTAATATTCCCGTTACGCAGGAAAATATCGAACAATATGAAGCTTATACGCATTACGAGCGCAATATGGCAGGTCAGTTAGACAGTCTGCCGTCCGCTCTGTCAGATACACTTACACAGCTTACCGGTCAGGATCCGGTGCAGGCAGGGGCATTTTTAAAAAATGTGACTGCGGCGCTGTATGAAGGACTTCCGCAGGAAATGCAGGCGGGCCTTTCGGAAACAATGCCGCAGGATGCGGTGCGGGAAGGGCTTGCACAAAAAATCACGGAAACCTTTAATGATACACCGCAGGGCGGACAGGCACAGGCGCTGGCAGAACAGATTACAGAAGGAAATGCCACCGTAAAAGAAACATTGTCACAGCTGGCGGATTTGATTGCAGGGACAAAGAATACACCGGATGATACGCAGGCTGCCGGACAGACAGAGAAAAAACTGACACAGTTACTGGCTTCTAAAGAACTTGGACAGCTGCTGAAGGGGCAGATTGAAGAAACACTGTATTTAAAACCACAGATGGCAGACAGCGAAGAAAGCATCAAGGGATTTTATAAGCGGGTGCGCTCCTCACTGGAAGCCGTTTCAAAGGAAACACAGAAGGCAGCAGAGGGCTCAGCGTTATCTGCCAATTTAAACGAAATCAAAAGCAATATTGATTTCATGAATGACTTAAACCGCAATATGACGTATTTCCAGATGCCGGTGCGCTTTTCAGAAGGCACCGGAAATGGAGAGTTATACGTATTTACAAATAAAAAAACACTTCACAATAATCCCGAAAATGTGAGCGCCCTCCTACATCTGGATATGGAACATTTAGGTCCTGTCGATGTGTATGTGAAACTGGCAGGCAAAAATGTCACAACGAATTTCTGTCTGGAGGATTCGGAAACACTGGATTTTGTGTATGATCATATTGACCGGCTTAATGCCCGTCTGGAAGCGCTTGGTTACACGGCACATTTTGAGATGAAACTGACACAGCCACAGGAAAATTTTGATTTTGAAAAAGATTTTCTGCAAAATCAGACAGGAGGCGCACCGACGTCCCAATATATTTTCGATATCAAAGCATAAGTTTATAGATTGTTCATTTGCACAATGAAAAGCAGTGGATTATAATGGGAGTGTACAAATATGACAAATAAAAAGGATACAGGAGAGCAGAAGCGGAAGGTTTCTGTGGCACTTGAATACGTTCCCGGAGAAGAAGCACCGAAAATTATTGCATCGGGAAAAGGTGTTCTGGCGGAAAAGATTATTGAGCGTGCAAAGGAAGCGGATGTGCCGGTGTATGAAGACAGCAAGCTTGCCAATACGCTTTCCAAGCTGGAAATCGGAGATATGATACCGCCGGAATTATACAGCGTGGTTGCCGAGATTCTGGTCTTTGTAGATGATATGGATAGATTAAGAAGTAAAGTGAAAAAGACAGGAAAATAATGAACACACGACAGCGGGGAAAAGAATGGGAACAGAAGGTGTGCCGGTATTTAAAGGACAAAGGTTATTTTATCGTAGATGTAAATTTCGCCTGTGCCTGCGGTGAGATTGATATTATTGCGGCACAGAGGCAAACGCTTGTTTTTATAGAGGTGAAATACCGCAGAAATGCCCGGTACGGTTATGCCTTAGAAGCGGTGACACCTGCAAAACAGAAGAAAATCCGCAGGACAGCGGACGTCTATCTTGCAAAACACGCACAGAATACAGTGTTTGCAGGGGTAGATTGCCGTTTTGATGTAATAGGAATTGATGATGGGGAGATTACGCATATTGAGGATGCGTTTTAAAATTTAAAATGGAGAATAGAATGGAATCACTGACATGGAATAAAACAGACACGGATGCAGTTTATGCGTATATGCAGGAGCAGGAGCGCCCGGCATATATGGATACGGTCAGAAGTGTTACGGCAGAAAACGGTGTGCCGTATTTAAGGTTTCCGATGCTGGAATCGGAGTCTTTTATTGAACATGGATTTTCAACACGAAAAGGCGGTGTCAGCACCGGTATTTACGAAAGCATGAATCTGACTTTTAATCTCGAGGATGATCCGGAAAATGTGTCGGAAAATTTCAGAAGAATGGCGGCTGCGCTTCATACTGTACCGGAAAAGATGGTATACAGTAAGCAGACACATACAACCAATGTCTTAAAAATAGAAGAACACCACAAAGGAATGGGAATTGTACGGGAGCGTGATTTTGACAATATAGACGGACTGGTGACAAATGTGCCGGGAATCTGTCTGGTTACTTCGTATGCCGACTGTATTCCTCTTTTTTTTGCGGACAGCCGCGATCAATGTATCGGATTGTCCCATTCGGGCTGGAGAGGAACGGTGGGAAATATCGCACAGGTAACAGTTGATGCCCTCATAAGAGAATACAATGCCAATCCTGCATATATCAAAGCGGTTATCGGACCGGGAATCTGCAGGGGCTGTTATGAAGTAAGTGAAGATGTTGCAGTGCAGTTTCAGAAAAAGTATCTGCCACAGGAAGCAGAGCATATTGTAACACCGGGGAAAAGTGTAGGAAAATATCAGCTGGATTTACAGCTTGCCAATTATTATAACCTGATTCATGCAGGAATCCACCCGGAGCATATTGCGGTGGCAGATGTCTGTACCTGCTGTAATTCAGACCTGTTGTTTTCACACAGGGCAACAAAAGGCAGACGTGGTATTTTATGCGGAATGATGTACATAAAGGAGTAGGACATGATAGATGATAACAATTTAGCACAATCATTACTGGTTAATAAAGAGGACTTTAGAAAAACGATGGAAACCAATGCACGGTTTCAGGAACTGATGATGATGTACCGGTGTGCAATACGGGAAATCCAGACAAAACTGGAAATCTTAAATGACGAGTTTAAAACGAAAAACCAGCGCAATCCGATTGACAGTATCCGGACAAGAGTAAAAAGCCCGGCGAGTATTTTTGATAAAATGCAAAGAAAAGGTTTTGAGGTATCCATCCAGTCTATCGTCAACAATTTAAATGATGTTGCCGGAGTACGTGTGGTATGCCCGTTTATCAGTGACATTTATGCAGTAGCCAATATGCTGATTTCACAGGATGACGTTGAAGTGATGGAGGTGAAGGATTATATTAAGAATCCGAAGCCAAACGGATATAGAAGCCTTCACTATGTAGTTATTATTCCGATTTATCTTTCTTCTGGTAAGGAGTACATGAAAGTGGAAGTGCAGATTCGTACGATAGCCATGAATTTCTGGGCAAGTCTGGAGCATCAGATGCATTATAAGCAGTTTGGCAATGAGGAAATGCCGGAAATCGTCAATGAACTGACGGTCTGTGCGGATACGATTTACAATACTGATGTGCATATGCAGGAAATCCGGGAGGAGATTCACCGGCTGGAACATCCGGAGTGTCTGCCGGTGGAATAGCGCAATATAAGCTTATGAATAATAGATAAGATAAAATAAAACTGTGAAACCGATAGTCTTTAAAAGCAAAGGCTTTGTGGTTTCACAGTTTTTTAGTTTAACTTACTGGTAATTGTTGCCGTTTTGTCCTCCGGATGTTTCATTTTTAGATATTCCTGTTTCAGATACTTCTGTTTCGCCGGAGGCTTCCTGTACTTTTTTAGCAGCTTCGGCTTCCTGCCTTGCGTATTCGGCACGTAGACGTTTTTCATCGGCTTCAATCTGCTTTTTTGTCTTTTTCTTACTTTTTTCTACCAAATATACAATCAGTGCAAGCAGTAAAATCGGTACGGCAAGCGTAACAACAGAAGCAAGAATTTCCGTAAAAAATGCATTTTCTAAAATTGATTTATGAATCGTTTTATACTGTGCTGAAGTGACTACGTCCGTTAAAAGCTGTGCGGTTGCGCTGTCAATTTCTTCACCGTTGGACTGGATAAAGAAAGAGATGGCATTGCCCTGCATTACGGTGTAATACTTCTTCATGTAGACTGTGACCTGATTGTTGGCAACGGACTTTACACTGGTGACAAAGTAAGGGATACCGTTTACATGTTCAATCGCGGAAGCTGTAATATTTTCGGTGACGCTCTCATTGTCTATGGCATCACTTTTCTGCAGATATTCATTAAAAAGGCTGTCCAGATCCGTATCGGAAAGTTCCGTAAAGTCGGCTGATGCACTTCCTGCTTCTTTGCCGCTGATAATCAGTTCATAGCGTACATCCTGTGGAACGGCTTCTAAGTAAACGTGGTTGACGACCATTAAAGAACGCAGTTCTTCAACGTCATCCGTACCGATTAAATCCAGATAAGCGTTGTTGGAAGTGACAGAGCGGGTAAAACCAATCAGCTCGGACGGAACCTGTACTTCCAGATTAATATCCGAAAAACGGTATGTTGTGGTATTTTCTGCTGCCGCGCATGAAAATGAAAAGAGCAGTGCCATCAGACAGAAAGCCATAAGAAAGGCAGTGCCTTTCCGATAAAATTTTAACAAATGTTTCAAGTGGGTTACCTCCTGTAATGTAGTAAAAAATGTAGTTTCAGTAGTATATTTTCAGTGTTTTCCCCTCATGAATGATAGCATATAACTTTACAAAAAGCAATGAAACTGATATTATATATTTAACTATGCATTAGGAAGAAATGGAGATTTATATATGAGTAAACCAATCGTTGCGGTTGTCGGCAGACCGAATGTCGGAAAGTCTACGCTTTTCAATCATCTTGCCGGACAGCAGATTTCAATTGTAAAAGATACACCCGGTGTTACAAGGGATAGAATTTATGCAGAGGTTTCATGGCTGGATAAGAATTTCACCCTGATTGATACGGGTGGTATCGAACCGGAAACCAAAGATATTATTCTCGCGCAGATGAGAGAGCAGGCACAGATTGCCATTGATACGGCAGATGTCATTATCTTTATTACAGATGTAAGACAGGGGCTTGTCGATGCGGATGCTAAGGTGGCGGATATGCTGCGCCGTTCCCACAAGCCGGTTGTGCTGGTTGTCAACAAAGTGGACAACTTTGAAAAGCTGATGCCGGACGTTTATGAATTTTATAACTTAGGTATCGGTGACCCGATTCCGATTTCTGCAGTCGGAAAGTTAGGTATTGGCGAAATGTTAGACGAGATTGTTAAGCATTTTCCGGAGGATACGCAGGAAGATGGAGAAGATGATCGTCCAAAGATTGCAATTGTCGGTAAACCAAACGTTGGAAAATCATCTATTATTAATAAGATGGTCGGCGAACAGCGCGTGATTGTTTCGGATATTGCAGGAACAACAAGAGATGCCATTGATACGCCGGTTGTTTATAACGGCAGGGAGTATGTCTTTATCGATACTGCGGGACTCCGCCGTAAGAGCAAAATTAAGGAAGAACTGGAACGTTACAGTATTATCCGTACCGTTGCTGCGGTGGAAAGAGCGGATGTGGTGATTCTGGTCATTGATGCGACAGAAGGTGTTACGGAGCAGGATGCCAAGATTGCCGGTATTGCACATGAGCGTGGAAAAGGCATGATTATTGCGGTGAATAAATGGGATGCCATTGAAAAGAATGACAAAACGATTTATGAGCATACGCAGAAGATTAAAGATACGCTTTCCTTTATGCCGTATGCGGAACTGCTGTTTGTATCGGCAAAGACCGGACAGCGTCTGAATAAAATTTATGACATGATTGATATGGTGATTGAAAGCCAGACGATGCGTATTCCAACAGGTGTGTTGAATGAAATTTTAACAGAAGCCGTTGCCATGCAGCAGCCGCCGTCAGACAAGGGCAAGCGCTTGCGCATTTACTATATGACACAGGTTGCGGTAAAACCGCCGACGTTTGTGATGTTTGTCAACGATAAAGAACTGACACATTTTTCATACACACGCTATATTGAAAATAAAATCCGGGAAGCATTTGGATTCCGCGGTACGGCACTGCGGTTTATCAACCGGGAACGTAAGGAGAAAGAATAAAAAATGGAACGAATCATTTGTCTTGTAATCGGGTACCTTTTTGGCAATATTTTCCAGACCGGATACTGGTATGGCAAGTTTAACCATATTGACATCAGGGAATACGGAAGCGGCAATGCGGGAACAACCAATGTTATGCGTACACTGGGAAAGAAAGCGGGCATTATTACGTATCTTTTAGATACTTTTAAGGCTGTTTTTGCTGCACTCGCAGTTCATTTCCTGTTTGGCAGAAACAGTGATATTGAAATGCTGCTGTTTTTATACAGTGGTTTTGGTGTTGTACTGGGACACAATTTTCCGGTATATTTAAAGTTTAAAGGTGGAAAGGGAATTGCGGCAACTTCGGGAGTGGCGCTTTCCCTGCTGCTGTTTCCGAAGCACTGCTGGGTATTTGCGGTATTCGGACTGATTACTTTTGCATCGGTAACGCTGATTTCTAAGTATGTATCATTGGGTTCACTGGTGTTTATTACATTATTTCTCATTGAATTTTTAGCGTTCGGTGCGGCAGGATGGCTTCCGCTTACAGGCGGTGCAAAACTGGAAGCATACGGTATTTTAATTTGCCTTACGGTGCTGGCTTACATCAGACACCGCGGCAATATCGGACGACTGATGCACGGAACTGAAAGAAAGATTGGACATAAGGCTTAAGAAGGGAGAACAAAATGGCAAAGGTAAGTGTGATGGGTGCAGGAAGCTGGGGACTCGGACTTGCAATTCTTTTAAATAATAACGGACATGATGTAAAAGTCTGGTCTGTTTTTCCTGAAGAAATCAAAGTGCTTGATAAAGAGCGTGAAAATAAAAAATGTCTTCCGGGTGTGCATATTCCCGAAAAGATTGAAATGACGGCAGATACGGAATACGCAGTAAAGGGTGCAGATGTCATTGTACTTGCAGTCGCTTCGCCTTATACACGTTCCACTGCAAAGTTATTTGCACCGTTTGTAAAAGAAGGACAGTATGTTGTCAATGTCGGAAAGGGAATCGAAGAAAGCACATTAATGACACTGTGTCAGGTGGTAGAGGAAGAAATTCCGGCGGCGACGGTTGCTGTGCTTTCAGGACCAAGCCACGCAGAAGAAGTAGGACGTCTGATTCCGACGACCTGTGTTATTGGTACACATAAGAGAAAAGATGCAGAATATTTACAGAATATTTTTATGAGCGATGTTTTCCGTGTATATATCAGTCCGGATATGCTGGGAATCTGTATCGGCGGTGCATTAAAAAATGTCATTGCGCTGGCAGCAGGTATCGCAGACGGATTGGGGTATGGTGATAATACAAAGGCGGCACTGATTACAAGAGGGATTGCCGAGATTTCAAGACTGGGAACGGCTATGGGTGCCAATCCGTCTACATTCAGCGGACTTTCAGGTATTGGTGATTTGATTGTTACCTGTGCCAGTATGCACAGCCGCAACAGACGTGCCGGTATCCTGATTGGACAGGGTAAGACCAAGGATGAAGCCATGGAAGAAGTGCAGATGGTTGTAGAAGGTGTATTTTCTGCAAAGGCAGCATTTGCACTGGCACAAAAATACAATGTTGAAATGCCGATTGTAGAGCAGGTCAACAAAGTTTTATTTGAAGATAAAAAACCGGCGGAAGCAGTCAAAGAATTAATGCTCCGCGATAAAAAAATGGAAACAGGAGAATGGTCAGAATGAGAGTAATTGCAGGCAGTGCAAGAAGTCTTCCGTTAAAGACACTGGAGGGCATGGATACCCGCCCGACAACAGACAGAATAAAAGAAACCCTGTTTAATATGATACAGTCGGAAATACCGGGCTGCCGCTTTCTGGATTTATATGCGGGGAGCGGGGCGATTGCTATTGAAGCGTTAAGCCGTGGGGCAAAAGAAGCCGTGCTGGTTGAAAATTCAAAAGCAGCGTGTGCCTGTATCCGTGAAAATCTCGCGTTTACAAAGCTGGATTCACAGGCAGTTTTAATGGAACAGGATGTTGCGGCGGCAATTGTAAGACTGTCGGGACAGGAAGTGTTTGATATTGTATATATGGATCCGCCATATGCAAAGGATTATGAGCGCGGGGCATTGGAAGCGCTTGCTGCAGGCAGTATCATTGACGGATATACGACGATTATTATAGAAGAAAAACTGGATACGGATTTGTCGTATGTGCAGGATTTGGGCTATACCATTACAAAGACAAAAATGTATAAGACGAATAAACATGTATTCCTGAAAAAGGAAGGAAAGTGATAATAATGAAGAATGCAATCTATCCGGGCAGTTTTGACCCGGTTACATTGGGACATCTGGATATTATCCGCCGTTCATCCCGCCTGGTGGATCATTTAATTGTCGGTGTATTAAATAATAATACAAAAACACCGTTGTTTTCAGTAGATGAACGTGTTAATATGTTAAAAGATGTAACTAAGGATATAGACAATGTCGAAATTTTAAGTTTTCGTGGGCTGCTTGTTGATTTTGCAAAAGAACATCAGGTGCAGACGATTATCAGAGGGCTGCGTGCAGTGACGGATTTTGAATATGAACTGGCGATGTCGCAGACAAACCGGGTGGCGAATCCCGATGTAGATACCATCTTTTTAAATACAAGTCTGAAGTATGCTTATCTGAGTTCAAGCATGGTAAAAGAAATGGCAATGTATGGGGGCGATATCAGTAAATTTGTTCCGCAGCAGGTAATTGGCAGAGTTTATGAAAAATATGGCATTACACAGCAATAAAACAAATTACATAAAGAGGTAGAACTGCTATGAGTAGAATTGAACAATTAATCAGCGATATAGAAGCATATATCGATAACTGTAAGTACCAGCCTTTTTCCAATAATAAGATTATTGTCGACAAAGATCAGTTAGAGGATATGTTGTCTGAGCTTCGTTTAAAGACACCGGATGAGATTAAGAAGTACCAGAAAATTTTAAATAACAAAGATGCGATTATTTCAGATGCAAAAGAGCAGGCAGAGTCAATTCTGAATGCGGCACAGATACAGACGGAAGAATTAATCAATGAACATGAGATTATGCAGCGGGCATATGCGCAGGCAAATCAGCTGATTGAGCAGGCAACTGCGCAGGCACAGCGCATTCTGGATTCTGCAACGGAGGATGCTAATAACATCCGTATTGGAGCAGTACAGTATACAGATGACATGCTTGGAAAGTTACAGTATATTATCGAACATTCGATTAAGGATAATAAGGAAAAGTATACGTCCTTAATGACTGGTCTTGAAAATGTTCTGACGGTTGTCACCAACAACCGCAAGGAGCTGGTTGTTGAAGATGAAGAACCACAGCAGGAAACAGCAGAGCAGGCCGAAGCCGTGGAGGATGATTCTGAAGATGTGGTATATGAAGAAAATGACGACCTTTTAGATGATGATATTTAAAAATGGTTTTTAAAGCAGTACAATACAATGAAGACAGGTAAGAACCGTAAGAAGCAGTTTGCCGCATATGTATTTTTTTATGCCAAAGCTGCTTCTTTTTGTTATGCCTGCCGTCTGCATAACCGTGGAAAAGCCGCCGAAGGCATTGACTGCAAGGATTAATATTGTCTGATAAAAAAGCGGGACAGGAAAGCGGCTGATAAGATAGATGCCGTTTGTAATTTCTGTAATGCCGCATAAAATTCCTGTGATATAGATATTTTTAATAGGTAGCAGACAGATATACGCAGACAGACATGAAAAAACGATGATATAGCCGCCCAGTTTTAATATGCTGACAACCGCACTCCAGATAGAATCGTCTAAAAGCTGTGAGAAGGCGGGCGGATTAGATTCAGCTGTCAGAGTAAGCGGTGTCCGCATTTGTGTGCGGTGCAGGACTAAAGTGATAACAATACATTCCAGAGCAGGCAGATAAATGCACAGCAGGACTAAAAAGGCAGATATTTTTTCGTTTAAAGAAGAAAAAAGAATGTAATTGATAACAAATGACGGACTTGAAAGGTTGCAAAACGGCATCAGACGTTCGCACAGTGTTTCACCGGGGTTGGCTTCATGCAGCTTACTGCATAAAAATGCACCGACAGGGAAACCGCACAGCAGACCGGTTATGCAGACGTAAAGATAAGACAGTCCTGGCTTTAGCGGAAAAAGGTATAAAATACAGGAAGTCAGAATCATGGCGGGGAACAGTCCCGGAAGAATGACCTCACCCCAAAGCTTTAAACCGGACAAAACGCCGTTAAATGAAATGCGTGGAAACGCAATAACAGCGGCAAAAGCACTTAAAACAAGTATTTGATTGAATTTTAGATTCCATTTTTTCATAAATTCTACACGAATCCTTTTTTGCGTTATAGTGGTGCAATTATAATGCCTGCGAATTGTTCCGTACTGCGTACTTACACAATTCTGCCTGATATTACATATATTGCCTGCGGACATAATTTATGAATCTGAATCATAAAGATATAACAAATCAGGGGTTACCATAAAACGTGAGGTGTGTGTGAAAAAGAGCCGGGCATATGTGCTTTTGGCGGCACTGGTTGTTTTTATCTGCATTTGTACAGCTTCTTTAACAGAAGGCAGGCTGCCGCTGAAACGGGAAGCTTTGACACTGCAAAACGATAACCTGCGCGCCATGCGGATTGAACTGACGGCAGAAGAAATTGCCCAATATGCGGATGAATGTAATCTGCCGGTGGGCGAATATCTTTGTACATTGATGGCGGCGGAAAACTGGACGGCAGATGTGCAGACAGCACAGAGCCTGACACACAAACAGGCGGTGGCACTGCGCAACCGTCTGGTGCGCCATTATCCGGAAGAATTTTATAAGATGAGCAGTCTGTATGCGGGGCTTGTTGCGGATATGCAGTGCTTTCCTATACCGGTATCTAAAGGAAATGAACAGATGTGGGTAGAATACTGTGATTCATGGGGACTGGAGCGTACCTATGGCGGAGAACGCAGGCATGAAGGAACGGATATTATGGCACAGAACAATACGCCGGGCATTTATCCGGTGCTTTCTGCTACGGCAGGGACAGTGACCAATATCGGCTGGCTGGAACTTGGTGGCTGGAGAATCGGTATTACGTCGGAAAATGGTATTTATTACTATTATGCTCATCTGGATTCATATGCGCCGCTGTCTGTCGGAGATACAGTTACGGCAGGACAGCTGCTGGGATTTATGGGCAATACCGGGTACAGTAAGGTTGAGGGGACAAAAGGAAAGTTTGACGTCCACCTGCATTTTGGTATCTATGTAACAGACGAAAACGGCACGGAACTGGCAGTGAACCCCTGCTATTTACTGAAAACAATTGAAAATAAAGTGCTGTATTATCAGTACGGGGTATGATATAATGAGCGCAAAGGAAAAGGAAGCGGCTGCGAAGCAGACATTTACTTTTCCTGCGCCATTAACGAACGAATCGCCATGCGAAGCAGGGCGAGGAGCGCGACAGCGCGGATTCGTGAGTGCGAGAGCGAGGTGAATCGCCCGACAGAGCAGGGCAAAACCGCAAGAAAGTGGAGTTGAAAATATTATGGAATTGCAGATGTGGAAGGAAATTCTGACCCCCTATGATTTGGCGGTTGAAGAATTAAAAGTCAAATTTAATCATATTGTAAAAGAATATCAGCAGATGAACGGCTATTCGCCGATTGAACAGGTGCTTGGACGTGTAAAGAGTATTTCCAGTATTATTGATAAGGCACAGAAAAAAGGCATCGACATGGATAAAATCGAAACCCAGCTTGAAGATATTGCCGGAATCCGCTTAATCTGCCAGTTTACAGAAGATATTTATACAGTTGCAGGTCTTATCCGTGAACGCAGTGATATGCAGGTTAAAAGTGAGAAAGACTATATTACGCATCGCAAGAAAAGCGGATACCGCAGTTATCATATCATTGTATTATATAAGGTGGAAACCATTCGCGGGACGAAAGAAATCCCGGTCGAGATTCAGATTCGTACACTGGGTATGAATTTCTGGGCGATTATCGAACACTCACTTCAATATAAATATAAGGGTAATATCCCGGAACATGTACGGGCAAGACTGACATCAGCTGCCAATGCCCTGATTACGCTGGACAATGAAATGTCTTCTATCCATGATGAAATTATCGACGCGCAGAATTTCTATATGGTGAAAGCTAATATTGTATCGGATATTCTGGGAAATATCCAGAACTTGTATAAGGTGGCAAATAAGCGTGAGATTATACAGATTCAGGATGAATTTTATGAGATTTATCAGGAAGGCGACATCAGCAAACTGGAACGCTTTAACCGGCAGTTAGACATTATTGCTGAGGGTTACCGCGCGCAGGCAACTTAAAAAAAGATACATCATGAAATTAAAGAAGCATTAAAGGAAGCAAAGAACATGAAAAAAACAATTAATTTACCGCAGAATTATCTGGATGCCATGAAGGAACTGCTCAAGGAAGACTATGAAGATTATCTTGCAAGTTTTGAGGAAAAACGCCTTTACGGACTCCGTATTAATACATTAAAAATATCCGTGGAGGATTTTTTGAAAATTTCTCCGTTTGAATTGGAGCCTATACCCTGGATAGAGAATGGATTCTATTTTCATGAGGAAGACAAGCCTGCAAAGCACCCGTATTATTTTGCAGGACTGTATTACATTCAGGAGCCATCCGCAATGACACCGGCAAATGTACTGCCGGTAGAAGACGGTGATGTTGTTTTTGATATGTGCGCCGCACCGGGCGGAAAATCAACGGAGCTGGGTGCAAAGCTTGACCGCACCGGACTTTTAATTACTAATGACATCAGCAATTCACGAGCCAAGGCACTGCTTAAAAATGTCGAAGTATTCGGAATCCCGAACCTGTGCGTATTAAGCGAAGACCCGAAAAAAATTGCAGACCGTTTTACAGGCTTTTTTGACAAAGTATTAATTGATGCGCCGTGTTCCGGCGAAGGCATGTTCCGCAAGGATAACAAGCTGATTAAAAGCTGGGAAAAGAACGGTCCGGAATTTTACAGTAAAATACAACGGGATATTGTCCTTTCCGGCGCGGATATGTTAAAGCCGGGCGGCAAAATGCTCTATTCTACCTGTACATTTTCTAAGCTGGAGGATGAAGAAACCATCCGTCATCTGTTAAGGGAACGCCCGGAAATGCATTTGATACCGATTCCGTCATATGAGGGCTTTTGTCCGGGTATCATTGAAAATGAAGAAGATACGGCAATGCAGATTGAAAAATGTGTCCGCATTTTCCCTCACAAAATGCAGGGAGAAGGGCATTTTCTTGCACTGCTTGAAAAAGATACAGATGCACCGGAAAACTATCATGCGAAAAGAAAACCGTCAACGGAAAAACTGCCGGAAGAACTGTTGGAATTTTTAAGCCATGTAACATTTCCGGTACAAAAGCAGGACATTTTTATCCGCGACAGCAAGGTTTATCAGGTATCGCCTGAAATGCCGCAGGAGGGCGGACTCCGGATTATGAGAAACGGACTGCTGCTCGGTGAAATGAAGAAAAACCGTTTTGAGCCGAGCCAGGCATTAGCCATGGCATTACAGATGTCCGAATACGATAAGATTATCAATCTCCCGGTTTCAGATGAGCGCGTGGTAAAATATTTAAAAGGCGAAACACTGGATTTTGAAAATGAGAATGATTATCAGGATGGCTGGAATCTGTTCTGCGTAGACGGTTATCCGTTAGGCTGGGGCAAGTACAGCAAGGGGGCATTAAAGAATAAATATCTGGCAGGCTGGCGTTGGCAGTAGGCATGCATAGAAAAAAGAGGAAACTATGGCAAAAATAAGACTGGACAAGTATCTTGCGGATATGCAGATTGGGACACGCAGTGCGGTAAAAGAATATATCCGCAAAGGGCGTGTCCGTGTCAATGAAGCAGTGGTAAAAAGTCCTGAACAAAAAATTGATACGGAAACGGATACCGTTTTATACGATGATAAACCGGTAGGATACCACACGTATGAATACTTTATGCTTAATAAACCGCAGGGCGTGGTATCTGCAACACAGGATACAAAAGAAAAGACTGTGACAGAGCTGATTACAGAAAAAAACAGAAAAGATTTGTTTCCTGTGGGACGGTTGGATAAAGATACGGAAGGACTGTTGCTGATTACCAATGACGGTGCATTGTCACACGAACTGCTTTCACCGAAAAAACACGTCGATAAAACGTATTTTGCGGAAGTTATGGGAAAAATCGGACAGGCGGAGGTTATAAAATTTAAAGAAGGTCTGGTGATAGATACAGAATTTACGGCACTTCCGGCAGTGCTTGAAGTGTTGTCTTTTGATGAAGCAAAGAACACCAGCCGGATTCGTGTCACGATCCACGAAGGTAAATTTCATCAGGTAAAGCGCATGTTTGAAGCAGTCGGAAGCGAAGTGCTGTATTTAAAACGGCTCTCCATGGGAACGCTTGTGTTAGACGAAAGCCTTGCGCCGGGAGCATACCGCAGGCTCACAGAGCAGGAAATTCAAATGTTAAAGGAAACGAGGAATATAAAGAAAAATGGTTAAAGATTTTCTGCCGATTTCAAAGAAAGATATGAAAAAGAGGGGCTGGGAGCAGTGTGACTTTGTCTATGTTATTGGGGATGCCTATGTAGACCACTCTTCCTTCGGACCGGCAATTATCAGCCGTCTGCTGGAAGCGTTTGGCTATAAAGTCGGCATTATTGCACAGCCGGACTGGAAAGACAAAAACAGTATCGCCGTGCTTGGTGCACCGCGGCTGGGATTTCTGGTATCTGCGGGCAATATGGATTCCATGGTCAACCACTACACAGTATCCAAAAAGCACCGCAAAACCGATTCTTTTTCACCGGGCGGTGTTATGGGCAGACGACCGGATTATGCGACGGTGGTGTACTGCAACCTGATCCGTCAGACCTTTAAAAAAGAACCGATTATCATCGGCGGGATTGAAGCGTCCCTGCGCCGGCTTTCCCATTATGATTACTGGTCTGATAAGGTGAAACACTCCATTCTTGTCGATTCGGGTGCGGATTTAATCTCCTACGGCATGGGCGAACATTCTATCGTAGAAATTGCCGATGCACTAAACAGCGGAATGGACGTTCATGATATTACTTATATAAAAGGAACGGTTTATAAGACCAAATCTCTTGACAATCTTTACGATTATGTGGAACTGCCGGATTACGATACAATCTGTGCCGATAAACGTAAATATGCGGAAAGTTTTTATACACAGTATACGAATACCGATCCGTTTACGGCAAAGGTGCTTGTTGAAAAATGCAAGGAAAAACTCTATGTCGTGCAGAATCCGCCCGCACTGCCGCTGACCAGTCAGGAAATGGACGATGTCTATGCACTGCCGTATATGCGGGACGAACATCCGGTATATAAAAAAGACGGTGGAATCCCGGCATTCGGTGAAATTAAATTCAGTATATCAAATAACCGCGGGTGCTTCGGCGGGTGCAGCTTCTGTGCGCTGACCTTTCATCAGGGAAGAATTGTACAGGTGCGAAGCCATGAATCCATTTTAGAAGAAGCACGGCAGATGACACAGGAAGAAGATTTTAAAGGTTACATTTACGATGTCGGCGGACCGACGGCAAATTTCCGTTTTCCGTCCTGTAAAAAGCAGCTTACGCACGGTGTCTGCCAGAATAAGCAGTGTCTATTTCCGAAGCCCTGCAAGAACCTGACGGTCGACCATAAAGATTATATAAAGCTGATGCGTGAAATCCGGGAACTGCCGGGCATTAAAAAGGTATTTATCCGCTCCGGTATCCGTTTTGACTACTGCATGGCAGATGATGACGATACCTTTATGAACGAGCTGTGTAAACATTATATCAGTGGGCAGTTAAGAGTGGCGCCGGAACACATTTCAGACAATGTCTTAAAATATATGGGCAAGCCGGAAAACAAGGTGTATGAAGCCTTTTTAAAACGTTATGCGCGGATTAATAAAAAAACAGGAAAAGAGCAGTTTGTTGTGCCATACCTGATGTCTTCCCATCCGGGTTCAACGATGAAGGAAGCGATTGAACTGGCAGAGTATATCCGTGATCTGGGGTATATGCCGGAGCAGGTGCAGGACTTTTATCCGACACCGTCCACGCTTTCAACCTGTATGTATTACACGGGACTTGACCCGCGTACCATGGAAAAGGTCTATACACCGGTTTCACCGCATGAAAAAGCAATGCAGAGAGCATTAATCCAGTACCGCAATCCCGAAAATTACGAGCTGGTAAAGGAAGCACTGCTAAAGAATCACAGGGAAGACTTAATCGGATTTGACAGGCACTGCCTGATTCCGCCGCGTCCGATGAAAAACGGATACCACACCGGCGGCACAAATCAGGGAAATTCAAAGCAGGGAAGCCTGAAACAGGGTAAGCATACAACAACGCAGAATACAAGAACAGCCAGACAGCGTCCAGCCGGTCAGAAGTCGGCAGATAACAGAAAAAGCGGCAGAAGCGGCACGCGGAAAGCAGGAGGAAGAAAACGATGAAGTTACAGGAAAAAGGAACTTTTGAATATTTAAAGCGCAAAAAGAATCAGAACCTGCTCATTATGCTGATTTCATTTGCGGTAGTATTTGCCGTATTTTTTGCAGGGTTGGCAGTTTTTAAGTCGCGCAATAACTACTGCACGCTGATTGCAACGGTACTGGTGCTTCCGGCGGCAAAATTTGCAGTCGCCTACTTTGTATTACTTCCGCATAAAAGTGCAACACAGGCACAGAAAGAAGCCGTGGAAGCTGCTGCAGGAGCGCTTACCTGCTGTTACGACTGCGTTTTTTCAAACAGCAAAAGTCCGATTGGTACACAGGCAGTTGTTGTCACAGACAATGCCGTCTGCGCGCTCACACAGGAAGAAAAGGCGGATAAGACCCTTTTTGAAACCAGTCTGCGGGACTTTTTAAAAAATGAAAAACTGGCGGCAAACGTAACACTCTACACTGATGAAAAGACCTTTTTAAACAGAGTGCGGGGACTTGCCGCTAATTTTGATGATACCGATAAACGCAGTATGGACAGAATGGAATGGATTACCCATGCCATGAAAAATATGTGCTTATAGGCGGAAATGCCTGTAGAATGGAGAAAATGTGAAAGAAATAACAATCAGTCCCCTTGAAGCAGGACAGCGGTTTGACAAATATCTTGTAAAATGTCTGCCCAATGCCACCAAAAGTTTTTTATACAAAATGCTGCGCAAAAAAAATATTACATTGAACCGCAAAAAAGCAGAGGGCAGTGAAAAGCTGGCAGCAGGCGATGTTATCCAAATGTTTTTTGCCGATGAAACGTATGAAAAATTTGCGGGAACAGATACCAACGCAGACACGGATATAAAAATCCGGACAGACACCCGGACGGCAGAACGTTCACAGCATACATCGGGCAAAATGTTTGAAAGTGCAGGCAGACAGGTAAAGAAACAAAAAGTAAAACTTGAAGTATTATATGAAAACAATGACATTTTAATCATTAACAAACCGGCGGGCATGCTTTCCCAAAAGGCAAAAAAAGACGATTATTCCCTGGTTGAAGCTATAAGTGACTATTTATTGGAAAGCGGTGCGCTGACTAAAGAACAGCTGCGCACCTTTCATCCGGGTATCTGCAACCGTTTAGACCGCAACACCAGCGGTATCGTTGTTGCGGGCAAAAGCATATATGGATTACAGACGATGACAGCGGCATTTAAAGAAAGAACGCTCCATAAGTATTATCTGTGTATTGTAAAAGGAAATGTAGAAAAACGCAGCCGTGTCAAAGGATATCTGTATAAAAATGAACGCACGAATAAAGTGACAATCCTGCAAAATGCGCCGAAAGAGAAAGAAAAAGATATTCTGCCGATTGAAACAGAGTATATTCCGGTCTGTGCAAATAAGCAGGCAACTTTATTAAAGGTCAATCTTCTGACGGGACGAAGCCATCAGATCCGCGCGCATTTAAGTTTCTTGGGACACCCGCTTGCAGGCGATGAAAAATATGGAGATGCCGCGTGGAATCAGTATTTTAGAAAAAAATACAATATCCGACATCAGATGTTACATGCCTATCAGCTTGATTTTCCGAAAGAACAGCTTGTGGTGACAACGGCAGTTCCCGGCGGATTTTGTGAGGTACTAAAAGGAGAAGGATTATGGCAACCTGGAATTCAAGAGGACTTAGAGGTTCTGCGCTAGAAGAACTCATTAATTTTACAAATGATACGTATTTAAAAAATCATCTTGCGCTGATACAGAAAATACCGACACCGATTACGCCGATAAAAATTGACAGGGAAACCAGACATATTACGCTGGCATATTTTGATAAGAAAAGTACGGTCGATTACATTGGTGTGATTCAGGGAATACCGGTCTGCTTTGATGCCAAAGAAACGGCAGTGGATACCTTTCCGCTGCAAAACATTCATGCTCATCAGATTTCGTTTATGTCGGATTTTGAACAGCAAAAGGGCATTGCATTTATTATTCTGCATTATACGGCACGGAATGAGTATTATTATCTGCCTTACTGTGATATAATTAAATTTTGGGAACGTAGTGAAAAAGGCGGACGAAAAAGCTTTACATATGAGGAAATTGACAAAACATACCGGATTCACATGTCAAAAGGTGTAATGCTGCATTATCTGGAAGCGTTGCAGAAAGATATTTTACAGAGAGATTGGGAATAGATAAAACATAATAGATAAAAGGGAAGGGCAAAAGTGCATATGGAAAATAATTTGATTACAGAGTATCAGGTCATTGACGGTAGTGCCATTGTTGACAGGGAATTTAATATTATTACGGCAGACGAACAGGTTTTTCGCTTTATCGGAGTCGGGCTGTCAATGTATACATCCATAGTAGATATTATACATCCGGTTGATCTGGATGATTTTATCGATGTAAGCAACAGTCTGCATTCGTCAGAATACAAAAAAATGGTACTCCGCATGAGAAGATGTGATAATGCATACCGTTGGGTGCTGTTAGAAATTATGCGCTGCAGAAAAGAGCGGGAAAACAGCCTGCTGGCGGAAGAATATCTTAAGTTAAAAATTTCAGACATTTATGCATTAAAGGAAAGTAATCATGCACTACGCGAATCAATGGGAAATGTGAGGTATTTTCTTGCATTGGAAAATGAATTATTCTGCACATATGATTATGACAGCGGACAGCTTCGGATTAACCAGTTTAATGACAATGAAGTGGACAACCTGCTGGAGGTGCCGTTAGAACAGGCAGTCCAATATTTTATTACCCATGGCATCATATCAGAGGAATCAGTAGCGGAATGTACGGCAATCTGCGCAGATATTCATGCAGCAAAGGAATCTTTTACGCACAGCTTCCGTGCAAATTTTGAATATACCAACGGTGCATATGAATTATTTGAGGTGAAATGTTCAACGATTTATTCAGGCGACAGGCCAAAGACGGCAATTGGCAGTATTAAGCGGATAGAAGAACAGACAGACGGAAAGCAGATGTCCATTAGCAGCTATCGTTATTCCGGGGATAGAACCGTATTATCTTACGAGGAAATGAATGGTTACTGCAATCGTGCGATTAAATTAAATCCGAACTGTAAGCTGACATTGATTTTGATGCAGGTGAATGATATGGAGGATTACATGAAAAATGAAGGCAGCGGATTTGTACAGGATTTATTACAGTCTGTACAGGATACGGTACGCCGTCATGTGGGACACCGCGGTATTGTATGTCCGTTGCAGCCGAATCTGATGAGCGTGGTGGTACAGGATATTAACAGTGATATTAAACTGCGTGCGTTTATTGAATCCCTGCGCAGCAGAATTGCATGGAATTACAGGCTGATTGACCCTAAATATGAAATTTCATTTTCATTTGGTGTGGCATGTTATCCTGAAAATGGAATGGATATGCGGATTGTCCATAGAAAGCTGGTAAAGGCATTGCAGATGGCACAGGAAAAGCATGCGAATTGTTATGTTATCTATAAAGAACATTTGCATGGAGAACTTTCGTAAGGGAGATTGACAAGAGCGGTTTAGTAGGGTATAATCTCACTATTCTTTTGTAACGAATTATCACGTTACCACGATAAAGTAAAAGCGCTTAAAGCGGAATTGGAGTAATGTGAACAAGCCATAAATGAAAGCTTGTTCACATAGATATTTGTTTCTGAGCAAAAACAAATATCTATGATGGCAGATGAGAAATCGCCTTCGCGAATTTCTCATCGCCTCTTCGCAACAAGCTGCTTAGAAATGAGGATTAGTATGAAAAAGGATTTACTGCATACACCGGAGGGTGTAAGAGATATTTATAACGGTGAATGTGCCAGAAAGATTGTGTTACAGAACCGTCTGCACGATGTCTGTGCATTATATGGATATAACGATATCCAGACACCGTCATTTGAATTTTTTGATGTGTTTAATAAAGAACGTGGAAGTGTTCCATCGACAGAAATGTTTAAGTTTTTTGACCGGTATGGAAATACACTGGTGCTGCGCCCGGATATGACACCGGCAATCGCAAGAACTGCCGCAAAGTATTTTGAAGACGATAACCGTCCGTTAAAGCTTTGCTATGTGGGCAATACTTTTGTCAATGTCAGCAAATATTATCAGGGAAAGTTAAAGGAAAGCACGGCAGTCGGTGCGGAACTGATTGGCGATGATTCGATTGATGCCGATTTAGAGATTATCAGCATGGTGATTGACTGCATGAAAAATGCCGGACTGGAAGAATTTCAGGTTGAAATCGGCAACGTCTTGTTCTTTAAAGGGCTTTTAAAGGAAGCAGGTATTGACGGTGATGAAGCAGAAATGCTTGTCCGTCTGATTGAACAGAAAAATTATTTCGGTGTGGAAGAACTGTTAAATTCATTAAATATTGATAAGCGCATTTCAGATGTGTTGTTACAGCTTCCGCAGCTGTTTGGTTCAATTGATGTTTTACACAAGGCAGCAGGGTTGACAAAGAATCAGGACTGCCTTGCCGCAATCGACAGACTGTTAAAGCTGTATGACTATTTAAAGATTATCGGCTATGACAAATACATTTCATTTGATTTGGGTGCATTAAGCAATCACGGCTATTATACCGGTATCATTTTTGCAGGATATACTTTTGGTGTCGGCGAACCGGTTGTCAACGGCGGACGATATGACAAACTGATAGGACAGTTTGGCTGTGACAAGGCATCTATCGGATTTTCCATGAATGTAGATACTTTGATGGCAGCCATGAACAGACAGAAACTTAATGTTCCGGTCGATGTAAGCGGCATCTTACTTGTGTACGCCAAGGATAACCTTGTAAATGCGTTAAAGACCGCAGATGCAATGCGTAAGATGGGCAACAATGTCTGTATGCTGACAGAAGAACAGGCAAAGGATATCGACAGCTGCTGCGAATATGCCGCTAATTCACAGATAAAAGACGTAGTTCTGTTAAAGAATATGAGTGCTGATATTAATAATTCTGTGACGGTGATTGATGCGGCAACAAAGAAAGAACAGCAGCTCCGGCTGGCTGAGATACTGGGAGGAAAGCTTTCATGAGATATTTAACAATAGCACTGGCAAAAGGACGTCTTGCAAAAAATGCCCTTGAAATTTTTGAAAATATTGGAATTACCTGCGAGGAAATGAAAGACGAGAAGACAAGAAAACTCATCTTCACCAATGAAGAATTAAAGCTTCGTTTCTTCCTTGCCAAGCCGTCAGATGTGCCGACTTATGTGGAATACGGTGCCGCCGACATCGGGATTGTCGGAAAGGATACCATCTTGGAGGAAGGCAGAAGACTGTATGAAGTTTATGATTTAAAGATTGGCAACTGTAAAATGTGTGTCTGCGGACCAAAGGAAGCAAAGGAAAAGTTAAAGCATCATGAATTAATCCGTGTGGCATCCAAATATCCCAATATTGCAAAAGATTATTTCTACAATAAAAAGCATCAGACCGTTGAAATTATCAAGCTGAACGGTTCTGTTGAATTGGCGCCGATTGTCGGACTTTCAGAAGTGATTGTCGATATCGTGGAAACGGGTGCAACCTTAAAGGAAAACGGACTTGAGGTCTTAGAGGAAGTGTGTCCGCTGTCTGCCAGAGTGGTAGTCAACGAGGTCAGCATGAAAATGGAAAACGAGCGCATTACAAAACTGATTACGGATTTAAGAAATTATCTGGAAAATAAAGAAAAATAAGCCGCAGGGCAGAAAAGAGGCAGCATATGAGAATCGTAAAATTAACACCGGAAAGCAAAAACAACATTTTGGAGAACCTTTTAAAGAGAAGTCCGAACAGCTATGGGAAATTTGAAGCAGCAGTCAATGATATTCTTGCAAATGTACGCGCCAGAAAGGATGAAGCGTTATTTGAGTATACAAAGAATTTCGATAAGGCAGACATCAATGCAGAAAATGTCCGTGTAACACAGGAAGAGATTGACGAAGCTTACGCACAGGTGGATAAGGATTTACTGGATGTTATTAGAAAGGCACTGGTAAATATCCGCGATTATCATGCAAAACAGAAGCAGTACAGCTGGTTTGATTCCAAGCCGGACGGAACCATTCTCGGTCAGAAGGTGACAGCACTTGCAAGAGTCGGTGTCTATGTACCGGGCGGTAAAGCTGCCTATCCGTCATCTGTTCTGATGAATGTTATGCCGGCAAAGGTAGCAGGCGTAGAACAGATTATTATGTGTACACCTCCGGGAAAGGATGGCAAGGTTTATCCGACAACACTCGTTGCTGCGAAAGAAGCCGGTGTAGATGTCATCTACAAAGTCGGCGGTGCACAGGCGATTGCAGCTATGGCATACGGCACAGAATCCATTCCAAAGGTTGATAAGATTGTCGGACCGGGCAATATCTATGTAGCACTGGCGAAAAAGGCAGTGTTTGGCTATGTCAGCATTGATTCTGTTGCAGGACCGAGTGAAATTTTAGTGCTTGCAGATGAAACAGCCAATCCAAGATATGTAGCGGCAGATTTACTTTCACAGGCTGAACATGATGAAATGGCATCTGCGATTTTAATTACAACCAGTGAAGAACTTGCACAGAAGGTATCAGAAGAAATTGACGGCTTTGTAGCCCAGCTTTCAAGAAAGGCAATTCTTGAGAAATCCCTTGAAAACTACGGTTACATTTTAACGGCAGCTTCGATGGAAGAAGCCATTGAAGTTGCCAATGAGATTGCTTCCGAACATCTTGAAATTGTGACAAAGAATCCATTTGATACGATGACAAGAATTAAAAATGCCGGTGCAATATTCCTTGGAGAATACAGCTCTGAACCGCTGGGTGACTATTTTGCGGGACCAAACCACGTTCTTCCGACCAACGGAACGGCAAAATTCTTCTCTGCATTAAGTGTAGATGACTTTATTAAGAAATCCAGCATCATTTCTTATTCAAGAGAAGCACTGGAACCGATTCACAAGGATATTGAAAAATTTGCAACGGCAGAACAGCTTACTGCACATGCAAATTCAATCAGAGTAAGATTCGAATAGGAGAAAAATTATGGCTGGCAATGAAAGAAAAGAAAATTACCGCAGACCATACCGCAATCCGCGTTATAAGGGACGCAATGAAAATGCAGCAGAAACAGCGGAAGAAGTAAAAATACCACGCCGTGCGGCACACATTGAACGCACGACAAGTGAAACGGATATCCAGCTGTCGATTGATTTGGATGGAAGCGGTGAATCTGATATTGATACAGGTATCGGATTTTTTGACCATATGTTAAAAAGCTTTGCAAAGCATGGTTTATTTGATCTGACATTGAGGGTAAAAGGCGATTTAATCGTAGACTGTCATCATACGATTGAAGATGTCGGCATCGTTTTAGGTGAAGCAATTAAGCAGGCACTCGGTGATAAAAAATCCATCCGCCGTTATGGTGATATTATGCTGCCAATGGATGAAGCACTGATCTTATGTGCAATAGATTTATCAGGAAGACCGTATCTTGTCTTTGATGCGGCATTCCATGCAGACAGTGTCGGCTATTTTGATACACAGATGGTCAAGGAGTTCTTTTATGCAGTATCTTATTCAGCCGGAATGAACCTGCACATCAGGGAGCTGTCCGGAGAAAATGACCATCATATCATCGAGGGCATGTTTAAGGCATTTGCAAAGGCATTAGACGAAGCGTGTCAGAAAGATGACAGAATTAAAAGTGTGCTTTCTACAAAAGGAAGTCTGTAAAATACATACATGAGGTGAAGTTATGAGATTATATCCTGCTATTGATATTAAAGACGGACAGTGTGTCCGGTTAAAAAAAGGACTGTTTAACGAAGTGACCGTGTATTCGGATACACCATACAAGATTGCAGAAAGCTTTGAAAAAGACGGCGCAAAATTTATTCATACCGTGGATTTGGACGGGGCTTTAAAGGGGCGTTCCGTGAATGCCGAAACGATTAAAAAAATCGTAAACAGCGTGAATATTCCGGTGCAGTTAGGCGGCGGTATCCGTACACTTGAAAATATTCAGGAAGTACTGGATTTAGGCGTTTACCGTGCGATTATCGGAACAAAAGCCGTTGAAAATCCGGATTTTATCCGTCAGGCGATTGACCGTTTTGGTGCGGAACACATCGTTGTGGGAATTGATGCAAAGGACGGTTATGTTGCTGTAGAAGGCTGGGAAAAGTTAAGTGATAAAACGGCTGTGAATATGGCGCTTGCCATGAAAGAAATGGGTGTACAGACCATTGTATATACAGATATATCAAAAGACGGCATGCTTGCAGGACCGAATATTGAACAGACAAAGCTTCTTTCTGATAAGACCGGTATTGACATTATCGCTTCCGGCGGCGTATCCTGTATGCAGGACCTTGAAGCGGTTTCTGATGCGGGAATCCACGGTGCAATTATCGGTAAGGCACTGTATGAAAAGCGCGTTATATTATCAGAAGCAGTAGAAAAATTTGAAAAATAAGCAGGTAATGGAGAAAACGGACAATGTCATATAAAAAATTAATTCCGAATATTTATTTAAAAGATGAGAAAGCGTACGCTGATAAAGATTTAAGTGTACTGTTAGGAAACGGTGATGCGGTTGCAGCAGCAAACCGTTTCAGCGAAAACGGTGCTGATGAGATTCTTGTCATGGATTTATCCTATGATGACGATTCACACGAAAAGGCAATCGGTATTCTGCGCCAGATTACCAAATCTATTGATACACCGGTACTTGTAGGCGGTAATGTAAAGCGTGTCGAGGATATTAAAAAGTATTTATACGCAGGCGCAAAGACTGCATTGTTAGAAGATGTTAAGGAGTCGAATCTTTTAATGATGAAAGAAGTTGCAGACCGTTTCGGTGCAGCAAAATTAGGGCTGGTGTATACCGGTGCGGAAAAAGAAGCACTTGACATGGCAGCAGACAATCAGCTTTCTGTTGTGATTTTAAGTGAAAAGCAGTTTACGGCAGATGCAGATTTAATCAGTGCCAATCAGATGAATTGCATTGTGAATACTGAAAATGCAGATTTTACAGCATTGATTACAAATGAAAATATAGGTGGTGTTACAGGACTTTCTGTCAGCGCATTGGATTATGATGCCATGCAGGCAAAACAGGAACTTTCTAAAAAAGGAATTGCCATGAATACCTTTACCAGTGCCATTGCGTTTTCAGAGTTTAAGTTAAACAGTGATGGACTGATTCCGGTCGTTGTACAGGATTACAAAACAGATGAAGTCTTAATGGTCGCATACATGAATGAAGAAGCTTTTGAAAAAACCATTGCAACCGGTAAAATGACTTATTACAGCAGAAGCCGTCAGGAACTCTGGGTAAAAGGTCTGACTTCAGGACATTTCCAGTATGTGCGTTCAATTGAAATCGACTGCGATAACGACACGCTGCTTGCAAAGGTAAAACAGGTCGGTGCGGCATGTCATACCGGCAACAGAAGCTGCTTCTACAGAAACCTCGTATCAACGGAATATGCAGAAACCAATCCGTTAAAGGTATTTAATGATGTTATGAATGTCATTGAAGACAGAAAACAGCACCCGAAAGAAGGTTCATATACCAACTACCTGTTTGATAAGGGAATTGATAAGATTCTGAAAAAATGCGGTGAAGAAGCAACAGAAATTATCATTGCGGCAAAGAATCCGGACCCGGAAGAAATCAAGTATGAAATTTCAGATTTCCTGTATCATGTCATGGTACTGATGGTACTGCGCGGTGTGACATGGGAAGATATTGTGAAAGAACTGGCAAACCGCTAAAATGCTTAAAGTAAAGATTTTCCTCCGGCATGGGAGAGTGCCTGCGGAATAAGGAGAAGTATGAAAACCAGATATGTGATAACGCATTTACAGGGTCGGTGTGTCTGTGCATTGTTTTATGATAATGTATGCCGTGAGTTAAAAGTGGCAGAACCGGAAAATATGACGGGACGGATTTACATCGGACGCGTGGAAAATGTGGTTAAAAATTTAAACTGTGCATTTATTGAGATTGAAAAAGGCATCAAATGCTATTATTCATTGGAAGAAAATAAAAAGCATTTCTTTTTAAATCCCAAAAATACAGAGAAGGTCTGCATAGGAGATTCAATGCTGGTGCAAATCAGCAGAGAAGCATTTAAGACCAAGCCCGCGACGGCGACCGGAAAGTTATCCCTGACCGGGGAATATGTCGTACTGGTATCGGACGGCACCGGTGTTTCCGTTTCGGGAAAAGTAAAAAAACATCCGCATTGTCTGGAATTAAAGGAAAAGCTGGAAGAAACTTTCTATAAAGGAAAGCCGCTTCCGGCTTTTGGTTTTATTCTGCGTACCAATACAGCAGAAGCAGACAGTGCGCCTGTACTGGCAGAAGCCAAAAAACTGGCAGAACAGTTTCAAGAGATAACCGGACAGGCAAAATATTTAAAAGCATTTACAAAAATGTATGAGCCGCTTCCACCGGTTGTGGAATGGTTAAAAAATCTGCGCATTTCGGATTTGGATGAAATTGTAACAGATGACAGGGAAATTTATGAACTGGCAGGACAGTATGCAGCAGAAGCGGTGAAAGAAAAACTGCGCCTTTATGAAGATGAATTACTGCCGCTTTACAAGCTGTATTCATTGGAAACGATTCTTTCGCGGACATTAAATAAAAAGGTATGGTTAAAGTCCGGCGGTTATCTTGTGATTGAACAGACAGAGGCATTGACGGCGGTTGATGTCAATTCCGGGAAAATGGTCAAAAAGAAAGATTCATTTTTAAAGACCAATCTGGAAGCGGCTGAAGAACTGGTGCGCCAGATAGGTCTGCGTAATCTGTCCGGCATGATTATTGTGGATTTTATCAATCTGAAAGAAAAAGCCGAAGAAGAACAGCTTGTCAGTGCATTAAAAAAATATATCCAGCAGGAAAACACAGGAATTGTGTATGTTGATATGACACGTCTTGGGCTGGTGGAACTTACCCGGAAAAAGAACGGTAAGACCTTACGGGAATTGTTTGCAGACGGCAGAAAGGAAGAAGTATAAAGTAAAAAAATGGAAGAAGGAAATAAGGAAGATAATTTTTATCCGCAGTTTTATAAAAAACTATATCAATGGTATGAAAAACATTTATGGGCGGTCAGAACAGTGAATGTGCTGTATCATCTGCTTCCTGCACTTGCTGTACTGTGTTATGTGGATTTACTGGGACTTGTCTATATAAACGGCGGCTGTATCATGCTTTTAAAAGTAATATTAGTGCCTTTTATTACATTTGCAGGTGTATCGGTTTTTAGAAAATGTGTTAATGCTAAGCGACCGTATACGATATACGGCACAACACCGATAGTCGCAAAGGACAAGACCGGAGAATCCATGCCGAGCCGTCATACAGCATCATTTACGGTCATTGCAATGACATGGCTGTATGTCAATCCGGCAGCGGGCGTTATTATGCTTGTTCTGGCATTTTTGATGGGTGTAGTAAGTGTTCTGGGCGGTGTGCATTTTGTAAAAGATGTGCTTGCTGGAGCAGGTATCGGCGTGCTGATCGGCATTATCGGACTGTTTCTTATTTAAATGCAAATAAAATATATAAAATGTCGAATGCAAATAATGGATACGAATATATAAAATACAACAAAAGTAGGAATAAAAATATGACAGCATTAAAAGAATTATTTAAAAAGAGCAGCAAGGCGGCGGCAGGAATCATGGGCAGGACAGTATGCAGACCGTGAGGATGGCACCGGGAAATGGGTGTGTTATGATGAAAACGGACATATGGTAAAGGACTGGACAGGTAATGCAGACGGAAAGTATTATTTTGATACGAAAACCGGAGCCATGGCAAAAGGAATTACTACGATTGACGGGGTAAAATACAGATTTGACGAAGCAACAGGAACACTTGTCCAAACGGCAGATTCCCGAGAAGATTTTCCGGAGCATGCACATGTTTATATTTTGAGCAGTATCGAAGAAGCGACCTGTACGACTGACGGCAGAAAAATTTATACATGCAGCTGCGGGGACAGCTATTCTGAACGGATTGCTGCAACCGGACATGAATGGAAAAATGAAGGACCGATACGCATGGACTGGACATATTCCGACGGACCGGACGATGCAGGGCATGTCAGCACTGTAGCATATGTTGCCGACGTAACATTATGTGGGACCTGTTTCTATTATTACGGGTTACAGGACGAAGGATTTCCGACACGATATCTTAAACACGTTTATGAAACACAAAAAAAGCATGGTGCGTATACGGTTCAGGGTGTGGATGCGGTATTTGATTTATTAAGCTGTACGAAATGCGGAAGATATAAGCGTGGCGATTTTGCTTTCTATGAATACTGGACGACTGTCGACATGAATCATCCTGTCAGTGTGAAATTAAATGAAGAACAGATTAAAGAGTTAGGGCTGGTACCGGGAAAAGATAAAGAATACTAGAATGGGCTGTGAATCAGGAATTACGTTGGAATATGTGACAGAAAAGCAGATGAGAAAATACAGGCAGTTCTCATCTGCTTTTTTTGTAGTAAAACATGTATTGACAGATTTCAGTATATCTATAAATAAAAACGAAAAGAAATGCACGGAAACACACTAAAACTGGTAAAACCGCCCCAAATTCACATACTGAAACTTCGCATAAACACTTGGGTTGCGTTGCTTAGCTAAAAAGATGTCAAAAAAATCAAAAAAACTTAAAAAAGTTGTTGACAACCTGACCCAATGGTGATATTATAATCAAGTCGCCGCGAGCGAGGGCAACAAAAACAGCCCACAGCGGTAACGAAATAAAAAAATCAACAACGGCTTTTAAGCCGGTATTGATAAACGAACATTGATAACTGAACAGTAAAACAACCCTGAAAATTCTTTGAAATTTTCAATTTACGAACTGACAGGAAGTAAGCAATTACGGAATGTCGTCCTTTAAAGCAGTAAGTTTTAACGGAAACTAAACTATTGAAGCTAGTTTGTTCAAAACTGGCGGACAAAC